>CAXTVZ010000170.1:4956-7162 GCA_964247685.1 uncultured Acetobacteraceae bacterium
GCCCGCGGCAGCGATCTTGCCAGCCCGACGCTTCCGTCCGACAGACTGAAGCTCCATTGCGGAAAGAGCCATGATGTTCGCGTGCCCAGGCCGCTTCGCTCTCGCCTTCCTGCTGCTCGCACCTCTCCTGGCAGCCCTCGCTCCCACCGTCGCCCTCCCGGCGGCAGGCGCCGAGACGCTCCGGATCGGCACGGAGGCGGATGACGCGCCGTTCGAATCCGTGGGCCCCGACGGCAAGCCCGTGGGCTTCGACATCGACGTCGGCAACGCGATCTGCCGCCGCGCCAAGCTCGACTGCCAGTGGGTGAACATGGATTTCGACGGGCTGATTGCCGCACTCGACGCGCACCGGATCGACGCGGCGCTGAGCCAGATCTCGGTCACGCCGGACCGAGCCCGCCGCGTGCTGTTCACCGAGCCCACCTCGCGCACCTCGGGCGTGCTGGTGGCCACGATCGGCTCGGGCGTGACGGACGATCCCAAGACGCTGAAGGGCAAGACGATCGGCGTGCAGAGCGGCACCACCCACGAGGCCTACGCCAAGATGGCGTTCGCGCCGGTGGCGAGCGTGCAGGTGTACCAGACCCAGCTGCAGGCGTTCCAGGACCTGCTCGCCGGCCGCATCGATGCCACGCTCTGCGACCAGGGCGCCGCCTACATGTGGCTGGAGGCGCATGCCGGCACGTTCGGCTTCGCGGGCAAGCCGATCTCCGACCCGTCGGTGTTCGGCACGGGCACGGCGATCGCGCTGCGCACGGGCGACACGGTGATGAAGCGCAAGATCGACGACGCGCTCAACGGCCTCTACGGCGACGGCACCTACGCGGGGATCAACGCGAAATACTTCCCGTTCTCGATCGCACCCCCCGGGGTCTCCGTTCATCCCTGAGGCCTGACCTCGATGCTCGGCGGTTACGGCGTCCAGCTCCTGCTCGGCGCAGTCGTCACGATCGAAGTGGCGGCGTGTTCGGCCGCGCTCGGCCTGGCCCTCGGACTCGCCTGCGGGGTCGCCTCGATCTCCCGACGGCATCCCCATCTGCGGCGCATCGTGCGTGTCGTGACCGCCACGCTGCGGGGCCTGCCGGAGCTCGTGATCCTGCTGGTCTGCTTCTTCGGGCTGACCGGCTTCCTGTTCCGGATCACCGGCGGTGCCGTGTCGATCAGCCCGTTCGCGGCCGGCGTGGTGGCGCTCGGACTGACCTTCGGGGCGTTCGCGGCGGAAGCGTTCCGCGGCGCCTTCGCCTCGGTGGCGCGCGGCCAGGAGGAGGCGGCCCTCTCGCTCGGCCTGCCGCCCGGGATCGCCTTCCGCCGCGTCGTGCTGCCGCAGGCGCTGCGGCTCGCGCTCCCGAGCCTGTCGAACCAGTGGCAGACGCTGCTCAAGGACACCTCGCTCGTGTCGGTGATCGGGCTCGGCGACATCATGCGGCGGGCCGACACGGCCGGGCAGGCGACCGGCAGCCCGTTCACCTTCTTCCTGGCGGCCTCGGCGTTCTATTTTGTGCTCCTTGCCGTGTCGCAGCCGGCGCTGACCGCGCTCGAGCGACGCCTGCGGCGGGGGATCGCGTGAACCACGCGCCAGAGGCACGCCCGTGATCGACGCTCTGGGAACCACGCTCGAGCTGCTCGCCGTCACCTCGCTGATCGGCCTCGTGCTGGCACTCGGCCTGGCGCTGCTGCGCCTGTCGGGCGTGCGCCTGCTCGCCTGGCCCGCGCTCGCGGTCGTCTCGCTGATGCGCGGCACGCCGCTGCTGGCTCAGATCTTCCTGATCTATTACGGGCTCGCCCAGTTCGCCGCGGTGCGTCACTCGGTGTTCTGGCCGGTGCTGCGCCATGCCTGGCCCTGCGCGGTGATCGCGCTCTCGGTGAACATGGGCGCCTACACCAGCGAGGTGTTCCGCGCGTCGCTGCTCGCGGTGCCGCGCGGCGAGCGGGAGGCCGCCGCCTCGCTCGGCCTCGGCCGCTGGCAGGCCTGGCGCCTCGTCGTCCTGCCGCGCGCGGTCCGGATCGGCCTGCCGGCGCTCACCAACGAGGTCCTGGTCCAGCTCAAGGCGACGTCGCTGGTTAGCACGATCACGGTGCTCGACCTCACCGGCAAGGCGCGACGCCTGGCCTCCGCGAGCTTCTCGCCTGGCCCGCTGATCGAGGCGGGCGCGATCTACGCGGTGCTGGCGCTGGTGATCGGCGGGGCGTCGCAGTTGCTGGAGCG
>CAXTVZ010000171.1:0-4579 GCA_964247685.1 uncultured Acetobacteraceae bacterium
GACAGCGCGTCGGCGTCGTCGCGGAAGGTTGTGACCGACAGCACCGGACCGAAGATCTCCTCCTGGAAGATCCTCATCTTGTTGTGCCCTTCCAGAACCGTGGGTTGCACGTAGAAGCCCTCCGCGAGGTCCGGCCCGGGATCCGCACGGCCGCCGCCCGCGAGCACCTTCGCGCCCTCCTGACGACCGATGTCGAGATAGGACAGGATTTTCTGCAGCTGGTCGTTCGAGGCCTGCGCGCCGACCATCGTCTCCGGATCGAGCGGGTTGCCGAGCTTGATCTTGCCCACGCGGGCGATCGCACGCTCCATGAAGCGGTCGTAGATGCTCTCATGCACCAGCGCACGGCTCGGACAGGTGCAGACCTCGCCCTGGTTGAGCGCGAACATCGAGAAGCCTTCGAGCGCCTTGTCGAAGAAGTCGTCGTCCTCGGCCATCACGTCGGCGAAGAAGATGTTGGGCGACTTGCCGCCCAGCTCGAGCGTTACCGGGATGATGTTGTCCGACGCGTATTGCATGATCAGCCGGCCGGTCGTGGTCTCGCCGGTGAACGCCACCTTCGCGATCCGGCTCGATTGCGCGAGCGGCTTGCCGGCCTCGACGCCGAAGCCGTTAACGATGTTGAGCACGCCTGGCGGCAGCAGGTCGCCGACCATCTCGGCCAGCACCATGATCGACATCGGCGTCTGCTCGGCGGGCTTGAGCACGACGCAGTTGCCGGCGGCGAGTGCGGGGGCGAGCTTCCAGACCGCCATCAGCAGCGGAAAATTCCACGGGATGATCTGGGCGACCACGCCGAGCGGCTCGTGGAAATGGTAGGCGACCGTGTCGTGGTCGATCTCGGACAGCGAGCCTTCCTGCGCGCGCAGGCAGCCGGCGAAATAGCGGAAATGATCGACCGCGAGCGGCAGGTCGGCGGCACGCGTCTCGCGGATCGGCTTGCCGTTGTCGATCGTCTCGACCATGGCGAGCAGCTCCAGGCGCTGCTCGATCCGGTCGGCGATCCGGAGCATGATCAGCGATCGCTCGGCCGGCGGCGTGCGGCCCCAGGCCTCGCGTGCGGCGTGTGCCGCGTCCAGCGCCAGCTCGATATCCTCGGCAGTGGAGCGCGCGACCGTGCAGATGACGCGGCCGTCGATCGGCGAGATGTTGTCGAATGTCTGGCCGCGGACCGACGGCACCCATTTGCCCCCGATGTAGTTGTCGTAATGGGGCCTGATGGCGATGTCCTTGGCCACGTCAGCCAGAGCCTTCTCGACCATGGTCGTTCCTCCTCGCTTGGGACGCGGGTCTCGGCCCGCCCGCGAACAGCGTAATCCTACTCCGCCGCGCCGTCTCGGCTCTTGCGGTTCGCGGTCACAAGATCGGGAATGTTCCTCGGGCGGGATCGGGATCGACGAAGAGCCTGCTGCCGCCGAGCACAAGGTGATCTCGTCGAGGCTGGACAGCCCATGCCGATGCGCGATACCCGGGAGGACATGATCTCGGGTCGCACACGTCCCAGGCGGCGCATGCCGGTCCGAGCTCGTCGCGGGCGTGGAGGCCACGGCGAAGCGGCAGGCGTGCGGCGCTCCCGGACCCGCCGCCCCGGCCTGCGTCATGCAGCGGTTTTCCTGCTCGTCCTCGCTCTTGGCGCCGTGATCGACCTGCGCGAGATCGCGTTCGCCTGCCAGGACGCCGCCGACGCACACGCCGCCTTCGCGGCCGCCGTCACCGGTTGCGGTGCGAAGGAGCGGCCGCCGCCGACGCATCCCCACGCGCCCGTCGCGCCGAACCAGGAGGCGGCGACACTCGCGGCGGCGCTGAGCCTGTCTGCGCCGCTGATGACGGGGCCTCCCCTGTTCGCCGCACCGGCAGCGTTCGAGGTGCGCGATCCGGCCGGCCAACCCGTTGCGCGCTGCCCCATCGAGCGCATGCCGCGCGCCCATCGCTCGCGCGCGCCCCCTCCGGTCGGCTGACGACGCTTCCGCTCCGTCTCGCCACTGCTGAAGGTTTCATCCATGTCCATCCCGACCCGCATGCCGCCCGCTTGCCCGAGACCCGCGCGTACGCCTCCTCGCCTCAAGCCGAACGACGCCACCCCTTTTGTGGCCGCGTGGGCGGGGGGCGTATCGTCATGACCGCAGATGGTAACGACGTCCTGGACCTCGAGACCCTGCAATCCATCGATCCCGCGACCATCAGGGCCGCCGACCATGCCGCGCGCCACTGGGTTGCGCGCGACCGCTCGCCCTGGCCGCGCGGGAGCGACAGGCAGAAACGCGCCGCACGCGAGATGTTCGACGCGACGTTCAATCCGTATAGACCGTCCGTCATTCCCTGGCCGGTGCTCGACGAGGCGGCTCGCGCGCGCATCGTCTCGCTGCCGATCTGGGACATCGCCGTGCAGACCGAGGGCAAGGCGCGCCTGCGCATGCTGTCCTACGCACGCGCACTCGCTGATCCCGACTGGAAGCATGCGATCGAGCGGAACGGCTGGGAGGAAGGGCGGCACAAGGAGGTGCTGCACAACATGGTCGCCTTCTACGGCATCGAGCTTGCGGAGGAGCCGCCCTATCTCGAGCCCGGCGATCCGGAATGGGCCTACATGGTCACCGGGTTTTCCGAGTGCATCGACAGCTTCTTCGCGTTCGGCCTGTTCGAAGTCGCGCGCCGATCGGGCCTGTTTCCGCCCGAGCTGATCGACACGTTCGAGCCGGTGATGCAGGAGGAGTGCCGCCACATTCTGCTGTTCGCGAACTGGCTCGCCTGGCATCGCCGCCATCTCGGCCCGGTCGCGCGGATCCGATTCGAGCTGAAGGTCGCGGCCGTCTGGATTTTCCTTGGATGGGAGCGCGTCAATCTCAGCCGCGGCCTCGGCGGCGGCGATGACGACACGAAGGCGCAGGACAACAACTTCACCGTGACGGGCAGCAAGTCGGTCAGCGACGTCGAGCTCAGTGTGCCCGAGCTGATGGGGCTCTGCCTCGAGCAGAACGATCTCCGTTTTCGCGGCTACGACGAACGCCTGCTGCGGCCCACCACGATGCCGGCGCTCACGCGCACGGCGCTGACCGCGATCCGCGCCTGGCAGGGCGTCAACACCGCGCTCGAGCGATCACGCGAAGCGGGTCGCCGCAAACGCATGCAGCGACGCCCCGTGGGAGCGGTGGCATGACGGCCGCGCCCGCCGTCCGGCTGGAGCAACAGGCCGCGCGCCTGGAGCGACGTGCGCAACGCCTGCGCGCACGTGCCAGGCACGCGCACGACCATCCGCGGATCGCGGTCGGCTCGGACGCGCATCGCGACCTGTTCTGCCAGCAGTTCCACGCGACCTACCAGGACTACGACCCCGAAACTCTGCCCTGGCCGGAGCTCACGGAAGAGGAACTCGCGCGCCTGCGCGGCGTGCCGTTCTGGCAGGAGGTCTATCACACCGAACGACGCGCCGGCGCGATCGTGGACGCCTTCGCGCTCCAGGTCACCGACCCCGTGGTGCACAAGGCGGTGGCGTTGCAGGGGTTCGAGGAGCAGCGGCACGCCAAGCTGATCCGCGTGATGATCGACCGCTACGGCATCGACGCCACCGAGCAGCCCATGGAGCGCTTCCCCGCCGACCTCGAGACCGCGTTCATCGATTTCGGCTTCGGCGAGTGCCTCGACGCGTTCCTGGGTTTCGGCGCGTTCAAGACGGCGCGCGAGAGCAAATTCCTGCCGGGCGCGATGTTCGACATCTTCGACGTGCTGATGTTCGAGGAGACGCGCCACATCGTGTTCTTCATCAACTACATGGCGTGGCGCCAGGTGCGCGACGGGCGCGGCGCGGCGCCGCTTCGGGCACTCACCCATGCCTGGTTCTACGCGCGCGCAGGCCGGCGGCTGTTCGGCATGGTCGGGCGCGGCAAGGAGGCCAATGAGGGCCGCGACTTCGCGGTCACGGAGGCCAACATGTTCCTCGACGGCTTCTCGTTCCGGGGCTTTGTGGAGGATTGCTATGGCGAAAATGCGCGCCGCATGAACGCGTTTGATCCGGGCCTGCTGCAGCCGCGTCTGCTGCCGGCGATCGCCGATATGGCCGCGACGGGTCTGCGCCTCTGGGACCGGGCCCGGCCGCAGGTCCGCGCGGCGACGCTGGCCACGCATTAGAGTCGGTGCGCACCCGGGGCAACCCGGCCGTCGGGTGCGCACCGATCACCGGTTAGCCGGCGTCACCTCGATCTCGTCGAGCCCCTGGTAGCGGTAGATGATCACCGAGCCGATCCAGGTCACGATGAACAGCCCGATGATGGCGAAGCCCAACGCATTGAAATTGTCGTTGAGCGACCCGATCGCGCTCCAGAATCCGCCCTTCAGTGCCAGCTGGTCGCCGAGCAGGCCGAGCGCCTCGATGCCGCCGATCAGCACGGCCACCATCACCGAGACGAAGGTGATGGTGAGATTGTAGTACAGCTTGCGGATTGGCTTGATGAAAGCCCAGTCATAGGCGCTCAGCATCAGGATCCCGTCGGTCGTGTCGATCAGCGACATGCCCGCTGCGAACAGGGTGGGAAACACCATGATCGACCAGACCGACACGCCCTTCGCGGCTTCCGTCGCCGCC
>CAXTVZ010000171.1:4679-7110 GCA_964247685.1 uncultured Acetobacteraceae bacterium
GGGAAACACCATGATCGACCAGACCGACACGCCCTTCGCGGCTTCCGTCGCCGCCATCCCGAGCAGCGCCACCTCGGTCGCCGTGTCGAAGCCGAGGCCGAACAGGAAGCCGAGCGGGTACATGTGCCAGGAGCGCGTGACGAGCCGGAACAGCGGCCGGAACAGCCGCGCCAGCAGGCCGCGGTTGTTGAGCAGGATGTCGAAATCCTCGTCGACGTAGCGGCCGCCGCGGCGCACCTCGCGGAAGGTCCGCCACACCGCGCGCAGGATGACGAGGTTGGCGATCGCGATCGCGAACAGGAACAGCGCCGACACCAGCGTGCCGACCACGCCGCCCACGAGCTTGAACCGGTCCAACGATCCGGCGAGCGCGGTTGCCGTGGCGGCCACCCCAACCGCTGCCAGGATGACGACCGTGGAGTGCCCCAGCGCGAAGAAGAAGCCGACACCCACCGGCCGCTGCCCCTCCTGCATCAGCTTGCGGGTCACGTTGTCGATCGCGGCGATGTGGTCGGCGTCCACCGCATGTCGCAGGCCGAAGCCGTAGGCCAGCAGCGCCGTTCCCAGCAGAACGGGGTGATCGCGGAACACCAGCAGCGCCCACACCCAGACCAGGAGATTGGCCGCGAGCAGCAGCGCGTAAAGGCCGATGATCGGTCGCCGGAGTTCGCCGGGCTGAGCGAAGGTCCGCCGCAGGAGCGTCAACATGGTGGTCTGCCTCCGACGTCGTCCCCGGGCAGGCGGTGATCGCCATGCCAGGGTCTTCCTAGTGACATGAAGGTGTCCGCCCCGCCGCTCACACTTGCGGGGGCGGACCCGGCTCCCTCCGCCCGTCACCGGCCATCACTGTGCTGAAGGTAGGGGCGAAGGCGCGCACGTCAAAACAGGGCCGTCCGGTGTCCCTCGCGGCCCTTGATCAGCGCCCGCCCCGCGACAACCATCAGGAAGCGACGTCGCAGCCGAGAGGGGCTTCAGGGTGGTGCCGGAGAAGCGCAGTTCCGAGGGTGGCAAGGCCGGATTGCTGCTGACGCTCTTCCCGGTGCTGTTTTCGGTCGTGCTCGTGATCGCGACCCTGCCTCATCTGTGGCGCACCTCGTCCATTCAGCTGGGCGGCCCGGTCGGCGGCCCCTTCCACCTGGTCGCCACCGACGGGCACGCTGTCACGGAGCGAAGCTGGCCCGGTCGCTTCCTGCTCGTCTATTTCGGCTACACGCACTGTCCGGCGGCCTGCCCGACCGCGCTCGCCAACATGGAGGGCGCGCTCGACCTGCTGGGTCACAAGGGAGACGCGGTCCAGGCTCTGTTCATCACCATCGATCCGCGGCGGGACACGACGGCCTGGCTCGGCCGCTACACGCCAATGTTCGGCCCGCGCCTGCTCGGGCTCACTGGCTCGGAGAACGAGGTCGACGACGCGGCCCGGCACTACGCGGTGTCCTACCGCGTGGTCCGCACCGGGCCCGATCCCGACGATTACGAGATGGAGCACAGCTCGGTGATCACCCTGATGCGTCCCGACGGCACGTTCAGCACCACGTTCCGCGCCGACGAGGATCCGGCGCTTCTCGCTCGTGATATCGCGCGCGCTCTGCGGGCGTGATGGAAGAAGAAGGCCAGGGCGCTGCCCTGGACCCGCTAAGGGCGAGCCCTTAGAACCCATTTGTTCGGCCCTAGGCAGCGACGCCACGGCTTTAAGTCGAGGGGATCTAAGGGGCTCGCCCCTTGGCGGGTCCAGGGCAGAGCCCTGGCCTTTCTGAAAGGACGCTACATGCCCCATGCTGCGCTCGCTGCATGCCTGAGCACCGCCCTGATCCTTGGGTCGACCAACAGTGCAGCGGCCGCGGGACGGGTCACCGTCGCGCAGGCCTGGTCGCGGGCAACGGCCGGCGCTTCGATGCCCGCGGCGATCTTCGTGACATTGCAGGGCGGCGGCGCCCCCGACGAGCTCGTCGCCGTGACGACGCCGGTCGCCGCCAAGGCGATGCTGCACAGCATGGACATGAGCGGCGGCATGATGCGAATGCGGATGGTGTCGTCCATGGCCGTCCCCGCCGGCGGCCGCGTGACGCTCGGTCCGGACGGAGACCACATCATGCTGACGGGTCTCGCCCATGGCCTGAGTGTCGGCGAGACATTTCCCGCCACCTTCCGTTTTCGCCACGCGGGGGATGTCACGGCCACGGTTCACGTTGCGGGCCCGGGGGCTTCCGTCCCGCCTTGAGCCGATCGGGGAAGGAAGGCCAGGGCTCTGCCCTGGACCCGCCAAGGGACAGTCGTCCCTTGGAACCCTGCTTGTTGAAGGCGAGGCGAAGCCTGACATCATGTACGTGGCCGACGCAGGCTGGCCCCCGTGCGCTTGGACTCAAACCTTAATTGCGGGTTTTAAGGGCTCGCCCTTAACGGGGTCCAGGGGCAGAGCCCCTGGCCTTCT
>CAXTVZ010000172.1:0-7075 GCA_964247685.1 uncultured Acetobacteraceae bacterium
TCCGTGATCGTGGCACCCGCCGACATATCGATCGCCCGCGCCGTCTCGGGCGCCTCGGCGACCTCGAGCGTGACCTCGTGGCGATGCCGCGCCGGCGCCGCATTCGCAACCACGACGCCGTTGTCGGGGCGCGGATAGATGAAGCCGTAGGTCGGGTAGATGCTGCCGTAGGTCTCCTGGTGGTCGATCGCGACGCGGACGGCGGACCAGTCGTTGTCGGGCGAGACGTCGACCACGCTGACGTCGCGCGACACGCCGCGGCTGTTCCAGTGCGACTGGTCGATCAGCACCTCGCGGCTGTTCACCACCGAACTCACCACGGCGACATGGCCGAGCCGCATGCGGGCGCTGGCGCGGAAGTTCAGGACGCTGCCGATCTCGGGGGCCGCGCCCCGCGCGTAGACGCCGGCCGCGTTGTCCCACCAGTTGGCGGCATTGCCGGAGAGCTCGATGCCCGTGTCGGCGCGAGCGAAGGTGACGCACTGGATCACGTGGGCGGTGCGAGTGGCGGCGTAGCGCGCGTGGTGCAGGCCGGAGCGGTGGTGGGTGTGGGCAGAGGCGGAGCTTGCGAAGGCGAAAGCGGCGAACAGCCACGTCCCTAGAAAAGCCGCTCCAGCGGGACGTTCCGCCATCCTTCAGACCCTCCGATCACCAAACCGTGACAACAGAGGTTTGCAACCTGCAGCGACGAACCGCAACGTGAACTTGGAGCGGCGCTGCGTTTCGGAACAATCGTCGAAGTTGAGACAGCACTTCTAGGAATGAAGTCTCGATGGACTGATGTTTTGTTCCCCAGCCGCTTATTACCTCCGTTCTGTTTGCCTGCAAGCCACATTGTGGCTCGCAGGCAACATCACGGCTCGGTGTTACTTTGCCGGCACACGCTGTGGCTGCCGGACGCCTACTTCGTCGTGACGAGCATGATCTCCACCAACATCCGTGGATCGGCGAGCTCCGCCTGGACGCAGGCGCGCGCCGGTGCGAGGCCTGCGGGAAGCCACGTTTCCCAGAGTTTGTTCAGGATCGGGCGGTCGGCCATGTTCTTGAGCCAGATCTGTGCCTGCAGCAGCTGCGTCTTGTCGGTGCCGTGGAGCTCGAGGAGCTCGTCGATCTGGACGAGCACGTCGCTCGTCTGCGCTTCCATGTCCGCGTCCGGGTCGCGGGGGGTGATCCCGGCCGTGTAGACGAAGCCGTGATACTCGACGGCCCGTGCCAGGATCGGTCCGGGCTCCGTGCGGATGATGCGGCTCATCGATCGAACTCCTTACTTGCTTGGGATCGGGGGGCTGGCGGGCGGTCCGAAGGTCGTGCCGTCTTCGGTCGCAGCGGTGCGGCGGGCGACGCAGTCGTCAACCCGGTTCTCGTGGATGTACTGGTCGGAGAGTCCCTTGTCCGGCACGCCCGGGAGGCCGGTCGACGAGAACGGGCTGTCGGTCTGGTCCTCCTCGGAAAGAAGGTCGCGATGCTGCGCGTCGAAGATCCGGTTGGCGGCTTGGCGGCAGTAATCCTCGGTGGCGAGCTGCTGTTCGCTTTCACGCGGACCGCAGCCGGCAACGACGAGGACGGGCAGCAGCAGCAGGGGCGAGGAACGCTTCATGACAGGCTCCGGCGCGTCAGCGGAGCCTGCGTCCGACCGACATGCGCATGATGGTCTCGTCGAGCCGACCCTCTCTCGTCAATGGGAGCCGACCGGCCGCCTCGAGCAGAGCGGGATGCAGTTCGGCGCCTTCGGGGCGGAAATGGCAGAGTGCACCGGCCCATCCGGCCTGGCCGATCAGCTCGATCAGCGCGAGCAGGCGCAGGCAGAGCGACAGGCCGCGCGCCGTGCCGAGGCCGTGGCGCGCGTCGATCGCACCCGCCCAGGCGCAGGCATCCGGGTCGGCGAGCACGAGGTCGACGGGCTCGGGGGCGGTGCCCTCTTCCGCGCCAGGGGGACGTTCGAAGCGGAAGGCGCGGGCGACGCCCCAGCCGTCGCGCCGGGCGGCCTCGCGGGCGGCGTCCCAGGCGTTCTGCAGCTCGCGCGCCGCCACCGGCGGCAGCTGGTCGGCGCCGAGGCCGACCAGGTAGGTCATGCCGCCGCCGCGCGTCTCGCCGACCCGGATCGGCACCTCTTGGGCATCGTTCATGGGCGTGCAGATGGCATCGGCCGCACCGACCGTCAGCCCCCGAGCGCCAGACGGGCCGCTGCCAGCGCCTCGTCGGTGTCGAGATCGAGGAGGATGCCGGGATCGTCCACGGTGACGCGGATGAAGTTGTCGCCCGCCAGGAGATCGCGGCCGCCGGTGTCGCCGCGCAGCGCCGCGAGTGCGGGAAGATGCGCGCGGCCCCAGAGCACGGGGTGGCCCCGGGCGCCGGCGTAGACGGGAGCGACGACCACGCGCGGGTCGGCGCCGTCGCGGAAACGGGCCAGGAGTGCGGCGATCGTCGCCGTGCGGACCAGCGGCATGTCGCCGAGGCAGACGAGAACGGCGTCGGTCTCCGGAGGGCAGGCGGCGAGCCCGGCACGCAGGCTCGCGGCCATGCCCTCGGCGAAGTCGGTCGCGACGACGAAGCGGGCGCGGCCGGCGGCCACGGCATCCCGGATCCGGTCGGCGTCGTGACCGAGCACGACGATCACCTCGTCGACCGCGCTTGCCGCGACGCGCGCCACCGTCATCCCCAGCACGGTGCCGGCGCCGAAGGGCTGGAGGAGCTTGTGGCCGCTTCGCATCCGCGCCGAGCGGCCGGCCGCCAGCACCACGGCCGGGATCACCGCACGCCCAGGGCCGCGTGGCGTCGGACCGCCACGATCTCGGCCAGGATCGAGAGCGCGATCTCGGCCGGCGTCACGGCTCCGATCGCGAGCCCAACCGGCCCGCGCAGCCGCGCGAGGGCGGCCGCGTCGAAACCCTTGCCCGCGAGCCGTTCGAGACGGGCCGCATGGGTCCGGCGGGAGCCCAGCACGCCGAGATAGAAGGCGTCCGATCGCAGAGCTGCCACGAGCGCCGGGTCGTCGAATTTCGGGTCATGGGTGAGCACCACGATGGCGGTCTGGCGGTCCGGGGCCGCGGCGATGATCGCCTCGTCCGGCCAGCGCGCGTCCAGCGTGATGCCGGAGAAGCGCTCGGCGCTCGCGAAATGCGCGCGCGGGTCGATCACCACGGGCGCGGTGCCGGCGGCGACGGCCAGCGGTGCGAGAAACTGGGCGACATGCACGGCGCCCACGATCAGCAGGCGCGCCGGCGGAAGATGGACGTCGAGGAACCAGTTCTCGCCCGCGAGCTCGACCGTTCCGGCGCGGCCGTGGCCAAGGGCGGCCTCCGACGCGGCCTGCAGGGCCGGGGGTGCCGCGGCGTCGGGGAGGAGAAACTGCGCGCCGTCGGGGAGGCGGGTGGCCAGCACCGCGGCCGCGCGTGCGGACCGCCTGGCCTGGAGACGTTCGAGCAGGTCCGGCGTCATCGCGCGGCGAGACGCTCGACGAACACCTCGAGGCCGCCGCCACAGGCGAGCCCGACCGACCAGGCGCGTTCGTTGGAGACGTCGAAACGCAGCAGCATCGGCTCGCCCGTTTCCAGCACGGTCGCCGCGTGGGCGGCGACCTCCGCCTCGACGCAGCCGCCGCTTACCGAGCCCGCCATGCGCCCGGAGGCGGTCACCACCAGGCGGCCACCCGGCGGCCGCGGCGCGCTGCCCCAGGCGCGGATCACCGTCGCGATCGCCACCGTCTCGCCGGCAGCACTCCAGGCGGCGGCGGCGGCGAGCTCGTCGTCGGGGGTAGGTGCGGCAGGTTCCATCGCTCTGAATTCCTGTGGCAGTGCGGCTCAGGGTAGGGTCGCACGTTGAGCGGGTTCAACGCCCCCGCTCACAAGAGATTGGGGCCGAGGAGGTGCGCGTGGGAGCTTTGCGTGTCGGCGTCGTGCCGGTGACACCGATCGAGCAGAACTGCACGCTGCTCTGGGACGACGAGACGCGCGCCGCGATCGTGGTCGATCCGGGCGGCGACGTGCCGCGCATTCTCGAGCGGATCGCCGCGGACCGGCTCACGGTCGAGCGGATCCTGCTGACGCACGGGCATTTCGACCACGCCGCCGGCGCGGCCGAGCTCCGCGACGCGCTCGGCGTGCCGCTCGAGGGGCCGGACGTGGCGGACAGGTTCCTGCTCGACGGGCTCGAGGCGGACAGCGCGCGCTGGGGGTTGCCGGCGCGCAACGTCACGCCGGACCGGTTCCTGGCCGAGGGTGAGGCGATCACGCTCGGCGCGCATCGGTTCGACGTGCTGCACGTGCCTGGTCACACGCCGGGCCACCTTGTGTTCATCGAACGGCGCGCGCGGTTCGGCCAGCTGGGCGACACGCTGTTCCGCGGCTCGGTCGGGCGCACCGACTTCCCCTATGGCGACGGGGCGGCGCTGATCGCGGGGATCCGCGCCAAGCTGCTGCCGCTCGGCGACGACCTGCGCTTCGTGTGCGGCCATGGGCCCAACTCGACGATCGGCGACGAGCGTCGCCGCAACCCGTTCCTGCAGGGCTGACCGACGCGACGTGCCGGCCCCATTTTCCAAAGCACTCTTCGTCACCAACGCGATCTTCCGGCGACCGACGCACGCGCCGCCGCATCCGCTGGCGATCCCCCGCCATGCGGCAGCGCTCGATCTCGCCCATGCCCTCGGCTGGCTCTCGGCCGACAACACGGTGGTCTCCACCATGGCGACCGAGGTGGAGGTGTGCCGCTTTCACGACCCCGACTACATCGCCTGCCTGCGCCGTGCCGAGCGGGATGGGGCTGTCACAGTGGACGAGGCGGCGCGGTTCCGGCTCGGCATCGAGGGCAACGGGATCTACCCGGACGTGTTCAGCCGCCCGATGACCGCTGTCGGCGGGACGCTGCTCGCCTGCCGCCTGGCACTCAGCCGACCGGGGATGGTGGTGCACCACACGGGTGGCGGCACGCACCACGCCCGCCGCGATCGCGCTTCGGGGTTCTGCTACCTCAACGATGCGGTGCTCGGCCTGCTGTCGTGGCTCGATGCGGGGCTCCGGCGCGTGGCCTATGTCGATGTCGACGCCCATCACGGAGACGGGGTGGAGCTCGCCTTCGGGGGCGATCCGCGCGTGCTGACGATCAGCGTCCATGAGCGTGACCGCTGGCCGCGCACCGGCCTGGTGACCGATCGCGCCGGCGGCTCGGCGCTGAACCTGCCCGTGCCGCCCGAGCTGAACGACACCGAGATGCGCGTGGTCATGCGCGATGCGGTCCTGCCCGCGCTCGACCGCTTCGGGGCCGATGCGATCATCCTGCAATGCGGCGCGGACGCGCTGGCCGAGGACCCGCAATCGCGCCTGGCACTGTCCAACAACGCGCTGTTCGAGGTGGTGGCAGCGCTGATCGCGCGCGGGCGGCCGCTCGTGGTGCTCGGCGGCGGCGGCTACAATCCGTTCACCGTCGCGCGCGCCTGGGCTGGCGTTTGGGGCACGTTGAGCGGTCAGGCTTTCCCGGACCGGTTGCCGGATGCGGCGCAAGCCGTGCTGCGGCGGATCGAGTGGGAGGGTGCGCGCCGCCGTCCGCTGACTCCGGCGCTGCTCCAGCACTTGCGTGATCGGCCACGTGAAGGTCCGGTGCGCGATGACATCACCCGCCTCATCGAGGCGGCACGAGAGGAAACAGCGTCATGACCACCACCACGACCCGCCGCGCGATGCTGGCCTCGGCAGCCTTGGCTCTCGTCGGTGCGACGGCCGCCTGGGGCGCCGACGGCGACCTGAGCGGCGAGCCGAAGGCGGCGCAACCGCGTCTCCGCAGCGTCGCATTGACGATCGTCGGCGCCGGGGGTGCCCGTCACGAGTTTTCCGTGGAGGTGGCGCGGACCGAGCGCGAGCAGCAGGTCGGGCTGATGTATCGCACCGCGGTCGCCGACAACGCAGGGATGCTGTTTCCGTGGCCGCGGCCGATGAAAAGCGAGATGTGGATGGAGAACACGCTCGTGCCGCTCGACATGGTGTTCATCAGGAGTGACGGCACGATCGACAGCATCGCCGAGAACACCGTGCCGAGGAGCCTGGCCGTTGTCAGCAGCGATGGTGTGGTGGGCTCAACGCTGGAGCTCCAGGGCGGGCTAACTGCGAAGCTGGGGATTTCGGTGGGCGATCGGGTCATCTCTTCGGCATTGCCGAAGAGATGAGATGGGGACCCTCCCCAGACCCGGCCAGGAACCGGCGGCTCCTGGACCTGCAAATGTTGGACGGGTCTGGGGGTGCCGGGTCGCAATGAGGGATCGGGCGTCGCGCGGATAGCGTGCTTCGGGCGACGCCTCACGAAGGTTACCGCTGGCCGGCGCCGTCACCGTCGCGAATGCGGCCCGGGCCCTCCTGAACATGCGCCTCGAGGAACCAGAGCTGCTTGTCGAGACCGCGCGAGACCTCGGTGAAGATGTCCGCGGTGTCGGCGTCGCCCGCTTCGGCGGCGTCGTCGATGCTCTTGCGCACCGCGTTGGCCACGACCGAGTAGCGGTCGATCAGCGCTGCGAGGTGATCAGGCACTTTGTAGATGTCGCTCGGATAGGGTGTGAGCTGGCTGTTGGAGGCGACGTCCTGGACGCGGCCAAATGCGGTGCCCCCGAGCTGCGCGATGCGCTCCGCCATGGTGTCGTTGAAATCATCGATGGCGGTGCGGAACCCGTCGAGCATCTCGTGAACGCCGATGAACTGTAAGCCCTTGAGATTCCAATGCGCCTGCTTGGTGATGAGGGACAGGTCGATGCCGTCGGCGAGGCGGCCGGTCAGCAGATCGATGGCCACGGAGCGGGCGTTGGTCGGGAGGTTGTTGCGAGTCGGATGGGGGCTGGGCGCCATGGAACGGGTCCTTCGATGTGGTGCGATTGGTCAGGTCGGGAACGTCGGTCCGGAGAGGCGGTTCGATGCATCAACCCGGGCGCGTCGAAAAAGAGGATTTTCCCTGTTGACCGCCCGGTCGATCCCCCCTAAAACCCCGCCTCACCGGACGAGCACGGAACCCTAAGTCTCTGAAAAGGCTTGGTTTTGGATCCCCGGGACGTTCTTTGACAATTGCATCAGAAGGAAGGGATATGTGGACGGCGCCC
>CAXTVZ010000173.1:0-7066 GCA_964247685.1 uncultured Acetobacteraceae bacterium
TCCGGCCACCTGCCCTACACGCCGGCCATGCTCGCAGCCCTCCTCGCCCTCGCCGCCCTCTCCGCCGTGACGCAGCGCCTGATGATCCGCCGCGGCGTCATGGACATCCCCGGCTTCCGCTCCTCCCATGACGTCCCCACCCCCAAGGGCGGCGGCATCGGCATCGCGCTCGCCTTCGCGCTCGCAGTGCTCGGTGCCTGGGCGCTCGGACATGCGGGCGCGGCACCGCTCCGGCCGGCGACCCTGCTCGCCGCGGGCCTCCTGCTCGCCGCGGTGTCCTGGGCCGACGACATCGGGCAGTTCGCGGTCTGGACCAAGTTCGCGGCCCAGCTCGCGGCCAGCGTGCTGCTGTTGGCCGGCGGCTTCGTCATCCACGCGCTCGGACCCTGGGATCTGGGACGTCTCGCCTGGCCGCTGACGCTGGCCTGGATGGTGTTCACGATCAACGCGGTGAACTTCATCGACGGGCTGAACGGGCTCGCCGCGGGAACCTGCGCGATCGTCGCGCTCGCGGTGGCAGACATCACCACCGATCCGGCGCTGTCCGCAGCACTGCTGGGGCTCGCCGCCGGGATCGCGGGTTTCCTGCCCTTCAACTTTCCGAAGGGGCGCATCTTCATGGGGGATGTGGGAAGCCAGCTGTGCGGACTTCTGGTGGCGGCGGCGGCCACGGCACGATCGCTGCCGGACGAGTGGACGGTGCTGCTGGCACCGCTTGGCTTGTTCGCGATCCTGGCCGACGTGCTCTTCACTCTTTGCCGCCGCTGGCGTTCAGGTGATCGCCTGACAGCCGCGCATCGCAGTCACCTCTACCAGATCGCGCATCGGTGTGGCGTTCAGCCGATGCTGATCACCGCGATCTACTGGGGCTTTGCGCTGTGGGGCTGCGTGCTCGGCATTGTGTCGCTCGACGCGACCCCCGCCGGGGTCGCCGCCGCGATCGCTCTCGCGGCGGCGCCGTTTCTTCTGTGGGCCTGGACCGTGCTGCGCATGGCCCGCACCGCCCGGATCGGGCGGTGGTAGGCTAGCGTCAGTCCCGCAGCTTCAGCTCGATGCCGGAGGTCGAGCCGGCGAGCTGCGCACCCTTGGTGACGTCGTCGATGCGGAGCTGAACACCGTTGCCGTTGATCAGGGCCGATCCGCCGATGCCCTTGCCCAGGGTCGCCTCGCCATGCGACTCGGCGTAGGTGCCATCGAAATCATGCAGGTTCTTGAGGTGGTAGACGCGGCCATGGCCGGTCACCGTGGAGAAGCCCACAGCCGCGACGTTCAGGCCGCTGACCGTGAACGTGTAGCGATGGTGCCGGTAGTAGAGCGTGCCATCGCCCCAGCTCCAGCCCACGCCCACATTCGCGGACTTCGCATGGATCACGACGCGCCCGACAGGCGCGCTGTCGACGCCGGGATCGGCGGCATAGGCGCCGGTCACTGCCGCGAGTGAAATGCCGGCGGCCAAAACGGCAAGGCGCATGTTCAATTCCTCTCCAGACAAGGGCCGTCGCGCTCGCGTGACGGCTTTGTTGCTCGTCATCAGCGTTTCGCGACGGCCGCAGTTCCGTACCTGCACCTAACGCCATCGGACAAGGCCCGAACCGACGAAAAAGGGCGGCGCCCGTTGGCGCCGCCCTCGAAGGCAACGGTGGTGCGAACCAATCAGGCGCGGCGGCGCTCGGTCGCACGCTCGGACCGGCGGGCGGGTGCCGCGGCGTCGCCCATGATGTGGCGCAGGTCGCGCAGGAAGGCGGTGCCCTTGACGGTGCGCTGCACGAGAACCGAGCGGCGGTCCATCGGGTCGACCTTGCGGCGGGCGAGGTCGAGCTCGCCCAGACGGTCGAGCGCGCGGGTGATTGCGGGCTTGGACACGTTCAGCTCCGCGGCCAGGCCGCGGACAGTGTGCGCGCCGTCCTGCAGATAGCAGGTGAGGAACACGCCCAGCTGGCGGGCGGAAAGATCGGGACCATCCCGTCGGACGAGTGCGACGACGGTGTCGCGAAGCGTCGTCACCAGGTGATCGGTGGAGGTTGATGCGGGCATGGGTCTTCCTTTCATCAGGTACGCCGGGCCGCGACATCGACCTCGGTTCGTCACCTTTGCTTATGGGGGCGGCGTCAGCAGAGTTGCTTCGATACGCTGCGCCGATGTGTTTGCGACAGGCGGCGGCTCGTACCTCACATCATCTCGTGCCACGCGAGTCGATGAGTGTCTTATAACCCTCGGAGATCGCTCACGTGACTCGCAATGACGTTACCAGCCTGTTCCATTCCTCAGCGCCGGATGAACGTCTGTTCAGGTTCCGTCGCGCGTTTTCGCTAAACGCCTGAAGAACTGAGCCATTTTTGCAAGGCAGCAAACAGCGAAATGACTATATTCCGCTCTCGCACAGATGCGTGAGCACGTCGAACAGCGCGCGAAAGGCCGGGATTTCGCCGCCCTCCGGACGTCCCGGACGCGCGCGATCGTTCCAGCAATACGCGTCGAGATGCATCCAGATGATGCCGTGCGAAACGAAGCGTTGCAGGAACAGCGCGGCGACGATGGCGCCGGCGACAGGCCGCGCCGACACGTTGGCGAGGTCGGCCGCACCCGACTCGAGCCAGGACGCGTAGCCGCGCCACAGCGGCAGCCGCCACACCGGATCGGCCACGCGCGCGCCCGATCGCGCGAGCCGCGCCGCCCACGCGTCGTCGTCGGTGAACAGCGCCGGCAGGTCGGGCCCCAGCGCCGTGCGGGCCGCACCGGTCAGCGTGGCCACGTCGACGAGGAGGTCGGGTCTGTCCTCCGACGCCTCGGCGAGGAGGTCGGCGAGCACGAGCCTGCCCTCGGCGTCGGTGTTGTTGATCTCGACCGTGATCCCGGCACGGGTGCGGACCACGTCGCCGGGGCGCATGGCCGCACCCGAGATCGCGTTCTCGACGCAGCCGATTCGCACGGCCAGGCGCAGCGGCAGGTCGCGGCGCATCACGAGCTCGGCCAGCGCCAGGACCACCGCCGCCCCGCCCATGTCCTTCTTCATGTGCAGCATGCCGGCGGCGGTCTTGATGTCGAGACCGCCGCTGTCGAAGCACACGCCCTTGCCCACCAGCGAGACGAGCGGGGCGTCCGCGGCGGCGCGGCTGCCGCGCCAGGTGAACTGCGCCACCACGGGCACGCGCTCCGCGCCGCGTCCCACCGCGGCCACCATCGGGTAGGCGGCCTCCAGCGCCGCCCCCGCGATGCGGTGGAAGTGGGCACCACCCTCGCGCGCCACGCGCTCGGCGGCGTCGGCGAGCTCCCACGGGCCGAGCAGGTTGGCGGGCGCATTGACGAGGTCGCGGCCGGCGAGCAGGGCGCGCGCCATGTCCGCGCCGAGGCCCGCGCCCTCGGGTGCCACGAGGGTGGCCGCGTCGAGACCCTCGTCGGGGCGGAACCGGTAGGCGCCGGCGCACCAGCCGAACAGCGCGTCGTCGGGGGCGAAGCCGGTGGCGGCGAGCGCGCGCTCGTCGAGCCGCCAGGCGCCGCTGCCGGACGGGAGCTTGCCGGGAAGGGCGCCGAACACGTGCGGGTCCTGCTCCTCGCCCAGCCCGAACAGGGCCGAGGCGAGCCCGTCCGGACCGGGCAGGAGACATACGGTACCCGCCGCCGCCTTGAACCCCGAATCGCGCGCGAAGGACGCGACCGCGGGCTCGAGTGTGGCCAAAGCTGCGTCGAGCGCCGCCGGGCGGAGCGGGACCACCACCCGGACCGGTGACGCGTCGTGTGCGGTGAGGCGGGGAAGCGGGCGCGGATCCGTGGGTGGGGTGGTGGTCATGGCGGGCGAGCCTATCTGGCCGGCGCAGCCTTGCAATCCCGCGGGGACATGCCAAGCATTCGGCATGGCCGTGGGTATGTCGGAGTCCAACGCCTTCCGCCCCCGCGGCTTCGCGCCAAAGGGCGACTTCGCCCCGCGCGTGCGCGCCGTGCTGGGACCGACCAACACCGGCAAGACCCATTTCGCGACCGAGCGGATGCTGGCCCATTCGTCCGGCATCATCGGCTTCCCGCTGCGTCTGCTCGCGCGCGAAAACTACGACCGGATGGTGGCCGCCAAGGGGATCCGCTCGGTGGCGCTGATCACCGGCGAGGAGAAGATCGTGCCCCCCGAGGCGCGCTGGTTCTCCTGCACCGTGGAAGCCATGCCGCTCGACCGCGCCTGCGAGTTCGTGGCGATCGACGAAATCCAGCTCTGCGCCGACCCCGATCGCGGCCACGTCTTCACCGACCGGCTGCTGCACGCGCGCGGCCTGGTCGAGACCATGGTGATGGGCGCCGAGACGATCCGGCCGCTGCTGGAGCGCCTCGTGCCCGGCATCACGGTGGAGACCCGCCCAAGGCTGTCGCAGCTGCACTACGCCGGCCACGCCAAGCTGTCGAAACTGCCGCCGCGCTCGGCGGTGGTCGCGTTCTCGGCGGGCGAGGTCTACGCGATCGCCGAGGCCATCCGCCGTCGCCGCGGCGGCTGCGCGGTGGTGATGGGACGCCTCTCGCCGCGCACGCGGAACGCGCAGGTGGCGCTGTATCAGGAGGGCGAGGTCGACTTCCTCGTCGCCACCGACGCGATCGGCATGGGGCTGAACATGGACGTGAACCATGTGGCCTTCGCCGGGCTCTCGAAGTTCGACGGCCGCCGCCCACGCCGGCTCGAGGCGCCCGAGATCGCCCAGATCGCCGGCCGCGCCGGCCGCGGCATGCGCGACGGCACCTTCGGCACCGCCGGCGAGTGCCCGCCTCTGTCGGAGCAGCTGGTGGACGCCGTGGAGCAGCACCGCTTCGACCCGCTCGAGGCGCTGGCCTGGCGCAACTCGGCGCTCGATTTCGCCTCGCCCGACGCGCTGCTCGCGAGCCTGCAGGCCTCGCCCCCCGCCCCCGGGCTGGTGCGCGGCAACGAGGCGGCCGACCTCGAAACACTCCTGACACTCGCCCGCGACCCCGAGATCCGCGCCCGCGCGCAGGGAAGGCGGGAGACGCGGCTGCTGTGGGACGCCTGCCAGGTGCCCGACTTCCGCAAGCTCGCCGACGACACCCACGCCCGGCTGTGCGGCCGCATCTACAACCACGTCTCCGCCGAGGGCCGCCTGCCGGCCGAGTGGATCGACAGCAACCTCGCCGGCCTCGCGCGCGCCGACGGCGACATCGACACGCTCATGCAGCGCCTCTCCGGCGTCCGCGTCTGGGCCTTCATCGCCGCCCGCCGCGAATGGGTGGGCGACGACGAGGGCTTCACCCGCCGCGCCCGCGAGGTCGAGGACCTGCTGTCGGACGCGCTGCACGAGCGGCTGACCGCGCGCTTCGTCGACCGCCGCTCGGCGCTGCTGGTGCGCCGGCTCGAGGAGGGCGACGCCGGCAACCTGCTCTCCGCCGTCACCGCCCGCGGCGAGGTGGTGGTCGAAGGCCATCCCGTGGGCCGCGTGCGCGGGTTCGACTTCACCCCCGAGGCCGGCACCGAGGGCGAGGCGCTCCGGGTGATGCTGCGGGCGGCACGGCGGGCGCTCCGCGAGGAGATGCCGCGCCGCGTGGCCGCACTGGTGGCCGCCGCCGACGACGCATTCACGATCGACCACGCGGCGCAGTGCATCCTCTGGGACGGCGCCGTGGTCGGACGCCTCCGCCCCGGACGCAGCGCCACCCTGCCCACCGTCGAGCCCACCGCCAGCGAGTTCCTCGACGGCGCCGAGCGCGAGCGCATCCGCGCACGGCTCGCGCGCTTCCTCGCAGCCCAGATCGAACGCGAGTTCGGACCCCTGTTCGCCGCCGAGGCGGGTGCCGCCGCGTCCGCGGCGCTGCGCGGCACGCTGCACCGCCTGCGCGAGAGCGTGGGGCTGCTGCCGGGCGAACGCGACGCCGCACCCGACCCGGCGGTGCGCGAGGCCCTCCGCGCGCTCGGCGTGCGCGCCGGCCGCTTCGCGCTGTTCCTGCCCACCCTGCTCAAGCCGCGCCCGGCAGCACTCCGCGCGCTGCTGCTCGCGGTGGCCGGCGGGACGCCCACGCCGGCGCTTCCCGAGGCGGGGCTGGTCTCGATCCCCCGGCCCGATTGGGGCGACCGCGTGGCGAGCCTCGTGTCGCTGGGCTGGATCGCGGCCGGGCCGATCATGATCCGCCTCGACATCGCCGAGCGCATCGCCGCCGAGCTCGCCTATGCCACGCGCCGCCGGCCGGCCGCGGTGCCGGCGCAGCTCGCCTCGCGCCTCGCGATCCGCGGCGAAACGCTGGCGCCCGTGCTGCGCGCGCTCGGGATGAAGATCCTCGGTCCCAAGCCGCTGGCGTCCGACAGCTTCGGACCGCCCGCACCTCCCATGATGGCGCGGCTCGAACGCCCCCGCCCGGCGCCGCACCCCGCCGCGGCGCCCGTGCCCGAGCCGCCCCGTCCGGTGCCGCGTCCGGACAGCCCGTTCGCGGCACTCGCCGCCCTGCGGGTGGGCCTGCGCTAGCGATGTCGTCGGCCACCGGAGACGCCCAGCGCCTCGATCTCTGGCTCTGGTGCGCCCGCTTCCGGAAAATGCGATCGGACTGCGCGCGCCTGGTCGCCGAAGGGGCGGTCCGCCTCAACCGCCGCCCCGTGGAGAAGCCCGGCGCCCGCGTCCGCCCCGGCGACGTGCTCACGGTCGCACTCGGCGGCGGCATCCGCCCCGACGGCGCGGTGGGCGGCACGGTGCGCGTGGTCCGCGTGGTGGCACTCGCCGAGCGGCGCGGCCCCGCCCCCGAGGCCAGGCTCCTCTACGAAGAGCTCGGGGGAACGGACGCGCCCGCCGAGCCTTGAAACCCTACCCAAACGGCGGCATACCCGCCGCCCATCCACCCATCCCCGGTTCGGCCGGTTCGGGAGAGCGTTGATGACCTACGTGGTCACCGAGAACTGCATCCGCTGCAAATACATGGATTGCGTGGAAGTCTGCCCGGTCGACTGCTTCTATGTCGGCGAAAACATGCTGGTCATCAATCCGGACGAATGCATCGATTGCGGCGTGTGCGAACCCGAATGCCCCGCCGAGGCGATCCTGCCCGACAGCGACGACCGCGCGACCGCCTGGGCGGAGAAGAACAAGGTGTTCTC
>CAXTVZ010000174.1:0-7051 GCA_964247685.1 uncultured Acetobacteraceae bacterium
GCCTGACGCGCCGCGATCTCCGCGTGCTGTTCATCACCGGCTATGCGGAACATGCGGCGCTGGGCAAGGAACGCCTCGAAGCCGGCATGCATGTCGTGACGAAACCGTTTTCGATGGAGCAGCTGGCGACACGGATCAAGGCGCTGATCCCGGACGTCGGCGCGTAAGAGCCAGGGCTCTGCCCTGGACCCGCTGGGGCCTTGGCCCCAGACCCCATTTTCCAGGCGACCGGGAGAGCCAGCGCGCACATCGCGGCCATCGGCCAGAACGCGGCCGATCCGAGATGGCCGTAGAGCGGGCCGGCCGCCAGCGTCACCGCCGCCGGTCCGGCCTCGTCTTCGTTGCGCGGCGGCTAGGCTAGCGCGAGCGGCCGGATGAGATAGGGGCGGTTGTGCCGCCGTGAGTTCATGTCCCGGCTAACCGGCCGCATGCGGAGCGTTCACCAGACGCCGGTTTGAGAGAGCTGCGCGCGCCGCATTGAGTTCGCGAAAGGGCCAGACTCAGCGCCTAGGCACTAGGGCTGGACGACGAGCGACCGTCCGCGCCATTCGATCTCAACGTGCCCGCCCCTGTGCCCGTGCCCGTTTCCAACGCTTCAAGCCCGAAAGCCGACCAGCCGCTCCCGGCCAACATCCAGACACTGCGTCTCGCGCAACGGAGGTCCCATTCCGCCCAATGAGCGGCCGGCGCAACGGCACGGGCCGCCCCTCCGCTCTCCGAACGCCCTTCCCCAAAGCCAAAGCTCCACCACCCTCTACCTGCCGCATGGATCGGACCACGTGGGCCGGTCGCGCGCGGCGGCCTGGCGGAAGGAGATGGATGCCCGAAGGACACACGGTGCACAGGCTCGCGCACGCGTTCGCGTCGCGGTTCGTCGGCAAGACAGTGCAGGCCAGCAGCCCGCAGGGACGTTTCGCCGCGGGAGCGGCGCTGCTCGACGGCCACGTGCTGCGCGCGGCGGAAGCGCACGGCAAGCAGATGTTCCTCCTGTTCTCCGGCGAGCTCTGGCTGCGCGTCCATCTGGGACTATACGGAATGTGGCGGTTCGCCGGCCCCGGCCTTGCGGGTATCGGACGCCGTGCGTCGCGCACGCCCGCGGGCGTGGCCGTGGTGTTCCCGCCCGAGCCCCGAGGGCTGGT
This sequence comes from uncultured Acetobacteraceae bacterium, assembly GCA_964247685.1. Taxonomy (GTDB): domain Bacteria; phylum Pseudomonadota; class Alphaproteobacteria; order Acetobacterales; family Acetobacteraceae; genus CAXTPV01. The sequence goes on from CAXTVZ010000174.1 coordinate 1,140, forward strand.
GCGCCTGCGGCTGCTGACCCGAACCCACGTCGCCGATCTCAGCGGGCCCACCGCGTGCGCCGTGATCTCGCCCGCGGAAAAAGCGGTTGCAATGCAGCGTCTCGGCGAAGATCCATTGCGCACCGACGCTGTTTCGGAGCGCGCCTTCGCCAAGGTGCACGCGTCGCGCTCGCCGGTCGGGCTGCTGCTGATGCGGCAGGACATCGTGGCCGGCATCGGCAACATCTACCGCGCCGAGATCCTGTTTCGCGCCCGGATCGATCCGCACCGGCCCGGACGCGAGATCCTCGCACCGGTGTGGGACGCGTTGTGGACCGATCTCGCCACACTTCTCGGCCACGGCGTCGACACCGGGCGCATCGTCACCACCGAGCCCGCGGACCGGGCGCGTGCTTCGGGCAAAGTGCGTCGCGAGGACGCCTGCTACGTCGCGCACCGCGCGGGGCGTCCCTGCCGGGTGTGCGGGACGCCGATCCAGGCGGAGCCGATGGCGGGACGGACACTGTACTGGTGTCCGACATGTCAGACCGGCTAGCAGGTCCGAGCCGCGAGCTCCGGATCGGCGCCGCCGCCGCGGCGCCAGCACCCGCTCGCGCCTGTGCGCCGCCCGATCGCGGACCCGCCTCCGGCCGACCCGTCGCGCGCAGGGCCAGCCGCGGCCCCGAGCACCGGCCGCCAACACCCGCCTGTCCGCGGCCGATCCGAACCGCCCACCTCCGCCATCGAAGACGCCGCTAGGATCATCCTCTATGGACGCCCCGCATGCTGCCGCACCACCCTTCCGGCGCCCCCGCCAGGCCACACACACAGGCCGTCGGCACCTCGAACTTGATTGGTCCAACGAATTTCAAGTTCGCCCCGCCGGCTGCCATCCGGCGCCGGATCATCGTGTCGACCCCGGCCGATCCGGCAACCGAACAATCCATTCCGGGCTTTGACCCCGGGACGACGCCGGTCGCCTCCGTCACCCTCCACGTATCGGGCAGGACGACGGTTCCGACACCGCCCCGCCCGCGCCACGACACATGGCGCAATAATCATTGACTGGAGCCCGCCCCCCGACCGCACGTAAGTCGTGTCAGGAAAGAACGTCCGGGAGGACCTGGCTGCGTGATGGACGGCATGATCGACGCCTGGGCGCCGCGGCGCCACGGGCACGGTAGCGCCGCCGACAGGCTGCAGGCGACGCTGCGTCGCCCGGTGCCGTTCATGGGTGTCGGCCTGCACAGCGGCCGCCCCGTGCACATGACCATCCGCCCCGCCCACCCCAATCACGGCGTCGTCTTCGCCCGCACCGATCTGATCGGTCCGGACGGCGCCCCGATCCTGATCCCGGCGCGCCACGACCTGGTCGCCGACACGCGTCTGTGCACCGTGCTGGCCCTTCCCACCCGTCCCGAGGCCCGCGTCGGCACGGTCGAGCACCTGATGGCCGCACTTGCCGCCTCCGGCATCGACAACGCCCTGGTCGAGATCGACGGCCCCGAGTTGCCGATCGCCGACGGCTCCGCCCTGCCCTTCCTCGTCGCCATCGGCCGCGCCGGCCGCACCACCTATCCCCTGCCCGTCCGCGCGATCGAGGTCCTGCGTCCCGTCCGCGTCGCCTGTGGCGAGAGCCACGCCGAGCTCCTTCCCCACGACCGTTTCTCGATCTCGGTCACGATCGACTTCGCCGCCGCCGCGATCGGCCGCCAGTCGCTGTCGCTGGACGGCCTCAACGCCACCCGCTTCCGCGCCGAGCTCGCCGAGAGCCGCACCTTCGCCATGGCCGACGAGATCGAAGCACTCCGCGCCGCCGGCCTCGCCCAGGGCGGCACGCTCGACAACGCCGTGGTGGTCGACGGCGCCACCGTGCTGAACCCCGACGGCCTGCGCCGCCCGGACGAGTTCGTCCGCCACAAGATGCTCGACGCGGTCGGCGACCTCGCACTCGCCGGCGCGCCCCTGCTCGCCCACGTCTCCGCCCACCGCCCCGGCCATGGCCTGAACAACCGGCTGCTGCGCGCGCTGTTCGCCAGCCAGGGCAACTGGCGCTTCGCCACCGCGAGCGTCCGCGCCGCCGCCTGATCGGCCCCTCTGCGGGCCTTTGAAGATCAGGACCGCGTGATATAAGCGCGCACCCACTGGATCGAGCTGAATGATCGCCTGGCCGCGCCCGTCTCACCGCCTGTTCGCAAGCTCGGCGCTGCTCGCCGCCACCCTCGCCCTCTCGGGGTGCGGCGTGCTCGACGCGATCAACCCGTTCTCCGGCAGCAAGGTGCACCCGGTCGACGCGTCGACCCTGCCGCCCGAGGAGCTCTACAACGACGGCGTCACCAAGCTCCGCGCCCACCACTACGAGGCGGCGGTCGCCTCGTTCGACCTGGTGCAGAACAACTACCCGTACTCGCCCTGGGCCACGAACGCGCAGCTGATGGAGGGCTACGCGAACTACGAGGACGACTCGTATTCGGACGCGGTCACCCAGCTCGAGCACTTCATCCAGCTGCATCCCACCAGCCCGGACACGCCCTACGCCTACTACCTGCGCGCGCTCTGCTTCTACCAGCAGATCGCCGACATCCAGCGCGACCAGCGCGGCACCGTCCAGGCGATGGCGGCCCTGGGCGAGGTGGTCAACCGCTACCCGGAATCACCCTACGCCCGCGACGCCGCCCTGAAGATCGACCTCTGCCGCGACCACCTGGCCGGCAAGGAGATGCTGATCGGCCGCTGGTACGAGCGCCAGCACCTCTACGAGGCGGCGATCAACCGCTACCAGCGCGTGGTGCAGGACTACCAGACCACCAACCACGTGGCCGAGGCGCTCGAGCGCCTGACCGAGTGCTACCTCAAGCTCGGCCTGGTCGACCAGGCCCGCAAGACCGCCTCGGTGCTGGCCTACAACTACCCGGGCAGCACCTGGTATGCGGACAGCTACCGCGACCTCGAGGCGGCCGGCGGCGCGGGCGGCGTGCCGCGCCCCAAGGGCGGCGGCGTCTTCGGCCTGTTCTGACAGCGGTCCCGCGTGGACGCGAGCCCCGGCACCGCAGGCCCGATCGGCGCGCGCAGTGCCACCGAAGGCGTCCTGCTCGCCTTCATGTCGTACGCCTTCTACGCGTGGAGCGATGCTGCGGTAAAACTGCTGCACGGCGCCGTGCCACCGCTCGAGACCACCTGCATCGGCGCCCTGCTCTGCCTGCCGGCGATCCCGTTCATGTGCCGACCCCAGGACCGCTGGTATCACGCGTTCCAGTCGAGCTCGCTCGCGGTCTGGCTGGGCCGCGGCGGCCTGGCGGTGATCGGCAGCGTCGGCTCGGTGGTCGCGTTCACCAGGTTGCCGATGCCGGAAGCGTTCTCCGTGCTGTTCCTGATGCCGATGTTCGTGACCGTGCTGTCAAAGATCTTCCTCCGCGAGCAGGTGAACTGGCGCCGCTGGTCCGCGGTGGCGCTCGGGCTGATCGGCGTGCTGGTCGTGCTCCGCCCCGGCTTCAAGGCGCTCGGGATCGGCCACCTGGCCGCCGTGATCTGCGCGCTCGCCGGCGCCGGCACGGTGGTGCTGCTGCGCGCACTCGGCGCGCATGAGCGGCCGGTCTCGCTCTACGGCGCGGGCCTGGTGGGTCCGATCGTCGCCAGCGGCATCATCGCCACGATGACCGGCCTGGTGATGCCGACAGGGCGCGAATGGCTGCTGCTGCTGGGCTATGGGCTGTTGGCAGGGGTGGCGACCGTGCTGTTCCAGATCTCGTCGCGTGCCGCCCCGGCGACCCTGGTCGCCCCCACCCAGTACAGCCAGATGCTGTGGGCGATCGCCTTCGGCGCCTTCGTGTTCGGCGACCCGCCCGACCGCTTCACCTATATCGGCGCGGCGGTGATCATCGCGTCCGGCCTGTTCACCCTGTTCCGCGAGCGCGCCCGTCGCGTGCCGGCGTCGGACACCAAGCTCGCCGTCCACCCCCAGTAATCGCGGCCCACCCCTCGCAGCCGGGCGCATTCAGCGGCACATTGCGACCATGCTGACCACGTTGTCCGTACGCGATGTCGTGCTGATCGACCGGCTCGAGCTCTCCTTCGGGCACGGGCTGACGGTGCTCACGGGCGAGACGGGTGCGGGCAAGTCGATCCTGCTCGACAGCCTGGGCCTGGCGCTCGGCAGCCGTGCCGAGGCGGCGCTGGTTCGGGCGGGATGCACGCAGGCCAGCGTCACCGCCGCCTTCACGGTCGCGCCCGGCCACCCGTCCCACGCGATCCTGGCCGCGAGCGAGCTCCCGGCCGATGACGGCGAGCTGGTGCTGCGCCGCACGCTCGCCCGCGACGGCCGCTCGCGCGCCTTCGTCAACGACCAGCCGGTCGGCCTCGCACTGCTGCGGCGGGTCGGCGCCAGCCTGGTCGAGATCCAGGGCCAGCACGAGCAGATGGGCCTGGCGGACGCGGCCGCCCACCGGCCGCTGCTCGACGCGTTCGGCGTGCCGGCCGCGCTGGCGGCGGACGTCCGCACCGCCTACGCCGCCTGGCGCGACCTGTCTGCGCGCCTGGACGCGGCGCGGATCGCACTCGACACCGCCGCCCGCGAGGAAGCCTGGCTCCGTGCCGCAACCGCCGAGCTGACGACCCTGGCGCCCGAGCCGGCCGAGGAGGAGCGCCTGGCCGCCGCCCGCATCTCGCTGCAGGGCGGCGAGCGGCGCCGCGAGGCGATCGCCGCGGCGCTGGCCGAGCTCGCCCCGCGCGACCGTCGCAACGCCGGCCCGGCGGCGGCCCTGCGAGCGGCGGCCCGCGCCCTGGGCAAGGCCGCGCTTCCCAACGAAGGCGCGGGTGCGGGGAAAGGCCTCGCCGACGAGGCCGCCGCCGCGATCGACCGTGCCGAGGAAGCGCTGGCCGAGGCGGAGAGCCTGCTGAGCCGCCTCGCCGCCGAGGCCGAGGACGATCCGCGCGCGCTGGAAGAGACCGAGACCCGCCTGTTCGCGCTCCGCGCCGCCGCCCGCAAGCACAACGTTCCCGCGACCGAGCTGCCGGCTCTGCTGGCCGATTTCCAGGCCCGACTCGAGGCGCTGGAAGGTGGCCAGCGCGGTCTTGAGGCGCTCACGGCCGAGACCAGCACCGCTCGCACGGCGTTCGAGCAAGCCGCCGAGAGGCTCGCACTAAAGCGCCGCGAGACGGCGACCGAACTGGAACGGGCGGTGGCGGCCGAGCTCGCCCCGCTCAAGCTGGGCCGCGCGCGCTTCGTGGTCGCGGTCGAGCCGCTGCCCCGGGAGAGCTGGGGCGAGCACGGCGCCGACACGGTGACCTTCCTGCTGGCCGCGAACCCGGGATCGACGCCGGCACCGCTGGGCCGCGTCGCCTCGGGCGGGGAGCTGTCGCGGCTGATGCTCGGGCTGAAGGTGGTGCTGTCGGCGGGGAGTTCCGCCGGCACGCTGGTGTTCGACGAGGTCGACCAGGGGATCGGCGGTGCCACCGCGTCCGCAGTGGGCGAGCGGCTGGCGGGCCTCGCGCGCGGCCGCCAGGTGCTGGTGGTGACGCACGCGCCGCAGGTCGCAGCGAGGGCCGACCATCATCTCAACGTCGCCAAGCACGTGCGCGGGGAGACCACGACGACGGCGATCGCGCCGCTGGACGCGGCGGCAAGGCGCGAGGAGATCGCAAGGATGCTGGCGGGGGAGCGGATCACGGACGCGGCGCGCGCGGCCGCGGCGGATTTGTTGCTTTAAGACAAGGGGCTCTGCCCCTTGACCCCGCCAGGAGGGAAGGCCCTCCTGGACCTGCCTAATGTAAAGGGGTCTGGGGTCAAGACCCCAGCGGGGTCCAGGGGCAGAGCCCCTGGCCTTTTACTTTGTCGCAACGACTCCCTGCGATCCTAAGTGCCTGAACCCCGAGGCGCCAGAATGACCCTCTCGCCAGGCGATCGCGTCCCGTTCTGGACCGCCGTCGGTCTCGAC
>CAXTVZ010000175.1:0-7002 GCA_964247685.1 uncultured Acetobacteraceae bacterium
GCTTGCTGAAGCGGCTGTCGAGGAGCCGTCCGAGACACGGGCGAGTGCGGCCGGCGGATTGCAGGCATTTGACTGCGCGCGTGGAAGTCGACGCACGCCGCACCGCCGCAATCGGTTTCTGCTTCGGCGGCACCATGGGAAATGATGTTGCCAACCAGGAAGGGTTTGCCCCGACCGAATGGCGAGGTCGAACGTTGCCTCCATCCGCAGGCGATTCAAACCTCATCCGCGTAGCACCTTCTCTGCCTTGCGTGTATCGACTTGCTGACTGGAGCGGATGCCAAGAGGGTCAGCATTGCGTCGTGCATCTCGTCACAGGGCGAGCATATCGCGTCAGTCACAATCGTAATTCCTTACCGCGATCGATCGCCTCCAGAACCGCTCCGAGCACGCACATATCAGTCTCACCCCCGGTTACAAGGAGGTGATCAGCTCCGGATTTAGCGAGAAGTTTGTCGGTGCGCTTGTTGAACACCTGCCCCGGTGGCATGTAGCGAAGCTCGGGGGTTTGGTCGGTCATATCTCAGCCGATCGCCTCCACGGTCATCGGCGACCATCGGCTATAATAATCGGCCAAGCGCCATTACCTTCCAAGCAGCTCTGCACGAATGAAGCGTGTGAGTAAAGTGCGGTCTGGCAACGCCTCGACAATGCGTACGACCTCCGGCAAACACGCGTCGCCTCCGCGGCGTGTGCCAATTTGTGTCGTCGGTGAACATGCGCTGCATTTCGACGCGGAGGTGAACAATAGACATACGAAGTCTTCTAGACTTTCCTAGTAAATCGGTGCGTTAACAGCAGTCTCAGTTCCCGTGAGGCGACTTGTCCGCGCAGGCCGCCGTCATCAAGACTTGCCTGCCGATACCACGTCGTCAGAGCAGGTCCTCGACCCGAATCGGCAGCGCACGTATCCGCCGGCCCGTCGCATGATATACCGCGCTGGCGATCGCAGCGTTCATGCCGACGATCCCGATCTCGCCGATGCCCTTCATGCCGATCGGGTTCACCTTGGCATCCGTCTCCTCAACAATGATTGCATCGACCTCGTGTACGTCCGCGTTCACAGGCACGTGGTATTCGGACAGATTATCGTTCGTGTAACGGGCGAACCGGCGGTCGAGCTCCGTCACCTCGTGCAGCGCCGAGCTGATACCCCAGATCATCCCGCCCATCAGCTGACTGTGCGCCGTACGCGGGTTGATGATCCGCCCGGCAGCGAACGCGCTCACGGCGCGCGGCACGCGGATCTCTCGTGTGCGTGCATGGATCCGAACCTCCACGAACTGCGCGCCGAACGCGTAGGTCGTGAAGTCCGTCCGCTGCGTGCCGCGCGAGATCGACATCTGGCCGGCATACAGCTTGGCCACCGCATCCTGCGGCTGCCCCTTTGGCACGTTCTCCGCATAGGCCTCGACCGCGCCGCTGCCGACACGCGACAGGGCGTCGGTCAGCTTCTCGCTCGTGCCCTCGACGGCCACGAGCCTTCCCTCCTCCAGACGCAGCGCAGCCGGATCGCGCCCTGCGAACGGACCGTTGCCGGCGGCCGCCGCCCGGGCCACCCGATCGCGGATCTGCTCGCAAGCCAGGGCCACGGCATTGACAATGCCCGACGCGTGGCAGGATCCCGCCGCAAGGCCACCCGGCGGCAGGTCGGTGTCCCCGAGTTGCACGACAACCTGATCGATCGGCACACCCAGCCGCTCCGATGCCGTCTGCGCGATAATGGTGTGCGAGCCGGTCCCTATGTCGTGGGCGGCGATCCTGACGGTGGCGATCCCGTTCGTCTCCACGATCACGCGTGCTGCACCCGCGCCTATGTTGGCGGGGTAGGCTGCGGACGCGCATCCCCAGCCGACCAGCCAGTCCCCATCCCGGTGCGATCCCGGCGCCGGGTTGCGCGCGCTCCAACCGAACCGCGCGGCCGCGGCGTCGAAGCACTGCATCAGCGAGCGACTGGAAAACTTCTGGCCCGTGGCCGGATCGGTCTGCGTGTCGTTGATGCGGCGCAGCTCAACCGGATCCAGGCCGAGCTGCTCGGCCAGCTCGTCCATCGCACTCTCGAGCGCGAACATGTAGGGCACGTCGGGCGGGGCGCGCATGAAGCCCGGCGTGCCGCGATCGGTGTGGACGATGTTCACGCGGGTCAGGATGTTGGGACAGGCATACATCCGCGCCGTCGTCTCGGTGCCGGACACGTTGTAGTCGGACGGGCGCGAGGTGACTTCCCAGCCTTCGTGGAGCAGGGCCGTAAGCCTGCCCGATCGCTCGGCCGCGAGCCGAACATGGTGCCGCGTTTCGGCCCGGTAGGTGCCGATCGTATAGCACTGGTCCCGGGTCGCCACGAACTTCACCGGTCGGCCCAGGCGCCGCGCTGCCACCGCGATCCAGGCCGTGCGCGAGGACGGGATGCCCTTCGAGCCGAACGCACCGCCGACATGGCGCGCCACGACGCGGATCCGCCGCGCATCCATGTGCAGCTGCTTGGCGACCGCGCCGCGCAGGCCGTGGACGAACTGGCTGGGCTCGTAGAGCGTGAGGCTGCCGTCGTGCCAGACCGCGGTGGTGCTGAAGAGCTCGATCGGGTTGTGGTGCTGGGTGGGCGTGGCGTAGCGCTGATCCACCTTGACTTGGGTTGCCGCGAAGACCGCCTCGGCGTCGCCGACCGCGAAATCCTTGTGCTCGCCGGGCTCGCGCTGCTCCTCGACGGCACCGGGGCTGCCGAAGGTCGCGGCCGGAGCCTCCTCGTCGTACTCGACGCGGACCTTGAGCGCCGCCTCGCGGGCCGCCTCGTAGCTGTCGGCGGTCACCACCGCAATGATCTGGCCCGCATGCCAGATCCGCGCGTTCTGCATCGTTGTTGTCTCGTCGCCGGGACCGTGCGGCGGCGGCGGGTCGGCCTGGTCGCCGACATTCTCGTAGGTGAGGATGTCCAGCAGCCCGAGCACCGCGCGCGCCGCTTCAAGATCGAAACGGCGGATGGTGCCGCGCGCGATCGAGCTGGTGACGAGGAAGGCGAAGGCGGGATTGGCGACCGCCTCGTCCGCAGCGTAGAGCGCGTGTCCGGTCACCTTGGCACGGCCCTCGATGCGGGGGACGGGGTCGCCGATGCGCGCCCAGGCGAGATCGTCAGGCATCCCTAGCTCTCCTGTCCGGCCGCTTCGAGCAGCGCGCGCACCAGCGTGCGACGGCCGAGCTCCGGCTTGTATCCGTTGTCGGTGTCGACGCGGGCGGCGGCGAACGCGGCCTCTGCCGCGCGGTAGGCGGTCGCCTCGGTGAGCGCCTGGCCCACGAGTGCTGCCTCGGCCTCGTGCGGGCGCCACGGCTTGGTCGCAACTCCGCCCAGCCCGATGCGCGCCGCGCGCACCGTGTCGCCGTCGATCTCCAGGCCGACCGCGGCGGAAGCGAGGGCGAACGCATAGGAATCCCGATCGCGAACCTTGAGGTAAAGCGAGCGCCGGGCCCAGGGCGCGCGCGGCACGTGGAACGTGGTGATGATCTCGCCGGGGCGCAGCGTGGTCTCGATATCGGGCTGGTCGCCTGGCAGCAGATGCAGCTCCTCGAGCGCGATGGTGCGCGCGCCCTGCTCCGAGATCAGGTCCACGGTGGCGCCGAAGGCCACCAGTACATTGGCAAGGTCTCCGGGATAGCTCGCGATGCAGTGCTCGCTGGTGCCGAGCACGGCATGCAGGCGGTTGCTGCCCCCGATTGCGGCACAGCCCGAGCCGGGCGTGCGCTTGTTGCACGCCGTCCAGCTCGGGTCGCGGAAATAGGAGCAGCGGGTGCGCTGCAGCACCGTGCCGGCGATGCTGGCCATGTTGCGCAGCTGGGCGCTGGCGGCGGCGCGGATCGCCTGCGCGATGGCGGGCCAGTCGCGCCGTACCTCCGTGCTGTCGCCGAGCTCCGACATGCGCGCCAGAGCTCCGATATGCAGGGCGTCGGCATCCGTCGTGATGGCGCCATGCTCGCCCCTGAGATCGCCGATCTGCACGAGGCAGGCAGGGTTGTGGGCACCGAGCTTCATCAGGTCGAGCAGCACCGTGCCGCCGGCGAAGAACGCGGCCCCAGGCCTGGCGCCAGCGCGGATCGCGTCGGCGACGCCGGCGGCGCGCTCATACCGGAAGGGGGTCATCTTACACCTGCTCCATCGCGCGGCGGCCTTGGTTCACGGCGGCCAGGATCTTCGGGTAGGCGGCGCAACGGCAGAGATTGCCGCTCATGAAGTCGCGGATCTCGTTGTCGTCGCCGGCATGACCCTCGGTCACGCAGGCGATCGCCGAGAGGATCTGGCCCGGCGTGCAGTAGCCGCACTGGTAGGCGTCGTGGTCGAGGAAGGCCTGCTGCATCGGATGGAGGGGCTCGTCCTCGCCGACGAGGCCCTCGATGGTGGTGATCTCGCTCCCTTGAGCCGCGACGGCGAGGGTAAAGCAAGCGAGCACGCGGCGCCCATCCATCAGCACGGTGCAGGCGCCGCACTGGCCCTGATCGCAGCCCTTCTTGGTGCCCGTGAGACCCAGGCGGTCGCGCAGCCCGTCGAGCAGGGTGGTCCGCACGTCGACTGCAAGCGCGTGCTCGCGGCCGTTCACCTTCAGCGTCAGTTCCATGGCGACTTTCCGGTTTCTTATCCTTCAACGACAAGCCATGGGCGATCGTTCGACCGGGACACGACGAGTTTCACGCACCGGACAAACCCGCTTCCGGATGCCATGCTGGACGGATACCTTATCCCTGGAGCGTCGCGCAGATCGCGAGTTGAGCGATCCGGACGGTGGCTGGTCACTCACGGCTCAGAAGTCCAGCAGCTTGGCCGGGCTGCCGCGATCGTCTTTACGCGGCGGCGATAGGCGCGCGTGGTGTTCGGGTTCTTCTGGCGGGGATGTGCGCCTGCCTGCTCGTCGAGCGCGCTGTACAGATAGGCCTCAGTGATGAAGCCAGACGCAGCCCGTGCGGCGACAGCCGCTCGGTCACGTCCATGGTGAGCTTGGCTTCCCCGGCGCGGCGCCGCAGAATCTTCCATACACCGTTGCGGCATACACCTTCTCAGCTTCTCGAGTTGAGCCTATTTGTGGTGACCTCCTCCCTGTCCGGCTCAGCGCGGGTGTCGCGGTGCTCGCTTACCATCGCATCAACCAGGCCTCCGTCGCCGCGATCGATCGCTCGGTAGAGGTAGGTCGAGCGACCGCGGACCTTCAGATAGGTTTCATCGACGTACCAGCTCGTGCCGGGGCCGCGTCGCGTGCCGAGCCGGCGCTTGCCTCCCAACCACGAATGACCTCGTAGCTCACCTCGATCCCGCGCAGCGCAGGATCTCGCTCAGGTCGCGCAGGGTCAGCCGATACCGCAGGCGGCAGAACACCACGAAGGCGATGATGCCGTTGAGCAGACAGGTCCGGTTCAGCCGCCCGCGCTGCGCTCACTGAACTGCCGTCTGCCATCGCGGCAGCGGAAGCGACGGTAGTCGCGGGCGGTGACCTCGGGCCGCTCAGCCACCGCATCCTAGCCACAGCAAACGCGGTCCATCCCGCCAGCCCAATCCCTTCACCGGCTGCCCGAGACGCTATTTCAGTGGCCCGACATGCAAGCGGCGAAAGCCTTCTTCCGCTTGGCCGAGCAACCATGAGATTCAGTCCGGTTCGGGTGACGACAGACGGTCATGGCTCCTATCCGCGGGCGATCGGCAGCGTGCTAGGCAAGACGGTCCGGCACCGGACCAGTGCCTACCTGAACAACCGCCTTGAACAGGATCATCGCGTCATCAAGGGACCGATGCGATGTATGCGCAGCTTTGAAAGCCGTGACGCTGCCAGCAGCTTCCGTCGCGAGCATGGCGCTCCGCAACCTCCTCCGTCCGCGCCGCCGGCACAACCAGACCGTCTCCGCCTCCTCACGCCGCGTTCGCTTCGCCAAGGCCACCCGCCTGGCACTCGACATCATGACCGCCGCCTGACGTTCCCGGGTCTTGTCATTCAACGCCACCTACTGGCGCGACAACTGACAGAACCCGTCAGCGCGGTGATCGCAAGTGCGGTGTCCGACACGACCAGCCGGCGCATCCGCAGGCTGCCGATCTGCCCCGAGATGGTGATCTCGGATGCACCGGATCAGAGCTGTCGGTCCGGCGTTTGCGGAACCACCTATCCAGGGCTGCACGAAGTGACATAGCATCGTGGCGGCGCTGCCAAGAGCGCCCGGCTACAAAGAACAAAGACTCGGAGGATACATGCGTCGCCTGATCCAGGCTGCTCTCGTGGGGGCGGCTACCCTTTCATTGTGCGGCGCACCAGCAGGTGCGCAGCAGAAGAAATCCCTGGCCCTGATCACCAACGTGTCCGCGGATTTCTGGACCGTTGCCCGCGCTGGCGTCATGAAGGCCCAGGGCGAGCATCCCGACTTCACGATGCAGGTCATCGTCACGGGTCAGGCAACGGCCGCCGAGCAGCGTCGCGAGCTCGACGACCTGCTCGCCTCCGGCATCGCCGGTGTTTCGATCTCCGCCATCGACCCGAAGAACTCCACTGAAGAGTTCAACAAGGTCGCCAGCCACGCCGTCCTGTTCACCACCGATAGCGACGCCCCCAACTCCAACCGGGTGCTCTATATCGGCACCGACAACAAGGCCGCCGGCGTGCAGGCCGCAGGCGAGATCAGGAAGGCCCTGCCCCAGGGCGGCAAGATGATGGCGTTCGTCGGCACCATGGATGCCGACAACGCGCGCGAGCGCGTCGATGGGATCAGGCAGGGCCTGCAGGGTAGCAACATCACGATCGTCGACATCCGCACCGACGGCGGTGATTTCGCCAAGGCGAAAGCCAACGTGCAGGATGCGCTCGCCAAGGGCGGTCTCGACGTTCTCGTCGGCCTCTACAACTACAACACGCCGCAAATCTATTCCGCCGTGAAAGATGCCGGGATGGCCGGCAAGATCAAGATCGTGGGTTTTGACGAGGACGCGCAGACCCTGCGTGGCGTGGCTGACGGCACGATCCAGTCGACCATCGTCCAGCA
>CAXTVZ010000176.1:0-7001 GCA_964247685.1 uncultured Acetobacteraceae bacterium
TCATGGCCGGAGCGGCGTCGGCGCTGGCCACAGCAAGATGGGTTTTCGCATCTTGCGCCACGGTCGATATGATGGTGAAATCTTTTGCGGCGCTTAATGCCGGCGAGACCTCGAGCGCGGCCAACTTGCGGACGCCATCACCCCGATGGTCAGCACATCGATGTCGCTTGCTCCAGACGAGAAATGCCAATCCGGCCAACCGGTGTTCGCAAGCAGTTCGATCGACGACCACCTCTCGATCGCTCAACTTCACCGACGCTATCAGGAGCGGAGACCCATGGGCACGATCACCACCAAGGACGGCACGGAGATTTTCTACAAGGACTGGGGGTCGGGCCAGGCGATCGTCTTCCATCACGGCTGGCCGCTCTCGGCCGACGACTGGGACGCGCAGATGATGTTCTTCCTCGAGCAGGGCTACCGAGTCATCGCCCATGATCGTCGCGGGCATGGACGATCCAGCCAGACCGCCACGGGCAACGAGATGGACACCTACGCGGCCGATGTCGCGGAACTCGCGGCCGCGCTGGACCTGCGCGACGCGATCCATGTCGGCCACTCCACCGGTGGCGGCGAGGTCGCGCGCTACGTGGCGCAGCACGGGCAGGGCCGCGTCGCCAAGGCCGTGCTGATCAGCGCGGTGCCGCCGGTCATGCTCCGGAGCGACAGCAATCCGGGCGGCCTGCCGATCAGCGTGTTCGACGAGATCCGCGCCGGCACCGCCTTCCATCGTTCGCAATTCTACATCGACATCACGATGCCCTTCTACGGCTACAACCGGCCCGGTGCGACGGTGTCCGAAGGCGTGCGCCGGAACTGGTGGCGGCAGGGAATGATGGGCGGCATCAAGGCGCAGTACGACTGCATCAAGGCGTTCTCGGAGACCGATTTCACCGACGATCTCAAGAGCATCGAGGTTCCCACGCTCGTGATGCACGGCGAGGACGACCAGATCGTGCCGTTCGCGGATGCGGGTCCGCTGTCGGCGAAGCTCCTGAAGCATGGCACGCTGAAGGCTTATCCCGGATTCCCGCACGGCATGCCGACCACGGAAGCAGCCACCATCAACGCCGACCTGCTGGAGTTCGTCAGGAGCTGAGCCGTGCACCCGTCCCGCATCGCGCGAGGAGAATGCCATGAGTGAGAACGTCGCGACCTATCTCGTGCAGACCCTGGCCGGCGCCGGGGTGAAGCGGATCTTCGGCGTGGTCGGCGACAGCCTCAACGGCATGACCGAAGCGCTGCGACGGCAAACCGCGATCGACTGGGTCCACGTCCGCCACGAGGAGGTGGCCGCCTTCGCCGCCTCCGGCGAGGCGCAGCTCACCGGCGAACTCGCCGTGTGCGCGGGATCCTGCGGGCCGGGAAATCTGCATCTCATCAACGGCCTGTTCGATGCGCATCGGAGCCGGACTCCGGTGCTGGCGATCGCGGCACAGATCCCGTCGGCGGAAATCGGCGGCGGCTATTTCCAGGAGACGCATCCGGAAAGCCTGTTCCGCGAGTGCAGCCATTACTGCGAGCTCGTCTCGGACGCGTCGCAGATCCCCTACGTGCTCGACAACGCGATCCGCGCCGCGGTGGGCTTGCGCGGTGTGGCCGTCGTGGTGCTGCCCGGCGACGTGGCGCTCCGCCCGGCGCCGGCGCACGGCGCCTCGAAGATCGTGCTGCCGCCCGCACCCATCGTGCGGCCGGCGGAGGCGGATCTCGACGCGCTGGCGGCCCTGCTGAACGGCGCCGAGCGCGTGACGCTGTTCTGCGGCCGCGGCTGCGCGGGCGCGCACGCGCAGCTGCTGCAGCTCGCCGAGGCGCTCAAGAGCCCGATCGTTCATGCCTATGGCGGCAAGGAATATGTCGAATACGACAATCCCTACGACGTCGGCATGACCGGCTTCATCGGGTTTTCCTCGGGCTATGCCGCCATGCACGCGTGCGACCTGCTGCTGATGCTCGGCACGGATTTTCCCTACAAGCAATTCCTGCCGCACGGCATCAAGATCGCCCAGGTCGACATCAGGCCCGAGAATCTCGGCAGGCGCGCGAAGCTCGAGCTCGGCCTGGTCGGCGGCATCGAGCCCACGCTCGAAGCACTGCTGCCGAAGCTGGATCGCAAGACCACCGCCAGGCACCTCGACGCCAGCGTGGCGCATTACAAAAAGGCGCGGCACGGCCTGGATGATCTCGCGGCGGGCACGCCCGGTCGCAAACCGATCCACCCGCAATACCTCACCAAGGTGATCAGCGACGCGGCGGCAGAGGACGCGGTGTTCACCTTCGATGTCGGCACGCCCACGATCTGGGCGGCGCGCTACCTGCGGATGAACGGCAAGCGGCGCCTGATCGGCTCGCTCGTGCACGGCTCGATGGCGAACGCCATGCCGCAGGCGATCGGCATCCAGGCGGCAGCACCCGGGCGGCAGGTGATCTCGCTCTCGGGCGATGGTGGCTTCACCATGCTGATGGGCGACCTGATCACGCTCACCCAGGAAAAGCTGCCGGTGAAGGTCGTGGTGTTCAACAACGGCGTGCTGGGCTTCGTGTCGATGGAGATGAAGGCTGGCGGCTTCGTCGATTCCGGCACGGACCTCGAGAATCCCGATTTCGCGGCGATGGCGCGCGCGATGGGGATTCACGCGCGACGCGTCGAGGATCCGGGCGAGCTGCCGGGCGCGGTCGCCGAGATGCTGGTGCATGACGGGCCGGCGCTGCTCGACGTGGTGACCGCGAAGAACGAGCTCTCGATGCCGCCCACGATCGGGGCGGAGCAGATCAAGGGGTTCAGTCTGTGGGTGCTGCGGGCCGTGATGAGCGGGCGCGGCGACGAGGTGATCGACCTCGCGACCACCAACCTGCTGCCGCGATAAAAGGTCGGGGCTCTGCCCATTCCAGGCGTCGCCTCGCCCTGAACAATCAGGGTTCCAAGGGACGACTGTCCCTTGGCGGGTCCAGGGCAGAGCCCTGGCCTTCTACTTCTTATTGGTCGAAGTCGTCGCGGACGCTGCAAGCGGCACTGGCACCCAGCGCTGCCCGTCCTTGTCCATGACCAGCATCAGCACCGACGGCCGCTTCGCATCGCGCGCGCTCGCAATCGCACGGTCCACATCCTCGGGGCGCACGATGTTGCTCTGCTCGACCTCCACAATCACGTCACCCGCCTTCAGACCGCGATCGGACGCAGCGCCGTTCTTCGCGACCGAGGTGATGACGGCCCCCGCTGTTTCCTGCGGGATCGAGAACTTCGAACGCATCGCGTCATCGAGCGGGGCGAGCGTCAGGCCCAGGCCCGCGATCGCGGCACCTGCCGGCTTCGGTTTGGCGGGTGCGGGCTTCGGCGGCGCGGCTTTCGTGGCCGCGTCCTCCGGCAGCTCGGCGACCGTGAGATGCAGCACCTGCTCGCTGCCCTGGCGCAGGATCCGCACGGGCACGTTCGTGCCGATCGCGGTCTCGGCCACCGTGCGCGGCAGGGTGCGCATCTCGTGCAGGGGCACGTCGTTGAAGGCGAGGATGACGTCGCCGTTGTGCAGGCCGGCTTTGGCTGCCGGGCCCTTGGGGTCCACGCCCGCGACCAGTGCGCCGTCGGTCGACGAGCGCTTGAGGCTCGCTGCGATGTCGGACGTGACCGCCTGCACGTGCACGCCGATCCAGCCGCGGCGCGCGCGCCCGTAGCGGCGGAGCTGGTCGACCACGAGCTTGGCCTCGTTCGACGGGATCGAGAAGCCGATGCCGATCGAGCCGCCCGAGGGCGAGTAGATCGCGGTGTTGATGCCGACCACGTCGCCCGCCATGTCGAACAGCGGGCCGCCCGAGTTGCCGCGGTTGATCGGCGCGTCGGTCTGGATGAAGTCGTCGTAGGGGCCCTGCTGGATGTCGCGGCCGCGCGCCGAGACGATGCCGGCGGTGACCGTGCCGCCGAGACCGAACGGGTTGCCGATCGCGAGCACCCAGTCGCCGACACGGGACTTGTCGCTGTCGCCGAACGCGACGGCGGGGAGTTTCTTGTCGGTCTTGACCTGCAGGAGTGCGAGGTCGGTGCGGTCGTCGTGGCCCACGAGCTTCGCCTTGAGCACCGTGTTGTCCTGCAGCGTCACGGTGATCTCGTCGGCGCCGGCGATCACGTGGTTGTTGGTCACGACCAGGCCCGACGGATCGATCACGAAGCCGGAGCCCAGGCTCTGCATGCGGCGAGGGGCGGCGTCGTCGCCGTTGTCGTCGGAGCCGCCGCTGTGCTGTCGGTTCATGTAGTCGTGGAAGAATTTCTCGAACGGCGAGCCGGGCGGGAAGGGCGAGGGCGCCGCAGGTCCGTTGTCGCCATCGCTGTCGTCGTCGTCACCGCTGCCCGGCTTGACCGTTTCCGAGGACGAGATGTTGACCACCGCCGGCAGCAGCCCTGCCGCGAGGTCGGCGAAGCTCGCGGGCGCGGCATGCGCGACGGGGGGCTGCGCTGACGGCGCGGGGACCGCCAGGACCGGGCCCGCCAGCAGGCATGGAACGGCCACGGCCAATGCAGGCGCGATCCGCCAACCCTTGATGCCCACCCGCATGCGCGTCTCCGATCCGGGGGTCTTTCTCCCTCGCGCCGCGCCCGACCGCAAGGCGCCCCGCCGGCAGGGACGGCGCGGCATCACCCCCGCTGGAGGCGGCGCGCCTGCCGGCGCATGGCGGCGAAGACCAGGCGCTGGGGGATCAGATGGATGAGCGTGGTCATCGCCTTGTAGGCGGCCCCCGGCACGCAGACCGGATCGTTGCGCAGGACGGCGTCCGTTCCCGCCTCGGCGACGGCGGCCGCATCGAGCCAGAGGACGCGCGGGATGGCGCTCATCGCCGCTCGCGTGCCGTTCACGTCGTGGAATTCGGTGGTGGTGAAGCCGGGGCAGAGCGCGGTCACGTGCACGCCAGCGGGGGCGAGCTCCACGTGCAGACCCTCCGAGAAGCGGATCAGCGCCGCCTTGGTGGCGGGATAGAGCGTGTGGCCGCCGCTGCCCGGCATCATGCCGGCGACGGAGGCCACGTTGAGGATCCAGCCGCGCCGGCGCGCCACCATGGCGGGGGCAAGCGCATGCACGAGCTCCGCCGGACGCTCGAGCAGCAGGCGAAGCACGTCGCGCTGGGCGGCCCAGCTCGGCTGCAGGAAGCGCCCCGGCAGGCCGTAGCCGGCATTGTTCACCAGCGCGTCCGGGACGAGCCCCTCGGCCGCCATCCGGGCCATGATGGCGGGCACGGCGCCGTCCGCCACCAGGTCCTGGACGATCACGTGGGCGGCGACCTCGTGCTGCACGCGCAGGCGGGCGGCCAGGGCCTCAAGCCGGTCGGCGCGGCGCGCGGTCAGCACCAGGTCGTGGCCGCGCCGCGCGAAGCTCTCGGCGAAGGCGACACCCAGGCCCGCCGAGGCGCCGGTGACGAGGCAGAGGGGGCGTGGCATCGGGCGACGCTCCGCCCGCGGTCACATCCTGTCAAATCGTTCCGATCGTGCTTGACCCTGGCGTTCGCGATGGTGTTCGTTGAGCTGTCCGCTCAGATGCCGGGTGGGAGAGTGCGGTCGACACAACCGCCGCCGACGGAGCAACCCCCCAGGAAACTCTCAGGCGCCAAGGACCAACCGGCGAGGACGATCTGGAGAGAGGTGCTGCCCGACAGCATCCACCGAAGGGGCGAAGCTCTCAGGTACCGGCGACAGATTGGGGGAATGACGCATTGCGGGCACGCGCGCGCCGTTCCGACCCATGTCGCGGAGAACCAGGCTTTGAGCACCATTGCCGTCATTGGCGCCGGGATCACCGGAGTCACCACCGCCTACGCCCTGCTCGAGCGCGGCCACACGCCCGTTTTGATCGACCGCCAGCGCTATCCGGCGATGGAGACGTCGTTCGCCAACGGCGGCCAGCTGTCGGCCAGCAACGCCGAGGTCTGGAACAGCTGGGCCACCGTGATGAAGGGCATGCGCTGGATGCTGCGGGCGGATGCGCCGCTGCTGCTGAACCCGCGCCCGTCCACACACAAGGTGCGCTGGATGGCCGAGTTCGTGCGCGCGATCGGGCATCACCGGGAGAACACGGTGGCCACGACGCGGATGGCGATCGCGGCGCGCGCGCATCTGTTCCGCATCGCCGAGAAGGAAGGGATCAAGTTCGATCTCGAGCGGCGCGGCATCCTGCACATCTATCGCGACCGCAAAGGGTTCGAGGCGGCGACGCGCATCAACGAGATGCTGCGCGAGGGCGGCCTCGATCGCCGCGCGGTGGGACCCGACGAGATCCGCGCCATCGAGCCCACGCTGCACGGCAACTTCCATGCGGGGTTCTTCACGCCGTCCGACAGCACCGGCGACATCCATAAATTCACCCGGGGGCTGGCCGAGGCCTGCGTCCGGCGCGGTGCGACACTGCGTCTGGGCTCGCCGGTCGAGCGGATCGATCATACCGCGTCGGGGGTGACCGTGGTGCTGGGCAACGGGGACGCGGTGGCGGCCGATGCGGTCGTGGTCTGCGCCGGCGTCGAGAGCCGCCGGATCGCGGCGATGCTCGGCGACCGGGTCAACATCTATCCCGTGAAAGGCTACTCGATCACGGTGGCGCTCGACGACGAGACGAGCCGCGCGGGTGCCCCCTGGGTGAGCCTGCTCGACGAACAGACCAAGATCGTCACCAGCCGGCTGGGGCCCGACCGGTTCCGGGTCGCGGGGACGGCGGAGTTCAATGGCTACAACCGCGATATCCGCGCCGACCGGATCCAGCCGCTGGTGGCCTGGACCGAGCAGCTGTTCCCGGGCGTGAACACGTCGCGGGTGGTGCCGTGGGCGGGGCTGCGGCCGATGACGCCGAACCTGATGCCGCGCGTGGGCGCGGGGAAGCGTCCGGGCGTGTTCTATAACACGGGGCATGGGCATCTGGGCTGGACGCTGTCGGCGGCGACTGCCGAGATCATCGCGGACCAGATCGGTTCGGCGCCGGTGCTTGCGCGGGCGGCGTAGAAGGTTGGGGCGCTGCCCCAAACCCCGCCAGGAG
>CAXTVZ010000177.1:0-3841 GCA_964247685.1 uncultured Acetobacteraceae bacterium
CTGACCGGCGCCGATGACGGCGAGCTGTTCCTGGAATACCGCGAGAGCGAGACCATCGCACTCGACGAGAGCGTGATCCGCAGCGCGAGCTTCGACACGAGCTCCGGCTTCGGGCTCCGCGCGGTGATCGGGGAGGAGCAGGGCTACGCGCATGCCGGCGAGATTAGCGCGGCCGCCCTGAAGCGGGCCGCCGACGCGGTGGGCGCGGTGCGGGGCGGACGGTCGGGCACGTGGGCCGAGCCGCCTGTCGCCACCAACCGCCGGCTCTACGCCGACACCAACCCCGTCGCCGAAGGCGATTTCGCGGCCCGGGCCGACCTGCTGGGGCGGCTCGACCTGTACGCGCGAGGCCGTGATCCGCGCGTGGTGCAGGTCTCGGCCTCGCTCTCGGCCGAGTGGCAGGCGGTGCAGATCATGCGCGCGGACGGCACGCGGGTGGCCGACCTCCGCCCGCTGGTGCGCCTCGGCGTGTCGGTGGTGGTGGAGCAGGCTGGCCACCGCGAGAGCGGCAGCCACGGGCTCGGCGGCCGGATTTCCTATGACCAGCTGCTCACGGAAGACACCTGGCAGCATGCCGTGGACGAGGCGCTGCGGCAGGCGCTGGTGAAGCTCGAGGCGGTCGCCTGCCCGCCCGGCGAGATGGAGGTCGTGCTCGGCAATGGCTGGCCCGGCATCCTGCTGCACGAGGCGGTCGGGCACGGGCTCGAGGGCGACTTCAACCGCAAGGGCACGTCCGCCTTTGCGGGGCTGCGCGGGCAGCGGATCGCCTCGGCGGGGGTGACCGTGGTCGATGACGGCACGATCCCCGATCGCCGCGGCTCGCTCACAATGGACGACGAGGGCACGCCCACCTCGCGCACCACGCTGATCGAGGACGGGATCCTGGTGGGCTTCATGCAGGACCGGCTGAACGCGCGACTGATGGGCGAGCGGGCCACCGGCAACGGGCGCCGGGAAAGCTACGCTCACGCACCGATGCCGCGGATGACCAACACGGTGATGCTGGCGGGGAACTCCACCGCGGACGAGATGATCCGGTCGGTCAAGCGCGGGCTCTACGCGGTCAATTTCGGCGGCGGCCAGGTCGACATCACGTCGGGCAAGTTCGTGTTCGCGGCGAGCGAGGCCTACCTGATCGAGGACGGTCGGGTCACCGCCCCGGTCAAGGGTGCCACGCTGATCGGCAACGGGGCCGATGCGTTGACCAAGATCGCCATGATCGGCGACGATTTCGCGCTCGACCCGGGGATCGGGACCTGCGGCAAGCAGGGCCAGGGTGTGCCGGTGGGTGTGGGCCAGCCGACGCTGAAGATGACCGGGCTGACCGTCGGCGGCACCGCCTGAGCGGCTTCACGGGTACGACCTGGCGGGCGGCCGCGCTAAGGCGGCTGCCGGTGGGGGACGCCGCTCCCATGCCGCACGACCTTCGCCGCGTGCTGGGGCTGTGGCAGCTCACCGCGGTGGGACTGGGGGCGATCATCGGCGTCGGCATCTTCGTGCTGACCGGCGTGATCGCGGCGACCACCGCGGGGCCCGCGGTGGTGCTCTCGTTCCTGCTGGCGGGAACGGCGAGTGGCGCCGCCGCTCTCTGCTACGCGGAGTTCGCGGGTGCGATCCCGCGCGCGGGATCGATCTACACCTACGCCTACGCGACGTTCGGCGAGCTCGTGGGCTTCCTGATCGGCTGGGACATGGTGCTGGAGTACGCGCTGATCGTCTCGGTGGTGGCGATCGGCTGGTCCGGCTACGTGCGGGCGCTGCTGGCGCAGGCGGGGGTGGCGCTTCCGGCTTGGCTCGGCGCCGTCCGGCCGGGTCATGTGGGCGAGAGCGTGGATCTGATCGCGGCGCTGGTGGCCGTGGGCGTGGCGCTGCTGCTGACGCTGCGGACCGAGTTTGGCGCGCGCATCAACGGGGTGATCGTGGCGGTGAAGATCGCGGCCGTGCTGCTGGTGATCGCGATCGGCGCGCCGCATGTGGATCCGCGCAACTGGCACCCGTTCCTGCCCTTCGGGTTGGGTGGCGTGCTGTCGGGAGCGAGCGTCGTGTTCTTCGCGGTGTTCGGCTACGACGCGCTCACCACCGCGGCCGAGGAGGCACGCAACCCGACGCGCGACGTGCCGCGCGCGGTGATCCTGTCGCTCGGGATCGCGATGGTGCTCTACATCGCGATGTGCCTGGTGCTGACCGGGATCGTTCCGTACACGCATCTCGACGACACCGCGCCGGTCGCGCACGCCTTCAACGAGATCGGCCTGCGCGGCGCGACCGTGCTGGTCTCATGCGGCGCGGTCGCAGGCATCACCTCGGTGCTGTTCTCCTGCATGCTCGCCTCGAGCCGGATCGCGTTCGCGATGTCGCGCGACGGGTTGCTGCCCGCAGCGCTCGCCGTGACGCACGCGCGCCACGGCACGCCGCACCGGCCGACGCTGCTGATCGGCGTGATTACCGCGGTCGCGGCCGGGGTGTTTCCGATCCGCAGCATCGCCGAGCTCGTGAATATCGGTTGCCTGTCTGCCTTCTTCGTGATTGCGCTGGCCGTGCCGGTGCTCCGCAAGCGCCTGCCGGGTGGCACCGGCTTCCGCGTGCCCGCACTCCCGCTCGTCTCGGCGATCGGCGCCGGCGGTTCGGCCCTGCTGATCGCCGGCCTGCCGCTCGCCACCGACATCCGCTTCATCGTGTGGCTCGTAGTCGGGCTCGTCGTATACACCCTCTATGGACGGCGCCATTCACGCCTGGCGGCTATGTGAGGCTCGGGGCAGCACGCCTTCGGGACGCCGCTTGCGGGGCCTTCAAGGATTCATGCCGGACGTTTCTCAGTTGATCGTGTTGTTCGCGAAGTCGGTCGCGAGATCGCCGGAACCTTCCTTCGCCTTCGCGGCGTGATGGTGGCCATGGCCGTGGCCGCCGTGAAGCGCCGCCGTGTTGTTGGCGCTCGCCGTTGCGGCTCTGGTGTCCTTCGCTTCGCTGCTACCGCCGAGTTGGACCAGCAGCGACTGCAAGTCCGTCCCCAGATGCCCGAACGGATTGGAGACCGTCGATGTCGCTGCGGAGCCCGAGGCACCCGTCGCGGCACTCATCGCCGAAGAGAAATTTCCTGTGCCGGTGCGGGACACGGCCGAACTCGCGGAGGAGAAGAGACTGCTGGTGATCGCGCCCACCGACATGGTTTTTTCCTGGTGCTCGTGTGTTCAAATTCGGAATCGCCGTTCGTAGTCGATGAGAGCAATGCGCGTGCCACTTTGTTCTGCCCGTGGCTGCCTCCCGCATCCGGCCAAATATGCCGCTTACCGCCCGGCAAAATATGCCGACAGGCAAAAGCCCCGGAGTCACAAACCTCAGCGAAAGGAGTTCTCCGCCGCAAGGAATGTCCTCCTGGACCCACTCCAACGAGAGGGGCCTGGGGTCAAGACCCCAGCGGGTCCAGGGCAGAGCCCTGGCCTTCCTTCAAGCAGACGCCGCGCGGGAGCCCTCACGCGGTCGCCAACTCCAGCGAGGCGCAGATGTCAGTCGGCGTGCGCGACGCGCTCCACGAGTGTCGCATCGGCCTCGATCAGGCGCAGCAGCAGGCTCGCCGCGGGATCGGGCTTGCGACGGCCCTGTTCCCAGTTCGTGATTGTGGAAGCGGGAATGCCGAAGCGGCGCTGGAACGCGACGGTCGAACGCGCCACGGAACGGCGGATCGACTGCACGCGCTGCGGCTCCAGCGGCTCGACGCGGAAACGTTCTACGACAACCTGGTCCATGACGGCTCCAACTCATGACTTCATCGAATTGGAGACTGCGCCAAAGACATTGAAACGCGGTTAATGCCGTTCCCGGTTCGTTCGTGATCAGCCCAGTT
>CAXTVZ010000177.1:3941-7001 GCA_964247685.1 uncultured Acetobacteraceae bacterium
AAGACATTGAAACGCGGTTAATGCCGTTCCCGGTTCGTTCGTGATCAGCCCAGTTACTGATGAGATCAGTTTCCTGATCAGGCCAGCAGGATCCGCGCATGATGCGCGAGGTGGTCGCCGATCACCGTCTGTACGAACCAGAAACTATGGTCGTAGCCCGCATGCATGCGAAAGGTGATCTGCTGGCCCGCGGCCTCGGCGGCAGCGCGCAGTGCATCGGGCCGGAGCTTGTCGGCGAAGGGATCGGCCTCGCCCTGGTCGATCAGGATCGGACCCGGAAAGGCCCCGCGACCCAGCAGCACGGTCGCGTCCCATTCGGCCCAGGACGCCTCGTCCGGACCGAAATACCTCGCGAAGGCCCGCCGCCCCCACTCGCTCGCGGTCGGGTTCGCGATCGGCGAGATCGCGGAGACGGAGGCGTAGCGTCCGGGCTCGCGCAGCGCCGAGATCAGCGCGCCGTGGCCGCCCATCGAGAATCCGGTGATGCCGCGTCGATCGTCGCGGATCGGGAACTCGCGTTCGAGAAGCGCCGGCAGCTCGCGCGTGACGTAGCGTGCCATGTCGTAATGCGCGGCCCAAGGCTCCGCGGTCGCGGTCACGTAGAAGCCGGCGCCGAGGCCCACGTCGATTGCGGGGTCGTCCTGCACGCCGTCGCCGCGCGGCGAGGTGTCGGGAAAGACGAGCGCCAGCCCCAGTGCGGCCGCGAGGCGTTGCGCGCCGGCTTTCTGCGGGAAGTTCTCGTCGGTCGAGGTGAGGCCCGCCAGGCAGTAGAGCGCGGGCACGGGCCCCGCGGCGGCCGCGGGCGGCAGGAACAGGCCGAACTGCATGGCGGTCCCGGTGGCCTCGGCGCCGTGGCGCCAGCGCTCCATTCGTCCGTCGAAGCAGGCGCTGGAGGAGAGGCGCTCGAGCATGCTGGGTCCCTTCGGTGGATCGGCCACGGGGCGGAGTCTTGTGGGCACCGGGCGCAGAGTCCACCCTCGGCGGCACGGGCCTCGAGGGATTGCGGGATGGCGACACTGCTGGTGAAGAACGCCGCCATCCTGGTCACGATGGACGACGCGGGTGTTGGCGGAGAGGGGCGCGAGATCGCCGATGGCGGCCTGTTCGCGCGCGACGGCATGATCGAGGCGGTGGGGCCGACCGACACGCTGCCCACCACCGCCGACACCGTGCTCGACGCGGCAGGGCAGATCGTGCTGCCCGGCCTGGTGAACGCGCACCACCATCTCGACCAGACTCTCACCCGCGCCCTGCCCGCCGCCCAGGACGCGGACCTGTTCGGCTGGCTGCGCGTGCACTACCCGATCTGGCGGCGGCGGGATCCGGACGCGTTCCGCACGGCGAGCCTCGTCGGCATGGCGGAGCTGGCGCTGTCGGGCTGCACCACGGTGTTCGACCACGCCTACCTGTTTGCCAACGGCTGCCGCGTCGACGACCAGGTCGAGGCCGCGCGCGCGCTGGGGATGCGGTTCATCGCCTCACGCGGCAGCATGTCGCTCGGGCAGAGCCAAGGCGGCCTGCCGCCCGACGATTGCGTCGAACGCGAAGACGCGATCCTTGCCGATTGCGAGCGCGTGATCGCGGCGTTCCACGACCCGAACCCGGGCGCCATGCAGCAGATCGTGCTCGCCCCCTGCTCGCCCTTCTCGGTGACCGAGGGGCTGATGCGCGAGAGTGCCGCGCTCGCCAGGCGCCACGGGGTCAGGCTGCACACGCATCTCTGCGAAACCCTCGACGAGGAGGAGTTCACGCTCGCCACCCACGGCGTGCGGCCGATCGACTACGTGGAGCGGCTCGGCTGGCTCGCCTCGGACGTCTGGTTCGCGCATGCGGTGCACGTGAACGCGGA
This sequence comes from uncultured Acetobacteraceae bacterium, assembly GCA_964247685.1. Taxonomy (GTDB): domain Bacteria; phylum Pseudomonadota; class Alphaproteobacteria; order Acetobacterales; family Acetobacteraceae; genus CAXTPV01. The sequence goes on from CAXTVZ010000177.1 coordinate 5,791, forward strand.
CGAGATCGGGCGCATGGCCGCCTGCCGCTGCGGCATGTGCCACTGCCCGAGCTCCAACATGCGGCTCGCCTCGGGGATCGCGCCGGTGATGCGCTACCTCGCGGCGGGCGTGCCGGTGGCGCTCGGCGTGGACGGCTCGGCGAGCAACGACGGTGGCAATCTCCTGCTCGAGGCGCGGCAGGCCATGCTGCTCGCCCGCTTGGAGCGCGGCCTGCGGCGCGAGGGGCCCTGGATGGGCGCCCGCGACGCCCTGCGGATCGCGACGCGCGGCGGGGCGGAGGTGCTCGGACGCGACGACATCGGTGCACTCGCGGTCGGGCGTTGCGCCGATTTCTTCACGCTCGACCTCGGCGCGGTGGGTTATGCGGGGGCGCTCGCCGACCCGGTGGCCGCGGTGCTGTTCTGCGCACCGCAGGCCGCGCGCCACACGGTGATCCATGGCCGCCCGGTGGTGCAGGACGGACGGATCGCGACGCTCGACCTGTCCCCCGTGATCGCAGCGCACAACCGCCACGCCGCCCGGCTGCTCGGCTGACATGCTGCTGTTGCGGGGCGCCTGGCTCGCGTTGATCGCGGGGAGCGCGGATGCGGCAGGCTGGGTGCTGAGCGGCATCTTCGCGGCCCATATCACCGGCAACACCGTGCTGCTCGGGGTCTCGCTCGCGCAGGGGGACGTGGGCAAGGCGGCGGTCCGCGCGATCACGGTCGCGGGCGCGTTCGCGGGCTTCTCGGTCGCGGCCGCGCTGCTGCGACAGGACACGCCGGCGCGGCGCCGTGCGACGGGGCTGCTGGCCTCGGGCCTGGCGCTGCTCGCCGCGTTAATGGGGCACAAGCCCTACGACATCGTGCTGCTCGCGGCAGCACTGGCGGCGGCCAACTTCGCCTACCGGAACTTCGTCGGCACGAGCGTGAATATCGGGTTCCTGACGGGCGACCTGCAGAGCCTGGCATCGGCGCTGTTCGGGCCGAAGAAGGATCCGACCAAGACGCGGGTCATCCCGGTCGTGTGGGTGTTCTACGTGGCGGGAGGTGCGGCGACGGCGTTCTTCGCGAAGGGGCTCGCGCATCCGCTGCTGCCGGCGGCGGTGGGGCTGCTGGCGTTCGTGCTGAGCCCGTTCGGAGGAAGCAAGACCGGGGCTTTGCCCCAGACCCCACCAGGATCAGGCGATCCTGGACCTGCATGACTTAAAGTGTTGCGGGTCTGGGGGCGC
>CAXTVZ010000178.1:0-4762 GCA_964247685.1 uncultured Acetobacteraceae bacterium
ATCGCCCGCCGCGGCCACGACGCCCGCCGCCGCGCCGCCATCACTCTCGTCTACACGCTCGACATCACCCTCGACCCCGCCCTCGAACGCACCCTTCTCGCCGCCCACGCGAACGATCCCCGCATCATCCCCACCCCCGAGACCGCCTACCGCCCTCCCGTCCCGTTCCCGCTCGCGCACACGCCCCGCCCGGTGATCATCGGCGCCGGCCCCTGCGGCCTGTTCGCAGCCCTCGTGCTCGCCCAATGGGGCTTCCGCCCCATCCTCATCGAGCGCGGCCGCCACGTCCGCGCCCGCACCGCGGACACCTTCCGCCTCTGGCGTCACGGCGTCCTCTCCCCCGAGAGCAACGTCCAGTTCGGCGAGGGCGGCGCCGGCACCTTCTCCGACGGCAAGCTCTGGTCCGGCATCTCAGACCCCGCCCGCATCGGCCGCAAGGTGCTGGCCGAGATGGTCCGCGCCGGCGCCCCCGAAGAGATCCTCACCGTCTCCAAGCCCCATATCGGCACCTTCCGCCTCGTCACCGTGGTCCAGTCCATCCGCGACCAGATCGAGCGCCTCGGCGGCGAGTACCGCTTCGAGACCCGCCTCACCAACCTAGACACCGACCCCGCCACACGCCGCCTCCGCGCCCTCCACCTCTCCGACGGCACCACGCTCGCAGCCAGCCACGCGATCCTCGCCCCCGGCCACTCCGCCCGCGACACCTTCGCAATGCTCCGTGACGCGGGCGTCGCCATCGTCCCCAAACCCTTCTCGATCGGCGTCCGCATCGAGCACCCGCAATCCGTGATCGACCACGCCCGCTTCGGCCCCCACGCCGGCAACCCCATCCTCGGCGCCGCCGACTACAAGCTCGTCCACCACGGCGCCCGTTCGGTGTATTCCTTCTGCATGTGTCCCGGCGGCCAGGTGGTCGCCGCCACCTCCGAGGTGGGCCAGGTCGCGACCAACGGCATGAGCCAGTATTCCCGCGCCGAGCGGAACGCCAACGCCGGCATCGTCGTGCCCGTCGAGCCGGCCGACTGCGCCCCCCACGCCGCGTTCCCCGGCGACCCGCTCGCCGGCATCGCCTTCCAGCGCCACTGGGAACGCCTCGCCTACGCGGCCGGCGGCCACGACTACCGCGCCCCCGCCCAGACCGTGGGCGACTTCCTCGCTGGCCGCCCGTCCACCACGCTCGGCAGCGTCATCCCGTCCTACCAGCCCGGCGTCACCCCCACCGACCTCCGCCTCTGCCTTCCTCCCTTCGTCACCGACGCGATCGCCGCCGCACTCCCCCATTTCGCGCGAAAGATCCCCGGCTTCGACCACCCGGACGCCGTCATGACCGGTGTGGAAACCCGCACCTCCTCGCCGATCCGCCTCTCCCGCGACCCCGACACTTTCCAATCTCCCACCATCCCCGGCCTCTATCCGGCCGGCGAGGGTGCGGGTTACGCGGGCGGCATCATGTCCGCCGCCGTCGACGGCATCCGCGTCGCCGAAGCCCTCGCGCGCGACGCCACCGCTGCCGCCCGCAACCGCGACGCCGCCGCGTGAGCCCCACGCCCGGCCTCGCCGACCACGCCCGGTCCGCCGATCGCCGCCGCCCCGATCCCGACACCCTGCTCGAGGCCGCATCCCAGGAGGGCAGGGGCCGCCTCCGCATCTTCCTCGGCGCCGCCCCCGGCGTCGGCAAGACCTGGGAGATGCTCAACGCTGCCCGCCGGCGCCTCGAGGGCGGCACCGACGTCGTCGCCGGCATTATCGAGACCCACGGCCGCACCGAGACCGAGGCCGCGATCGGCGCGCTCCCCATCCTCCCCCGCCGCGAGATCCTCTACCGCGGCCAGCCCATGCCCGAGTTCGACCTCGACGCCGCCCTCGCGCGTCGCCCCGCCCTCCTCCTCGTCGACGAGCTCGCCCACACCAACGTTCCCGGCGCCCGCCACGCCAAGCGCTACGAGGACGTCGAAACCCTGCTCGCCGCCGGCATCGACGTCTGGGCCACGCTCAACGTCCAGCACCTCGAAAGCCTGAACGACACCGTCGCCCGCATCACCGGCGTGCGCGTGGCCGAGACCCTTCCCGATCGCGTGCTCGAGCTCGCGCACGAGGTCGAGCTCATCGACATCACACCTGCCGAGCTCCGCACGCGCCTGGCCGAAGGCCGCATCTACCGCCCCGACATCGCCGGTCGCGCGCTCGCCGGCTTCTTCCGCGAAGGCAATCTCGGCGCGCTGCGCGAGATCGCGCTCCGCCGTGCCGCCCAGCATGTCGACGCCGACCTGCGCGACTACATGCGCGCCAACACCATCTCCGGCCCGTGGCCGGCGAGCGAGCGCGTCCTCGTCCTGCTCGAAGGCGACCGCCCCGCCGCCGAGGCCGCGGTCCGCCACGCGAAACTCCTCGCCGACAGTCTGCACGCCCCGTGGACCGCGCTGCTGGTCGAGGGCACCGCCGGCGACGCCCCGCGCCTGGCGCCCGTGGTCCAACTCGCCGCCCGCCTCGGCGCCACCCAGGCGGTCCGCGCCGGCCGCGTGGTCGAGCACGTGCTGGACACCGCCGCCCGCGAGCAGGCGACCATGCTCGTGCTTCCGCGCCGCAGCCGCACCCGCCGCGCGCTCGAGCGGCGCCTGTCCGACATCGCCCTCGTGATCGCGCCCGCCCCGCCGGGTGCCGGCACCCGCGACCGGATCCGCGAGCTGGCAGAGCGCCTGCGCCACGAGACCGGCCTGCTCGACATCGTGCTGCCGGTCGCCCTGGTCGGCGCCGTGGTCCTGCTCGGCATCCTCCTGGCCCCCATGCTCGAGCACGAGGCGCTCGGCATGCTGTTCCTCGGCGTGGTCGTGATCACCGCGAGCCTGCGCGGCCTCCGCGTCGGTCTCGCCACCGCGCTGATCGGCTTCCTCGCCTGGAACTGGTTCTTCATCCCGCCGGTCCACGAGTTCACCATCGCCGAGCCGCGCGACGTCATCGCCATCTTCGTGTTCGCGGGCGTCGCCACCGTCTCCGGCCTGCTCGCCGGTCGCCTGCGCCAGGCGCAGCGCGCCGCCCAGAGCCGCATCGAGGGCCTGCGCTCGATCGGCGGCTTCGCCCGCGCCCTCGGCGCCCCCACCACCGAGCGCGACCTGACCGACGCGATCGCCCGCCTCGCCGCCGGGATTGGGGCAGCCTCGGTCGTGCTCACCGCCCGCGCCGACACGCTCGACATCGCCTCGGCCTCGCCCCCCGCCGACACCATGGACGAGGGTTCCTGGGCTGCCGCCCGCTGGGCCTACGCCCATGCCGAGGAGGCCGGCAACCGCACCGGCACGCTGCCGTCGGCCGCCTGGCGCTTCCTGCCGATGCGCACCGGCCTCGGCATCCGCGGCGTGCTCGGCGTGCAGCCCCCGCCCGACGGGCTCGACGCCACCGCTGCCCAGACGCTGGCCTCGCTGGCCGACCAGGCCGCCGTCGCGATCGAGCGCATCGACGCCCTGGGCGACGCCGCCCGCGCCGAAGCCGGCGCCGAAACCCAGCGCCTGCGCACGGCCCTGCTGAACTCGCTGAGCCACGATCTCCGCACCCCGCTCACCGGCATCCAGGGCGCCGCCGGCACGCTGCGCTCCGCCTGGGACGCGCTCGACGACCCCACCCGCCGCGACCTGCTCGCCGCGATCGAGGAGGACACCGCGCGGATGGCCCGCTTCCTCGGCAACGTCATGGACATGACCCGCCTCGAGAGTGGTCAGATTACGCCTCGCGCCGATCCCTGCATCCTCGCCCACGCGGTCGAAGGTGCGCGCGCCCGCGTGCCCGCCGCCGTGATCGCCACGGCCGACATCCCCGCCGCCCTTGCCGTGACCGCCGACCCCGTGCTGCTTGAGCAGGTGCTGGTGAACGTCCTCGACAACGCCGTCCGCTACGCGCCGCCCGGCAGCCCGCTCGCACTCCGCGCCACGGCCGGCGGCGACACCGTGTCGCTCACTGTCGCCGACGAGGGCGCCGGCATCCCGCCCGCGGAGCTCGAGCTCGTGTTCGACAGCTTCTACCGCGCCCGCCGCGGCGACCGCACCGCACCCGGCACCGGCCTCGGCCTCGCCATCGCCCGCGGCCTGGTGGAAGCCATGGGCGGCACGATCAACGCGGCCAGCCCCCGCGCCCGCACCACCACCGGCCTTCCCGGCACCGAGATCACCATCCGCCTGCCCAGGGCGCCCGCGTGACGCCCCGGCCATGACACTGGGAACAATCCTCGCCGTCGACGACGAGCCCCAGATCCACCGCTTTCTCAAACCGGCCCTGGGTGCCGCGGGCTACGAGTTCCTCGAGGCCGAGAACGCCCGCGAAGGCCTCCGCCTCGCCGCCAGCCGCGCCCCCGACCTCATCCTGCTCGATCTCGGCCTGCCCGACCTCGACGGCGTCGAGGTCCTCGCGCGGCTGCGCGCCTTCAACCCGGTTCCCGTGATCGTGCTCTCCGCCCGCGACCGCGAGACCGACAAGATCGCAGCACTGGACGCCGGCGCCGACGACTACGTGGAAAAACCCTTCGCCGTCGGCGAGCTCCTGGCCCGCATCCGTGCGGCACTGCGCCGCCGCCGCACCGAGGAGGGTCTCCCCCCGGTCGTCACCATCGGCCCGATCGCGCTCGACGTGGAGCGCCACGAGGTGCGCGTCGGCGGCGCCCCCGTGAACCTCACCCCCCGCGAGCACGACCTCCTCGAGGCGCTGCTGCGCGCCGACGGCCGCCTGCTCACCCACCGCCAGCTGCTCACCGCGATCTGGGGGCCGGCGCATG
>CAXTVZ010000178.1:4862-6974 GCA_964247685.1 uncultured Acetobacteraceae bacterium
CGCGCCTGCGGGATCTCCTCGCCGCATTCCACGCAATGCGTCTCCCCCTCACCCGACGGAAGCCGCGCCCGCGCCCGCATCACCTCGTCGGTGACGGTGTCGTCGATCTGATCCTGCACCGCCCCATCCGGAGCCCATCCGCTCGCCATGATCGCCGTCCAACATCCTCTGCGCCGGGAGAAACCCGGCGAGTGATATGTGGCTCGCGGTCCGCTCGTGTCGAGAAGACTTGTTCTTTCTTGAACGAAAGAACCAAAGAACTTCTATCCATTAAGGAGGCGCAACAAGTCGTCGAAGGCATTCTAATGGATGAAGTCTTTTTGCTTCTTTTTCTTCAGAAAAAGAAGACTTCTTCGAGCAGCCCGCGTCCCCCTATTCCCAAACGTCGCGCGTCTTCGACCTTCGCTTGCCGACCGTGCTCCCGCCGCCCACAGCGGACGGCAGCGCGTTCGGTCGCCCAAACAGCCAGCCCTGGCCTTCGTCGACCTGCAGCGCCGACAGGACCTTCGCCTCGCTTTCCGTCTCGATGCGCTCCGCCACGATGCGGCTCGCCGACGAGCGGGCCACGCCGACCAGCCCCTGCAGCAAGGCCCGCGCGCGCGGCGATTCCGCGATTCCCACCGTGAACGAACCATCGAGCTTGACCACGTCGGGCTTGACCGCGCGCAGCACGGCGACGCCGGCCGTGCCCGTCCCGAAATCGTCGAGCGCCACCGAGACGCCCACATCGTGGAGTTGCTGCGCGGTCTCGGCCACCGCCTGCAGATCGTCGATCTCGGCGGTCTCGGTGAACTCCACCGAGATGCGGCAGTCGGCGGCACGATGGCGGCGCAGGTCGCCCATCAGCTTGAGACGAAAGCTCTCGCTCTGCACCGACTGGTTCGACAGATTGACCGCGATCGACTGCGCGGCCGCACTCGCGGCCTCACACACCTTGCGCATCACCACGAGGTCGAGCTGCTCGGCCAGGCCGAGCGCTTCGACCATCATGACGAAGTCCTGCGGCGTCCTGGCGCCGGCCAGCGTCCGCGTCGGCCGGATCAGCGCCTCGTAGCGGCGCACGTCACGCTGCGCGAGCGACACGATCGGCTGGTAGGCGAGTTCGAACTCCTCGTCGCGGATGATGCGACGCAGCGACCCGATCATCTCGCTCGCCTGATGGATGTAGCCCGCGAGACCGTCGGCGCAGTTCGAGGCACGAAGTCCGCTCATCCCGTCGCGCGTGAACGTGGTGAGCGCATGGCGGAGCGCCCGCACCGCCTGCATTGCCGTCAGCCCGTCCTGCTCCAGCCGCAGCTGCTGCGACAGGATCGTCGCCTTCACGCCGGCCGCCTGCAACCTCTCGCGCATGCTCGCCGCGTCGTCGTCGCCGCTCGCTCGCAGCACCGCGAAGCGGCCGCCGGCGAGTTCCGCCGACGTCGCGTCAGGTGAGATGGCGCGGATGGCGTCGGCGAGCTCGGACGACGACACCTGTGTCGTGCCATCGGCCGCGATTTCGATCAGGTCGAGCTGACCACGCCCTTCGCGCGCCGCGTCTTCCGCGCAACGGAGGAAGCCGCCTGCCGTGACCGTCGTGCAGTCATGTGCTTCCGTCATCGACGAGAAGCACAGGTAGAGCCGGGTCGGCGTTCCCGCGGCGGCGAGCGACAGACCGGTCAGCGACATCCGCCTGCGGCTCTCATTGGCCAGTCGGACCACGCAGGGTGCCAGACGCCCGCTGACGGCGAGCGTCGCCAGCGCCATTCTGAGCGGCTCCTGATCGGTCGGCAGGACGAGCGTCGAGAAGGGTCGTCCGATGAACGCTTCGGCCTCCCGTCCGAACTTGGCCGGGAAGGCCCCCGCGGCGTAGGTGATGCGGTGATCGGGGCCGAGCTCCACCACCAGGTCCGCGGCCGCGAAGGTGAAGGCGACGAAGCGTTCGTAATCGGCGTGCTCGACCGGCTTCATGCTGTTCCTGGGCCAAACCGGGGAGACGAGAGAGGACGTGCGCACCTTGTCGTCGCCAGGTCAGGCTACGCCCGCACCGTTTCGGTCGGGTTAACACGCGTGCGGGTTGGGACGTAAGGCCAGGGCTCTGCCCTGGACCCGCCAAGGGACGGTCGTCCCTTGGAA
>CAXTVZ010000179.1:0-5650 GCA_964247685.1 uncultured Acetobacteraceae bacterium
TGGGGCCAAGGCCCCAGCGGGGTCCAGGGGCAGAGCCCCTGGCCTTCTACGCATGCGGCATCAGCTCAACCTTCATCCACCCCGGCTGCCGCTCGTCAAACGCCTCATAGGCCTCGATCGCCCCCGTCATCGGCTCGACCTCGCTCAGGATCGCCGCCGGGTCCAGCCGACCCGCAAGAACATGCTCGATCAGCACATCGTAGTAGCGGCGATGATTGGCATTCCCCATCCGCAGCGTCAGGTTCTTGTTCATCGCCTGGCCGATCGGGAAGAACCGGTCGGTCGGCGGATACACGCCGATGATCGAGATCGTGCCGCCTTTCGCCGCCGCCTCGACCGCCCAGTCCAGAACCTGGTTCGGGCTGTCGCCGGCGATGAAGCCGTGGCCGATCTTGCGGGCGGCCGGCTCGATGACGTGCTGCTCGACGGCGGTCTTGACCTTCTCCAGCACGCCGGGCTTGGCCGGGCCGTGATGCGCGTGCTGCGCGTCGACGCCGACCGCATCGATGATGCGGCGCGCGCCGTCGCCGCCGGTCAGCTGCACGATCGTCTCGACCGGATCGACCTCCTCGAAATTGACCGTATACGCCCCCTGCTCGCGCGCCATCCGGAGCCGGTCGTGCAGGCGGTCAACTGCGATCACGCGTCCGCCCATCAGCTTGGCCGACGCGATCGCCATTTGTCCCACCGGCCCACAACCGAATACGACGACGTGGTCGCCCTGCTCGATCTGCGCCAGATCCGCACCGAACCAGCCAGTCGGCAGGATGTCGCTCATCAGGATCGCGTTGTCATCGCCGATCTCGTCGGGGATCGGCACCAGGTTGGTATCGGCCCACGGCACCCGGGCCTTCTCCGCCTGCAGCCCCTTGTAGCCGCCGGCCGCCGCGGGTCCGCCGAAGAACGCGGTGCCGGCGCGCTTGCCGCCCGGATTGGCATTGTCGCACTGCGCGTAGAACTTGTGGTCGCAGTATTGGCAATGCCCGCAGCCGATCGTCGACGGGATGATGACGCGCTGGCCTACCTTGATGCTGCTGACGCCCGCGCCGACCGTCTCGACGATCCCAACGCCCTCATGGCCGAGGATCTGCCCCTTCGCCATTCCGCTGAACGTGCCGCGGATGAAATGGAGATCGGTGCCGCAGATGGCCGACGCCGTCAGCCGCACGATCGCGTCGGTGGACGCCTCGATCGTGGGCTCGGGCACGTCGTCGATGCGGATGTCACCGATCGCGTGAAACACGACAGCTTTCATGATCTGCTCCTCAAGTGCTGCCGGCCGCGCGCGCGCCAAGAGCGGTCGCAATCCCGAAGCCCACATGGTTCAACGTGTGCATCCCGATCGTCTTGCCGCCGGCGCGCCACTCCGGCGCTTTGAGGCCGAGCAGCGGTCCGACAATCCAGTGTGCCGCGGCGTAGAAGGCCAGGCCGAAGCCGATGCCGCTCACCAGCGCCCGCTCGTTCCTGTCGAACGCCGTCGCGTACGCAGCACCGGCAATCGCCGAAAGTGCCAGATGGCCCCCCTGGATTGCGGCCTGCTCGGCTGGTGTCGGCAGCATGTCGCTCCCGGGCGCCTTCACGCCCACGCGGCGTGCCGTCTGGCGTCCGAGATCGACGAGTTCCGACGGCTTGCCGCTGCTGCGTTCGCCCGCGATCAGCATCGCCGTGATCCCGGTGCCTGCGACCAGCGCCCCCGCGATCGCTCCCGCCAGGCGCCTCGCCTGCTCCGACATGCCCGTCCTCCGATCGCTCACGCCCCGAAGGCAGGAGCGAATTCGGGGCCGGTCGGTTCCCACGGGGATGGTCCCTATCTCCTGGCGCCCGCCGAACCCTGCCAGAAGGGGTCTGGGGTCAAGACCCCAGCGGGGTCCAGGGGCAGAGCCCCTGGCCTTCGTCAGACGCCCACACCGTGTGCTCGCCTGCCCCGCCCGCTACTTCCCAGGCGGCGTGAGGAACGGGATCGGCGTCTGCCCGCCCATATAGGTCGGCAGCACGCCGTTCCATCGCTGCAGCGCGGTCAGCTGCAGCAGTGCCGGGCTCAACGACTGCTCCTTCGCCTTGTAGGCCTCCGCATCCGCCTGCGCCTGCAGCACTGTCGCCTTCGCCTGCCCCTGGGCGGTGGCCACCGTCGCATCGGCGGCCGCCCGCGCCTGCATCACCTGCGCCTGCACCGAAGTCTGCGTCTGCTCCAGCGTGTAGCGTGCCTTGAGCGCCTGCTGCTGGGCGATCTGCTTCTCCTCGATCGCCTGGTCGTATTGCTGGCTGAACTGCATGTTGGTGAGGTTCACCCCGCCCACCGAAACGCGTGCGTGATATCGCGCGAGATCGGTCGAGATCAGCGCGCTGATTTCGGCGGCCACTCTCGAACGCTGCGTGATCAGCTCCTGCGCGTCGTAGCGCGCGACGATCGCCTTGAGGTCGTTCGACACGATCGGCGCGATGATCGTGCTCTCCAATCCCTCGGCCCCGCGGAAATCCCTATAGACCTGGTCGGCATAAGTCTGATCCACCGCCCAGGTCACCGCGGTGGTGGTGGTCACGTTCTGCTGGTCGTGCGTCGCCGATGTCTCTTCCGTGCTCGAGGTGTGCGGCTGCACGCTCACCTCGTGCACGGCCGACATGAACGGAATGATGAAGTGCAGCCCAGGCTGCAGCAGCACCGGCTGGATCGCACCGAACTCCGTCTTGATGCCGACATAGCCCGACGACACCACCGCGAACGGATCGAGCGCCGCGCCCGCGACCAGGAGTCCCACGATCACGCCGCCGATGATCGCCAGTCGCGAACCGATCGGAGGCCGGCGCCGGCCCGGCGGCTCGCCACCTGCGAAGAACACGTTCTGCGGTGTGAACGCCATCTCCGTCTCCCCGTCGCGCGCTTAGCTCTTGCGACCCGTCGTCGCGAACGGATTGTCCGTGCCGCGCGCCAGCAGCCGGATCGGCACGCCCGGCAGGTCGAACTGCTCGCGCAGCCCGTTCACCAGGTAGCGCCGGTAATCCTCGGGCGTCTTTTCCGCGCGCGTGCCGAACAGGATGAAGGTCGGCGGCCGCGCTTTTGCTTGTGTCATATAGCGAAGTTTCAACCGACGCCCGTCCACCAGCGGCGGCGCGTGCCGTTCGAGCGCCCCTTCGAACCACCGGTTGAGCTCGCCGGTGGAGACGCGCTTGTTCCACACCACCTCGCACGCGCGCACGGCGGGAAACAGCCGGTCGATCCCCTCGCCCGTCAGCGCCGACAGCGTCACCAACCGGATGCCCTTCATCTGCGCCAGCGAAATCTCGAGCCGGTCCGACACCGCGCGCCGCGCTCCCTGCCGGTCCGCCACCGCATCCCATTTGTTCAGCGCGAGGATGCAGCCCCGCCCTTCGCGCTCGATCAGCCGCGCGATCTGCAGATCCTGCTCGTGCACGCCCAGCGTCGCATCCAGCAGCAGCACCACGATCTCGGCCATCTTCAGCGCCTCGATCGTCGCACTCACCGACATCCGCTCGAGCGCCTCGTCCACGCGCGCCCGCTTGCGCATCCCGGCGGTGTCCACCAGCGCGATCGGCCCCTCGGCATCGGCGATGTCGACCGTGATCGCGTCCCGCGTCAGTCCCGGCTCCGGCCCGGTGATCATCCGCTCGGCGCCCAGCAATCGGTTCAGCAGGCTCGACTTCCCCGCGTTCGGCCGCCCCACGATCGCGACCTTCAGCGGCCCCGGCGGCCGCTCGTCCGTCTCGTCGCCCTCCTCCGGATCCGCCTCAGACTCGGGCGCGAGCGGCGGCAACCGGTCGGCGATCTCCGCCATCAGATCGGCCAGACCTTCCCCATGCTCCGCCGACACCGCGCAAGGCGTCCCGAGCCCGAGGGAGAATGCCTCCATCGCGTTCGCCATGCCGCCGCGACCCTCGGCCTTGTTCGCCACCAGCAGCACCGGCCGGTTCTGGCGGCGGAGCCACCCCGCGAAATGCGCATCCGCCGGTGTCACCCCCACCCGCGCATCGATCACGAACACCACCACCGCCGCCTGGGCGATCGCCGTCTCCGACGACGCCCGCATCCGCCCGAACAGGCTCTCCGGCGCGCTCTCCTCGAGCCCCGCCGTGTCCACCATCAGCACGTCGCGCCCCCGCAGCGTCGCCGGCGCCTCCTTGCGGTCGCGCGTCACCCCCGGCTCGTCCGACACCAGCGCCAGCCTGCGCCCCACCAGCCGGTTGAACAGCGTCGACTTGCCGACATTCGGCCGCCCGGCGATCGCGACCACCGGCAGCGGCCCGTCGTTCATCTACTTGTACGCCGAGAGGGTGCCGTCATCGGTCAGCACCAGCAGCGTGCCGCCCACCGTGATCGGCACCTGGCTCACCGGCCCGCGCAGCTTGCGCTCGCCGATGATCGACCCGTCGGTGATGTCGAGCAGGATCATCGACCCGTACGAGCTCACCAGCATCAGCCGCCCGTTGAGCAGCAGCGGCCCCGCCCAGGCGATCGGCTGCTTCTTCGTGATCGGCGAATGGAACCGCGGCAGCACGCTGGTCCAGCGCACATGCCCCGACGAGAGCTGCAGGCACGCCACCGTCGCGTTCACCGTCACCAGGAACATCCAGTCGCCCGCGATCACCGGCGTGAACCCGCTCGAGATGGTCCGCTCCCAGATGCGCCGCCCCGTGCGCATGTCGGTCGCCGTCATCAGCCCGCCCACGCTGATCGCATAGGCCGTGTCGCCCGCGATGATCGGCTCGGCGCGGATCGACGCGAACTCCAGCGGGCTCGCGCCCACCGTGCCGCCCAGCGTGTCGGTCCACACGGTGGAGCCGTCCTCCGCCTTGATCGCGGCCAGCTCGCCCGACGGAAACCCCCCGAGCACCACCCCGCCCGCATACGCCGGCGAGGGCTGGCCCAGCAGCGCGTTGAACGATCCGGTCGCCGTGTAGGCCCACGCGGTCTTGCCGTCCGCGATATCGGCTGCGACCAGCCGGTCGTCGATCGTGGAGTAGTACACGCGGCCATCGGCCACCGTCGGCGTCGAATGCACCGGCGTCTCGGTCGACGCCCGCCAGCGGATCTTGCCGCGCGCCGCATCCACGGCCAGCAGCTCCGCGAGCCCGGTCGCGGCGTAGATCGTGCCATCGGCGTAGGCGATGCCGCCGCCCACGTTGGAGCTGGTGCTCTTGCGGCGCTTGGTCTCGAGATGCCACAGCCGCCGGCCCGTCCCGAGGTCGAACGCGTCGATCACCGCGTCCGCATCCATCGTGTAGACCCGGCCGTCCGCCACGATCGGCGGCGCGGTCAGCTGGTGGCGGAACACCTGGCCCACGCCGATCCGCGCCTCCCAGGCGGGCTCTCCCCCCCCGTTCCTGCCGGTCGCGTCGTTCCACGCGAGCGAGCCCAGCACGTGGTCGGGCATGCGGCCCGGCTGCGGCCAGTCGGTCGGCGCCTCGCCCGGCGGCACGGTCACCACCACGCCCGCGAGCGCCGGGTCGAGGTCCAGCCCCGGCTCCTCCGGCACCACCGCCTCGCGATGGCCCGGCATGATCGGCTTCTCGTTGTCCTCGAACAGCCCGCACCCGGCGAGCGAGCCCGCGACCGAGCCCATCGCCACCAGCGTGGCGCCCGAGCGAAGAAGATGGCGTCGCGTGTTCATCCTGCGTGTCCCCCGGCGCCGTTACC
>CAXTVZ010000179.1:5750-6890 GCA_964247685.1 uncultured Acetobacteraceae bacterium
CGCTCGCGCGCGCCCTGCGGCGCACTGCCATCGGTGAACACGAGCTCGATCTCGCGTCTCGCATCGGCCACCCGGCCGCGGCCGAGATCGATCGCCGCCTGCGCCTCGAAGGCGAGCGCCCGGAACGCACCCCCCGGCTCCTCGATCGCCCCGAGCCGACGCTTCAGCGCATCCGCATTGCCAGACGCCATCTGCCGCTCCACCGAGAACAAGGTCGCGAGATCCCGCAAGCTGCGCTCGGCCCGCCCGTCGCCCGCCACCGCATCGAGCAGCCGGATCGCCGCCGCGGTCTCGCCCTTGTCGCTCAGCAGCTGCGCCGCCCGCAGCCGCGCCAGCGTGCGGATCCCCGGATCATCCGCGCCCTCCAGCGGCCCGAACGCGGCGATCGCCGCATCCCGCGCGCTCGCGAGCTGCGGCGAGTTCCCGCCGAACCCGTTCGAGCCAAGATCGTCCGCCTGCTTCGTCGCCCGCAGATACGCCCCCGACAGCCGCGCCTCCGCCTGGCGATCCCGCCACGCCACCGCCTGCCACGCGCCGACCCCCGCCAGCACCAGCAGAGCCGCCAGCCCCGCCAGCCATCCATAACGACGCAGCGCGATGCGGACCTGCTCGGCCCGAACCTCCTCGTCAATCTCTCGAAACAGGTCGGTCACGCGCTTTCAAAGACCCCGGAAAAACGGCGCGGACCATAACGGCGCCGTGCCGCGGGGGCAAACGCCGCGCGTTTACGGAACGCTAACCCCGCACGGCGAAGATGCCCCGATGAGAGCCCTCGCCCTCACAGCCCTGCTGATCCTGCCGGTCGCGCTGGCCGGCTGCGACGGCCCGAGCCAGGCGCTCGCGGTCGGTGCCGCGGGCGCGTCGGTCGCCATCTTCCACCGCACGCCGATCGACATGATCTACTCGTCGGCCACCGGCAGGAACTGCTCGATCGTCAACTGGGACCGCGGCCAGCCCTACTGCAAACGCCCCGAGCCCGAGCCGGCAACACCGCCCTACTGCACCCGCAGCCTTGGCGTGGTCGATTGCTGGAGCGCGCCCTGGGCCATGCGCAACCTGCCGCCGCAGGTGGCGGACGGGCCACGGGCGTTGACGCCGGCGCAGGAGCGGGATCGCACTGCGGGGTGGTTGAACCTGTAG
>CAXTVZ010000180.1:0-6878 GCA_964247685.1 uncultured Acetobacteraceae bacterium
CCGTCAACGAAGTATTAGGTCCGCGTCGGCATCCTGGGCGCCATTCCCCGTTCTGGTTCAGGGTCCATGGACACGCATATCGCCGATTTCACCACCCGGCTGCCGGCCAGACGGAAGCCGTCGACCGGCTGGGTGGGCATCATGCTGATCGCCCTAGTGGCGGGCTTCTGCATGCTGAGCGGCGCGATGATCCTGAGCATGCGCCAGCAGGTCTGGGTCCACACCACGCAGACCTCGCAAAACCTCCTCGAGGCCGAAACCGGCGGGATCGAGCGGATCCTGACCATGTACGACGCCACCCTTCGCAGCGCGTCGGACGCGCTCCGAAATCCTTTGCTGCGGCGCGCGACGCCCGAGCTCCGGCGCATGGCGATCTTCGGCAGTGCGGAGGGCACGCCCGCGCTCGAGCCTGTGCGCATCGTGGATGCCGAAGGCATCGTCCTCTACGACCAGGCGGCCTCGAACCCGTCCGGTGCCACTCCCGCGGAGGAGCGGGCGGTCGCCCTCCATCGCCTGTCGGCCGGCAGCGGCCCGATCCTGAGCGCTCCGTTCCGCACCCAAGCTGGGACCTGGGCGATCACCATGTCCCGTCGCATCCCGGCGGAGGACGGCGGTTTCCCCGGCGTGGTCGCAGGCACGATCGATCTCGCGCTGTTCGAGGAGCAGTTCCAGCGGCTCAATGTCGGTTCGCACGACGTGGTCACCCTCTTCTCGGAAGACGGCGTGGTCCTCGCCCACATCCCTGGCGACCCGAGCGTCGGCCGGTCGATCGCCGGTTCCGACGTCTTCAAGCAGTTCAGGTCCGCGCAGGCGGGGACCTTTGCCGCGCCGGCCGTGTTCGACGGCGTCCGGCGCATCTTCAGCTTCCGGCACATCGCGCCGTGGCCGCTGTTCGTGGATGTGGGCCTCTCGACGCAGGACCTGTACCGGCGCTGGTACTATCGCTCCGCGCTGACCGTCTCGATGATGGCGGCCCTCGTCGCCTCGACCCTCTTCCTGCTGCGTCTGCTTCGCCGCGATCTCCAGGCGCGTCAGATGGCGGAGAAGAACCTGCAGGTGAGCGAGCACCAGTATCGCCTGCTGGCGGAGAGTGCGGCCGACGTCATCTGCCGCGTCGACCGGCATACCATCCGCACCTATGTGTCGCCGTCCTGTGCCCAATACGGCTACGAGCCGGACGACCTCGTCGGCATGACCTCGAGCAGCTGGATCCACGAGGACGACCTCGTCGCGACGCGCGAAGTCTTCCTGCGGACGATCGACGAACAGGTCGACGGCGTGGTGCGCTACCGGCTGCGGACCAAGTCGGGCCAGTACACCTGGGTCGAGTCGTATCTGAGCCCGATCCGGCAGGGCGGCTATCTGGGGATCATCCGCAACATCAACGCGGAGACGCGGGGCGAGCCGGCGCAGACGGTCGGGGACATGGACCCAGAGCAGCAGGCGAGCGCGGACGCGTTGACCGGGCTTGCGAACCGGCGCGCCTTCGAGGAGACGCTGGCGAGCGCCTGGCAGGATGCCGCGACCGCCCGGCGGCCACTCTCTCTCATCCTCGTCGATGTCGACCGTTTCAGGTCCTACAACGACCAGTATGGGGAGCAGGCCGGCGACGCGGCACTCGCCGAGATCGCCAGGCTCATCGACATCGATGCGCGCGAGTTCGGCGGTTTCACCGCCCGCTACAGGCATAACGAGTTCGCCGTGATGCTCCCGCGCGCGGATCTGAACGCAGCGCTCCGCGTGTCGCATGCGATCCGATCCTGCGTCTGGGATGCCGCCCTGCCGCATGCCGGAGGTCCGGCGGGCCGCGTGACGGTGAGCGTCGGTGCCGCGACGGTCGTGCCGAACATGGTCGCGGGAACGCCCGATGCGCTGGTCCGCGCCGCGAGTGACGCGCTCGGCCGCGCCAAGCAGAGCGGGCGGAACGAGGTGCAGGCGGTGGCGATGGCGTGAGCGGGGGAGCGAAGGAGACCAGGGCTCTGCCCTGGACCCGCCAAGGAGCTGGCCCCTTGGATCCCTTCGATGTCGGGAGGATCCCGGGGCTCTGCATCGGTGCCCGCGCCAAACAAATGGGTTCTAAGGGCTCGCCCTTAGCGGGTCCAGGGCAGCGCCCTGGCCTTCTTCACACCGCCAACCCGACACTCAGATCCTGATAAGCGTCCCGGGCCCCGCCTCGGTGAACAGCTCCAGCAGGCAGGCGTGCGGCACGCGGCCATCGAGGATCACGGCCGCGTTCGCACCAGCCTCCAGCGCTTCGAGACAGGTCTCGACCTTCGGGATCATGCCACCCGAGATCATGCCGCTGGCGATGCCCGCCCGCGCCTCCTCGGCCGAGAGCTCGGCGATCAGCTGCTTGTTCTCGTCGAGCACGCCCGCGACATCGGTCAGCATCAGCAGCCTGGTCGCACCGAGCGCCCCAGCGATGGCGCCTGCCACGGTGTCGGCGTTGATGTTGTAGGTGAAGCCGTCCGCGCCGTAGCCGATCGGTGCGATCACCGGGATCAGGCCGGAGCCGGTCAGCGCGTGCAGCACCCGCGCGTCGATCCGTTCGGGCTCGCCCACGAAGCCAAGATCGAGCACGCGCTCGATGCGACTGTCGCTGGTCGCTTCCGTGCGCCGCAGCTTGCGCGCGCGGATCAGCCCGCCATCCTTGCCCGACAGGCCCACGGCCATCGCGCCCGCACGATTGATCAGGCTCGCCACCTGTTTGTTCACCGAGCCCGCGAGCACCATCTCGACGACCTCGACCATCGCCTCGTCGGTCACCCGCAACCCGTCGATGAAGCTGCTCTTGATCGAGAGCCGCTTGAGCATCTCGTCGATCTGCGGACCGCCGCCATGCACCACCACCGGGTTCACGCCGACCTGCTTGAGCAGCGCGATATCGTGCCCGAACGCCTCCGAGAGGTTGCCCTGGCCCATCGCGTGGCCGCCGTATTTCACCACGATCGTGTCGCCGGCATAGCGCTGCAGGTAGGGAAGCGCGCGCGCCAGGATCTCCGCCTGTTGGCGGGCCAAAGCGAGACCGTCTTCGCCCAGGCTCATCGCACATCCCCTTCATGCTCGAACGCCAGCTTCGCCAGCGAGGCGCGAAGGGTGGGAATTCCTAAACCCGTCTCGCTGCTGGTGGCGATGACCTCCGGATAGGCGGCGGGATGTGCGCGGGCAAGGCCCTGCACGGCGGCGAGCTTCGCCTCCAGCTTGGCGGGCTTCACGTCGTCGGTCTTGGTCAGCACGATCTGGAACGTGACCGCGGCGTGGTCGAGCAGGTCCATCACGGTGGTGTCGCTTTCCTTCACCTCGACCCGGGCGTCGAGCAGGAGCACCACGCGCGCCAGCGATGGCCGGCCGCGCAGGTAGTCGAGCATCAGCCCCTGCCAGTCGCGCTTGATCGCGTGGCCCGCCTGCGCATAGCCGTAGCCGGGCATGTCGACGATGGCGAGCCGATCGCCGAGCGTGAAGAAGTTGAGCTGGCGCGTCCGGCCCGGCGTGTTCGAGGCGCGCGCCAGCGCGCGGCGGCCGGTCAGCGCGTTGATCAGCGAGGATTTGCCCACGTTGGATCGCCCCGCGAAGGCGACCTCCGGCAGGTTCTCGGGCGGCAACTGGTCGAGGCGCTGGCTCGCGTGGAAGAAGTCGCACGGTCCCGCGAACAGCTTCCGTCCCGCCTCCTCCTCGGCTGCGCGCTCATCCTCGTTCAGGAGCCACGACCTTCGGCGCACGCCCCTTTGAGAGGCTGGTGTGGCGCATGATGTACCATTGCTGGATGAAGGTGAGCGTGTTGTTCCAGCAATAGTAGATCACCAGCCCGGCAGGGAACCGCGCCATCATGAAGCCGAACACCAGCGGCATCGCCTGGAAGATACGCTGCTGTGCCGGGTCGGGCGGGGGCGGGTTGAGGCGCTGCTGCAGGAACATCGTGCCGATCAGGATCAGCGGCCAGACGCCGAGCTCGAGATAGGGGCTGAGGCGGCCCGGATCGTAGGGCAGCAGTCCGAACCCGTTGAAGATCGTGGTGGGGTCAGGCGCCGACAGATCGTGGATCCAGCCGAAGAACGGGGCATGACGCATCTCGATCGTCACGTACAACACCTTGTAGAGGCAGAAGAACACCGGGATCTGAATCAGCATCGGCAGGCAGCCGCTGGCCGGGTTCACACCCTCGGTGCGATACAGCGCCATCGTCTCGCGCTGCATCGCGACCTGGTCGCCCTTGTGGCGCTCGCGCAGCTCGGCCATGCGCGGGGCGAGCAGCTTCATCTTGCTCATCGACTTGTAGGATTTGGTCGCGAGCGGGAAGAACAGCGCTTTCACGAACAGGGTGAAGGCCAGGATCGCCAGGCCGAAATTGCCCAGGCGGAGGTTCAGCCAGTCGATCATGAAGAAGATCGGCTTGGTCAGGAAATAGAACCAGCCGAAATCGACCGCCTTGTCGAAGGCCGGCAGGTGCAGATCGCGCATGTAGGCGTCGAGCAGGTGGACTTCCTTGGCACCCGCGAAGACGTGGCTGGTGGTGCTGCCGTCGGCACCCGCGGCGATCACCAGCGGGCTCGTCGCCACCGTATCCACCTGGTAGCGGCCCGCGGCGTTGTCGGCCGTGCCCGGGACGTAGCGGTAGGACGCGGTGATCGTCTCGTCCTGCGGCGGGATCACGGCCGAGAGCCAGTATTTGTCGGTGATCCCAGCCCAGCCGCCGGTGGACGGGCCGGTGAACGCCAGGCCGTCATGAGCGGCGCCGTCGTCGCGGGTTGCCTTGTAGCCGATCTGCTGCAGCCGGCCGCCGAGCACGCCGATCGGACCTTCGTGGATCAGGTAGGAGCCCACCGTCACCGGCGTGTAGTCGCGCGCAACGCGCGCCCAGGGGTAGAGCGAGACGGCCTCGCCGGTGGCGTTGTGGACGCTCTGGGTGACGGTGAACATGTAGTTCGCGTCGACCGCCAGCGTGATCCTGAACGTGAGGCCGGCGCCATTGTCCCATGACAGTGTCGCTGGCTGGACGGGGGTCAGCGTCCGCGCCGTCGTGGTCCACAGCGTGGCGTTGTCGGGCACGCGCGTGCCGCCGGCGGGGGTCCATCCGAGCTGCACCGTGGTGGGTTGCGCGTCGCGCTGCGGCTCGAGGATGCGCACCAGCGGGGAGTGCGGCGAGGCGGTCTCGCGGTAGTCGCGCAGCACCACGTCGTCGAGCACGGCGCCGAGCAGGAGGACGCTGCCCTGCATGCGGGGGGCGTTGATGCTGAGTCGCGGTGCATTGGCCGGGACCGCCGTGCTGGCGGGTTCCGTTCCGGGCGAGGCCACGTCGCCGGTCGACCGCGGCACGGCGTTGGGCGGTGTCGCGCGCGTCGACTGGGTCGCGCTGACGGCCTGCGTGTGCGGCCGGTGCGGCGGCACCAGGATCTGGAAGACGATGAGGATCACGACCGAAATCGCGACCGCCAGCATGAGGCGTTTCTGTTCCATGGGCTCCCGGGCGGAGAAGCGTCAGCCCCGGCACGACAGCGGGACAGGATCATGCCCGCCCGCGCACCAGGGATTGCAGCGAAGGATGCGGTGCGTCGCGAGCCAGGCGCCGCGCGCTGCGCCATGGGCGCGGAGAGCGTCGAGCGCATAGTCGCTGCAGGTCGGCTCGAAGCGGCAGTTCGGCCCGAGCAGCGGACGGAGGCACCATTGATAGAGGTGGACCGGGGCTGCCAGCAGGGCGGCGGCGAGGCTCATGGCGGGGTCTTGGCGCCGCGCGCGCCGGTGCGGCGCAGCGCGCGCTCGACATCGTCGAGCAGGGCCGGGAACGGGCGAGTGAGCGTGCCTTCGCGACCGATCAGCACGATGTCGTGCCCGAAGAGCGGCGCGGCCGCGAGCACGAGCCTTGCCGCCTCGCGCAACCGGCGCCTGGCGCGGTTGCGGACCACACTGTTGCCCACGCGTTTTGTGACGGTGAACCCGCAACGTGCCGGCCGGCTCGCGGCCTCGCCATCACGGGGCAGCGCCTGCAGCACGACCCCGGGAAAGGCCGCCTTGCGCCCGGCGGAGGCCGCGCGCAGGAACTCCGGGCGCCGCTTCAGGCGTGGTGGGTTCGGCGCATGGCCAGCGTAGGGAAGGTTCGGCGCCATCACGGCGCACGCCGCCTCAGGCTGAGAGTTTCTTGCGGCCCTTGGCGCGGCGGTTTGCCAGCACCTTGCGGCCGCCCGGCGTCTGCATGCGCGCGCGGAACCCGTGGCGCCGCTTACGGACCAGCTTCGACGGTTGATAGGTGCGCTTCACGGCTGCGCTCTCCTGGGTGATCGTTCGAGGGAAAGGACGGGCTGTCCGCACGCGGACATGCCGCCCTCGGGAGAGCGGCGCTCAGGGCGCGGCTTATAGGGTTGCGAGCTGCGCGGGTCAACCGCGCCAACTCCCCCGTTGCGGTTCCGGCGCGGACAGAGGACCATTCGTGCATGCCGCCCGCGCCTCCTGATCGTGCCCGCATCCGAGCCGGGATCGCCGCTGGGGTGGGCGTGATCGCAGCCGCGATCGTGGGACGGGTCGGCGGCCTCGCCACCGTCTGGGTCGTGGTCCTGGCCGTCGTCCTGGCCGCCTCGGCGGCGTTTGCCTTCGCGTTCGCGCCGGGCGAGCCGGCGGCTGTGCCGGTCGAGGCGCCTGCGCCGATCCAGGCGACCGATGATGAGGA
Organism: uncultured Acetobacteraceae bacterium; assembly: GCA_964247685.1. GTDB lineage: Bacteria > Pseudomonadota > Alphaproteobacteria > Acetobacterales > Acetobacteraceae > CAXTPV01. The sequence goes on from CAXTVZ010000180.1 coordinate 6,659, forward strand.
TGCGCGGTGGCGATCGCTCCGGCACGACCTGCGCGGGATTTTATCGCCGGCGTTGCTGATGGCAGACCGGTTGCTGATGTCGACGCAGGATCCTCTGGCCAAGCGGGCGGCCGAGACGATGATCGACGGGATCGAGCGTGCGGAGAAGCGGCTGTCGCGGGATCCGGCGCCGTAGGAAGGCAAGGGGCTCTGCCCCTTGACCCCGCCAGGAGGGAAGGCC
>CAXTVZ010000181.1:0-6875 GCA_964247685.1 uncultured Acetobacteraceae bacterium
GCGAGCCTGGGCTCGAACGGGTCGCCCGCCTCGGTGAAGGCCTCGAACCCGTCGGCGTCCAGCACCTCGGACCACATATAGGCGTAGTAGCCGGCCGCGTAGCCGCCGCCCGCGAACAGGTGCTGGAACTGTGGCGGCCGGTGCCGCAGGCCGATCGCCGCCGGCATGCCGAGGGTCGCGAGGAACTCGCGCTCAAAAGCCTCGATGTCGAGCGTCTCGGGTGCCGGATGGCGATGCAGCGCCATGTCGATCAGCGCGGAGGATGTAAACTCGACAGTCCCGAACCCCTGGTTGAAACCCTCGGCCGCACGCAGGCGGGCGATCGTCTCGTCCGGGATAGGCTCACCAGTCTCGTGATGGCGCGCGTAGCGGCGCAGCGTCTCGGGCAGGGTGAACCAGTGCTCGTAGACCTGGCTGGGGAACTCCACGAAATCGCGCCGCACCGAGGTGCCCGATTGCGCCGGGTAGCGCACCCGGCTCAGCAGCCCGTGCAGCGCGTGACCGAACTCGTGGAACAGCGTTCGGCCGTCGTCGAACGACAGCAGCGTGGGCGCGCCGCGGGCGAAGTTGTTGTTGTTCACGATCACCGGCGAGACCGCCTCGTCGAGGTTCTCCTGGTCGCGATACGAGCTCATCCAGGCGCCCGAGCGCTTGTCGGGCCGGGCGAAATGGTCGGCGAGGAAGATGCCCACATGGCCGGTCGCGTCGCGCACCTCGTAGGCGCGCACGTCCGGATGGTACACGGGTGCGTCCGGCAGTTCCGCGAGCGTGATGCCGAACAGCCGCCCGGCGACATCGAACGCCGCCTGCTGCACGCTCGCGAGCGGGAAGTATGGTTTGAGTGCCGCATCGTCGAGCGCGTAGTCGGCGCGTCGGACGCGGTCGGCGTAGTAGCGCCAGTCGCACGCCTCGAGCTCGCCGTTGAAGCCGTGGGCCTGCGCGTTCTCCGCCAGGCGCGCCGCCTCGTGCTCGGCCTTCCGGCAGGCCGGCTGCCAGACCTCCTCGAGCAGCGCGGTCGCAGCCTCGGGCGTGCCCGCCATCGTGTCGGCGAGCGCGAAGGTCGCGAAGTCCCCGTAGCCGAGCAGGCGCGCGCGTTCGCGGCGGAGCGACAGGATCTCGGGGATCAGCTTGCGGTTGTCGTGTGCGCCGTCATGCGCGCCGCGGCGAATCCAGGCGTCATGCGCGCGACGCCGGAGGTCGCGACGGGCGGAGTAGGTCAGGAACGGCTCGACCAGCGAACGCGAGAGCGTGATCGCGTAGCCGTCGAGCCCCCGCGCGACCGCCGCTTCGCGCGCCGCCTCGACCAGAAACGCGGGCAATCCGTCGAGATCGTCCGCGCCAAGCGGCAGCACCCAATCCTTCTCGTCGTGCAGCACGTTCTGGCCGAACTCCGTGTGCAGCACGGCGAGACGTTCGGAGATGGCGGCCAGGCGCGACTTGTCCGCCTCGACCAGGCCGGCGCCGCTGCGCACGAACTGCAGATGCGTCCGCTCCAGCAGCCGCATCTGGTCCTCCGCCAGGCCGAGCGACGGGCGCGCCGCGTGAACGGCGCCGATCCGCGCGAACAACCCGGGGTCGAGCCGCACCGCCATGCCGTGCTGGGCGAGACGCGGCGACATCACGCGATCCACGGCTTCGAGCGCGTCACCGCCGAGGCTTGCCACCAGGTTCGAGAACACCCCGGCCACGCGCGCGAGGAGCCGACCTGCGCGCTGCTGCGCCACGATCGTGTTCTCGAAATCCGCCGGGCGCTCGTCGGCGACGATGGCGGCGATCTCCGCGAGATGGGTCTCCATCGCAACGGCGAAGGCGGGTTCGAAGTGCTCCGGGCGGATGAGATCGAACGGCGGCAGGCCGAACGGCGTGGTCCAGTCGGCTAGGAGCGGGTTTGCAAAGGTCGTTGTCATGGATCGATCGGGGCAGATCGGGTCTGCGGGGTCAAGCTTTGGAACGCGGGGGGAAGGCCAGGGCTCTGCCCTGGACCCGCTGGGGCCTTGGCCCCAGACCCCGTTTGTTGTGGTGAGCCGTTTCAGGCAGGCACAAGAACCTCCTGCCCGAGCCAACCTCGACGCATCGGCCGCAGCAGCGCCATCGCCGCCGCCGCGGTCGCGAGATCCAGCGCGATCGCGACCCCGAACACCGGCACCCAGCCGCCTTCCGCGTCGTGCAGCAGCGCGGCCAGCGGGCCGCCGAGCAGCGAGCCCACGCCCTGCGCCATGTAGAGAAACCCGTAATTGGTCGTGGCGTGGCGCGTGCCGAACGTGTCGGTCAGCAGCGACGGGAACAGCGAGAAGATTTCTCCCCACGCGAAGAACACCGCGCCCGACAGCAGCGCGAACGCGTACGGGTCGTGCCGGCACGCCAGCAGCAGCCCGATCGCGCAGGCCTCCGCGGTGAAGGCCACCGCCATCGTCTCCTCGCGTCCCAGCCGGTCCGACACCCAACCAAAAAAGGGACGGGTCAGTCCGTTGGTCGTGCGATCGAGCGTGAGTGCGAACGGCAGCAGCGCCAGGCCGAACACCGTCTGTCCCGCCATCCCGAACTCGTGCGCAAATGCGGAAAAATTCGCGGTGACCATCAGGCCGCCCGTCGACATCGTCGTCATCATGAAGAACATCAGCCAGAACAGCCGGGTGCGCAGCATGTCCCGCGGCGCGGTTAAGCGGCGGTCGGATGCGGCGCCGCGCGCGTCCTGGCGGCTGGGCGGCACCTCGACGACGGGCGGTGCACGCAGGCCGAGAGAGGCCAGCACCCCCACCACGCCGAGCACGCAGCCGAACACGAGGAGCGCGTGGCGGAACCCGTGCGCCTCGATGGTGTCGGCGATCGGGAAGGTCGTGACCATCGCCCCCATGCCGTAGCCCGCCGCGACCACCCCCGCCGCGAAGCCGCGCCGATCGGGGAACCAGCGCACCATCAGTCCCACGACGCCGACATAGACGATCCCGGTGCCGAGCCCGCACAACAGCCCGTAGGTCGCGAACAGGCCCGCGAGCGTGGTCGCGAACGAGGCGGCGACCCAACCCGCGCCCGACAGCGCCGTCCCGATCGCGATCATGACGCGCGGACTGAAGCGGTCGATCAGCAGGCCCTGCACCGGCGAGAAGAAGGTCTGCAGCACGACCAGCAGCGTGAACGTCACCTGCACGGCGGCCAGCGAATGATGCGTCGCGGCCTGGAACGGATGGACGAACAGCGTCCAGACATATTGCGGGCTGGAGATCGTCATCATCACCACGAGGCCCAGCACCAGCTGGGTCCAACGCCGTTCGTCGAGGCTGCGCATGCGGGCTCCCGCTCAGGATCGGGTCGTTCGTGATGCAGACAAAGGCAAAACCTGTGCCGCCCCGCGGTTTACGGTCGGTGCCTGCCTGCTGCTACGCTGGCCCGCATGATGCCTCGCATAGCCCTGCTCGCCTGCCTTCTCGGCCTCCCGCTCACCGCCTGTCAGGCCAGGGGCGGCAGCGTCTCCAGCGTGGTGGGGATCGACGTGTCGGAGGGGGTGAACACCGTGCCCCATTTCGCGCCCGACGGGCGGGAGGGGGTGATCGTGGTGGCACGCCGACAGGTGCCGTCCGGCTCGGCGCAGACTCCGCCGATGGTGACCGTGATGCTGCCCCGCCTCGCACCCACGCGCGGCTGGGACGTGGTCAGCGTCGAGGATGCCACCGGGTCAATCGCCGACGAGGCGCCGAGCCCGGCGATCGGCCGCAAGCAGGCCGTCCGCTTCGCGCGCGCCAAGGTGGGCGGCATGCCGGCGACGCTGATGTTCGTGGCCACCACGGAGAGCAACCCGAACGCCGTGGCGATCACCACCTACCGGTTGCTCACCGACGGCGAGGATGCGAGTGGGCTGGCGGCCGTGTTCGGCCCGATCCGCCACAGCGAGACGTTCGGTGGGTATTGCTCGCCAGAGGCGGCGCTGGAGGCAGTCGAGCAGCTAGACCCGGCGCCGGGCGGGTCCTGCCTGGGCTCGTAAAGATTTGGGGCCGCGACCCAATCGCGTGGAGAGAGCCAAATGTAACGGGGTCTGGGGCCAAGGCCCCAGCGGGGTCCAGGGGCAGAGCCCTTGGCCTTACTCCGCGCTCAGAAGTCGAAGCAGCGCCCCTTGCGCTCCCAATCCCCATACCGCGTCGGCTCCGGCCCTTTCGGCCCGCCGATCTCGCGCGGCAACTTCTCCGTCTCGACCTCGTGCGTCGCCGGGGAGCGATCGGGCTCGACCGGCGTTGGGGGTGCGATCTCATCATCCATGGCGGAGAGATTGCGGCGACGATCCGGGGCGTCAACCCCGCGGCACCGCAGGCCCCGCCCCATCGGGACACAGACTATGAGCGAACACAGGATCATCACGATCGCCGACGGCGTGGACATGCAGCAGCTCGGCTTCGGCGTGTGGCAGGTGCCCGACGGCGACGCGGCGAGCGTCGTGGGCACGGCGATCGAGGCGGGCTATCGCAGCATCGACACCGCCGCGATCTACAAGAACGAAGCGGGCACCGGCGCCGGCATTCGTGACAGCGGAATCGCCCGCGACGAGATCTTCGTCACCACCAAGCTCTGGAACGACGCGCATGCCGACCCGCGCCCCGCGCTGGAAGCGAGCCTCGAGCGGCTCGGGCTCGACCATGTCGATCTCTACCTGATCCACTGGCCCACGCCCCGTGACACCTATGTCGAGGCCTGGCGCAAGCTCGCCGCCCTGCGCGACGAGGGGCTCACGCGCGCCATCGGCGTGTGCAACTTCAAGGAGCACCACCTGCAGCGCATCCTGGACGACACCGGCGTGATCCCGGCGATCAACCAGGTCGAGCTGCACCCCTATCTGCAGCAGGCCTCGCTGCGCCGCTTCCACGTGCAGAACGGCATCACCACGGAAGCGTGGAGTCCGATCGGCCAGGGCAAGGACCTGCTGGCCGACCCGGTGATCACGCGCATTGCCGAGAAGCACGGTCGCTCGCCGGCGCAGATCGTGATCCGCTGGCACCTGCAGATCGACAACGTCGTGATCCCGAAATCGGTGACCCCTTCCCGCATCCGCGAGAACTTCGCGGTGGACGATTTCGAGCTCGACCTCGATGAGGTGGAAGCCATCGAGGCGCTCGATCGCGGCCAGCGCCTCGGACCCGACCCCGACAATTTTGGCTGAGCTCGGGCTCGCTGCCCCACGAACGGCCGCCGGCGGACGCGCACCACTCGGCAGGATGGGCGCGTTTCCGGTGGTCGTCTTCGCGATGGTGTCGTTCCAGACCGGCGCCGCTGTCGCCAAGGTGCTGATCCCGGCGGTCGGTCCGCTCGGCATGGTGGGCGTGCGCGCAGGCGTCGCGGCGCTCGTGATGTGCGTGCTCGTGCGGCCGCCGCTCGCGCGGCTCACCGGGCCCGTGCTGCGGCGCCTGCTCCCCTACGGGCTGGCGCTGGGGGGCATGAACGCCGCCTTCTACCTGTCGCTCGCGCGCCTCCCGCTCGGGCTCGCGGTGGCGATCGAGTTCCTCGGACCGCTGCTGGTGGCACTCGCGGGCGCGCGACGCCTGGCGGACCTGCTCGTGGCGCTGCTCGTGGTGGGCGGTCTCCTGCTTCTGCTGGGACCCACCGCTGCCGCCGTGTCGCCGGATCCGCGCGGCGTGGCCTGGGCGCTGCTCGCAGGACTGCTCTGGGCGATCTACATCCTGGCCGGCCACCGGGTGGGGCAGGTGCTGCCCGCTCCGTCCGGGGCCGCCCTCGGCATGGTGGTGGCGACCATCGCGGTGCTGCCGTTCGCGGCCCCCTCGCTCGGCGCCTTCGCGCTCAGGCCTGCGCTGCTGGCCCCCGCGATCGGGGTCGCGGTGCTGTCGAGCGCGCTCCCCTACACGCTCGAGATGATGGCGCTGCGCCGGTTGAGCACGCGGGTGTTCGGCGTGATGATGAGCCTGGAGCCGGCGATCGCGGCCGTGGCCGGCGTGGTCCTGCTCGGCGAGCACCTCGTGGCGCGGCGCTGGGCGGGGATCGCCTGCGTGGTGGTGGCCTCGCTCGCAAGTGCGTTGTCGCGCGCGGCGTGAGTCTCTGGTGATCGGGTCGGACCGGTCGTAACCTCCGCGTCCTGGAGGGTCCAAATGCTGTTCACCATCCTCTGCACGGACAAGCCCGGCAGCCTCGACCTGCGAATGGCGACCCGCCCGCAGCACATCGCCTATCTGCAGACCTACGTGGACCGGATCCGCGAGGCGGGTCCGCTGCTCGACCGCGACGGCCGTCCGTGCGGCTCGCTGCTGCTGGTGGACGTGGCCGACCGCGCCGCCGCCGAAGGCTTCGCGGAGACCGACCCCTATGCCAAAGCCGGGTTGTTCGAGAGCGTGGTGATCCGCCGCTACCGCGCGGTGTTTCGCGACGGCGCGGTGGTGGAGTGACCGCGCCCAAGGTCGCGCAGCACTGGCTGGTCAAATCGGAACCGGACTCGTTCTCCTGGGACCAGCAGGTCGCGAACGGGGTGGAGCCGTGGACGGGCGTGCGCAGCCACCAGGCCAAGCGCAACCTGCAGGCCATGCGGCTCGGGGATCGCGTGTTCTTCTATCACTCCAACATCGGCAAGGAGATCGTGGGCGTCGTCGAGGTGGTGCGCGAGGCCTATCCGGATCCGACGGCCGCGGAGGGCGACTGGGTGGCGGTCGACATGCGCGCGGTGGGACCCGTGACGACGCGCGTGACACTGGCCGAGATGAAGGCGGATCCGGCGCTCGCCGAGTTCGCGCTGGTCCGCTACGGCCGGCTGTCGGTGGTGCCGGTGCGGCCGGAGGAGTGGCGGCATGTGGCGAAGATGGCGGGACTGACGGCGGATCTCGCGCGGTAGAGGAAGGCCAGGGCTCTGCCCTGGACCCGCTGGGGCCTTGGCCCCAGACCCCTTT
>CAXTVZ010000182.1:0-6871 GCA_964247685.1 uncultured Acetobacteraceae bacterium
GGACCCGCCAAGGGACAGTCGTCCCTTGGAACCCTGATTGTTGGGGTTGTCCCGATCGAGGGTAGGGGAAGCCAAGTCCGAGGTTTTCCAGGGGCAGAGCCCCTGGCCTTCTTCAACGTCGCAAGCGAAACCTGTCCACCGCGGCCACCAGCGCGCGCCGGATGCCGGGCTCCAGCGCCGAGTGTCCCGCGTCGGGGATCAGCGTCAGGCGCGCTTGAGGCCACAGGGCGGCAAGCTCGAAGGCGCTCTGCGGCGGGCAGATCATGTCGTAGCGGCCCTGCACGATCTCGGCGGGCAGGTTCGCGATCCGGTCCATGCGACCGAGCAGCCCTTCGGGCGGCAGGAACAGGTTGTTGGCGAAGTAGAACGCCTCGATGCGCGCGAGACCCAGGGCGGAGCGGTCGCGGGCGAAGGAGGCGACCGTGTCGGGGCTCGGGAGCAGGGTCGAGCAGGTGCCTTCGTAGAGCGACCAGGCTCGGGCGGCCGGCAGGTGGATCGCCGGGTCGGGGTCGGTGAGGCGCCGCAGGTAGCCCCCGAGGAGGTCGCCCGCTTCGGACGCCGGCAGGAAACCGGCGAACGCCGCATGCGCGTCGGGAAAGACGCGGGCCAGGCCGTGGAGAAACCAGTCGAGCTCGGCCGGGCGGCCGAGAAAGACGCCGCGCAGCACCAGGCCCGCGACGCGGTCGGGGTGGGCCTGCGCGTAGGCGAGCGCGAGCGTGGAGCCCCAGGAGCCGCCGAAGAGGAGGAATTTGTCGACGCCGAGATGCTCGCGCAGAAGCTCGATGTCGGCGACCAGGTCGTCGGTGGTGTTGTGGGCGAGCCCGCCGAGCGGGCGGGAGCGGCCGGCGCCGCGCTGGTCGAAGATCGCCACGCGCCAGAAATTCGGGTCGAAGAAGCGGCGGTGCACGGCGCCGGCCCCGGCCCCGGGGCCGCCGTGGAGGAACAGGACCGGGCGGCCAAGCGGCTCGCCCACCTGCTCCCAGTACATGACGTGCCCTCCCGTCAGCGGCAGGTAGCCGGTTTCGTAGGGCCCGATCTCGGGAAAGAGGTCGCCTCTGGGCATCGCAGAGAGCGAGCCTATACGGAAAGCGTCGAGCGTTGCGAGGGGCTGGAGGGCGAGAGGCGGTGATGCGGGTGACCGAACAAGTAGCGGTGGCGGGTGCGGGGCTGCTCGGGGCGACGGGTGTGGGGCTGGCGGCCTATGCCGCGCATGCGAGCGCGCTCGATGGGCGGCATGCCGCTATCCTGCAGCGCGGGGTCGAGATGCAGATCTGGCACGCACTGGCGCTGCTGGGTGCGGCGAGGATCGCGGGACGGTGCGCGGCGGTCGCGGTCTGGGGGTTGCTGGCGGGCACGCTCCTGTTTTGCGCGGGCGTGGACACGTTCGCGTTCGGCGAGGCGGCGATCGTGGGGATGGCGCCGGTGGGCGGGACTCTGTTGATCTTGTCGTGGTTGGTGCTGGGTGCGGCGGCGTTCCGGCGAAATACGTGAGTTGTCAGGCGGGAAGAAGACGAAGGTGATGGCGCGGTAGAAGTTTTGCGCGTGTTGAGAGAAACGCGCACAAAAAAGGCAAGCGGAAATGTTGGAGTTTGTTAACGACCGCGGGCATTTACTAGGGGCCGGACAAGCTAGGGAGCTTCCGCCATGCACAGCATGTATCAGCCTAAAACAGGCGAGAGCAGCCGGATCCTGCTGCTTCTCGGATGCGTCATGTTCCTTTCCGCCGGCGCGGTGGCGGCTCTGTCGTTGGATCTAGCCCCGCTGCTGGGCGCCACGCTGATCACGCACGGCTCGTAAAACAAGCGGGATCAAAGGGCCAAGGCCCTTTGCGGGTCCAGGGCAGAGCCCTGGGTTTCTATTTGGCTTCAGGCTGGAACCCAGCCTCGCCGAACTGCCACAGCAGGAAGGCGAACTCGTCGGCGCGCTCGTCGTCGACCTGCTGGCGGGTCGAGCCGATGCCGTGCCCGGCGTCGAACTCGACGCGGAACAGGATGGGGCGCGAACTCGCGGTGGAGGCCTGGAGCTTCGCCGTCATCTTGGCCGGGATCCACACCGTGACGCGCGGGTCGTCCGCACCGCCCGTGAGCAGCACCGCTGGGTAGGCCACACCTTTGCGGACGTGGTTGTAGGCGTCCATCGCGAGCATGGACGGGAACTGCTTGCGGTTCTTGACCGTGCCGAACTCGGGAATGTTGGCGGGACCGCCGGCGGTGTATTCCTCGCGGATCGTGTTGGTGGCGCCGACGCGGATCAGGGCGGCGCGGAACAGGTCGGGGCGCTGCGTGATGGCGCCGCCGATCAGGATGCCGCCGGCGCTGGTGCCCTCGCCGCCGAGATGCGCGCGGTCGGTGTCGTGGCGCGCGATCAGGGTCTCGGCGCAGCTGATGAAGTCGGTGATCGTGTTCTGCTTGGTGGCGATCTTGCCCGCGTCGTGCCAGGCCTGGCCGCCTTCGCCGCCGCCGCGCACGTGGGCCACCGCGTAGATGCCGCCATGGTCGAGCCAGGGCAGGAAGGCCGGGTTGAAGGCGGAATCGTAGGAGATGCCGTAGGCGCCGTAGCCCACGAGATAGGTGGGACGCTTGCCGTCATGGGGCGCGTCGCGGCGCTCGACGATCGAGAGCGGGATGCGGGTTCCGTCGCGCGCGGTCGCCGTGGTTTCGGTCACGACATAGGGCGAGACGTCGCGCGGGAAGGCCGGCAGCAGGTGCGTGTCCATCACGCGGCTCGTGGCCGGGTCGTAGGTGAACCAGACGCGCGGATGCACCCAGGATTCCACGCTCACGAAGGCGCCGGGCCGGGTCGGATCGGTGACCAGGCCGCCGGCGGTGGTTCCGGGCGGCTCGATCGTGCCGGCAAAGGGAAGCGCGACCTTGCCCGGCGTCGTGGCACCATCCGGGAGGCGGTGGAGGCCGAAGACGGCGCCGTCGCGCGTGGCCCAGTAGAGCGCGTCGGATGCGGCCGCGATCATGGTGATCACGCCGGGGCCTGCCGGGACGATCGTGCGTGCGTGGGCGAGATCGGGAGTGGCGAGCGTGGTCTCGACGATCTTGAAGTGCAGTGCGTCCTTGTGCGTCAGGAGGTCGATGCGGTCGCCCCGCACCGCCGCACCGACGACGTCGTCGGCCTGGGTGGCGAGCAGCCGCCAGTCCGGGTGGAGTGCCAGCAGGGCCGAGCGGTGGGCGACGTAGAACTCCGATTCCGGCGACACGCCGTCGGCGATCTGCGCGAGCACGACGTCGGAGCCCGGCGTGAGTGCGACGGCCGGGAACACGGCGGGGGCGTGGAACGCGAACGGAAGATGGTCGGCGTCGAGCACGACGCTGTCGTGTGCGGGATCGTCGCCGAGCCGGTGCAGGTAGATCTTCTGGTGCGCGTACTGCTCGACCGCCACTGCGGTCGCGGCGCTCGCGGGAAGCCGGTTGAAGAAGAAGGATTTGCCGTCGGGCGCCCAGGAGACGCTGGCGAATTTCGCGCGGTCGATCACGTCGGGACGCGCGGTGCCGGTGGCCGTCTCGATGACGTGGAGCGTGCTGTTTTCCGAGCCGCCGACCGAGATCCCGTAGGCGACCAGGCTGCCGTCGTCGGACGGTGCGAACTGGTCGATCTCGGCATGCGCGCGGCCGGCGTTGAATCGCGCGGGATCGACCAGCAGGCGGTCGTGGCCCTGGGCGTCGCGGACGTAGAGCCGGGCGATCTGGCCGCCGGCGTCGCGCTTGAGGAAGAACACCAGGCCGCCGGCAGGTGTGACGTCGTTGACGCTCGGAATAAGGCCGGTCACGGCGTCGATGTCGCGCGCGAGCGCGTCGCGGCCGGGAATGCGGGCGAGCACGGCACGCGCGTGGTCGTTCTCGGCGTGAAGGAAGTTGTTGAATTCGGGCTGAGGCTGGCTTTCCATCCAGCGATAGGGATCGGTGATCTCCGTGCCGTAATAATCGTCGGTGACGGGCGCTGTGCGGGCGACCGGCGCCTGGTCTCCGATGGCGATCGCCGCCGGTGCTGCGGCCAGGAGTGCGGCTGCGTACAAGCCCAGTGTCGTCCAAGCCCGACGCCGCATCCTCGAACCCCATCTGCGATAACGCGCGATCGTGAGGAAGGCGTCCGGCGGCGTCAACTCCACGCGCGGAGTACGGCGTCCGTGGATCGCGTGTCGAAGCGATGGCCGGACAGCGTCATCATCGCATCATGCGTCTGGTTGCAGGACGAGCAGAGCGCATCGGTCACGACCGTGACGGGGTCGCCACGATCGATCGCGCCCAGCACGGTCGCGAGCACGCACATGTCGGTCTCGCCGCCGGTGATCAGCCGAGGATCCGCGCTGAGCTCGTCAGCATGCGGTCCGGCGCGTCGCCGACCAGGGCGAGTAGGTCCGCTTGTCGAGCACGAGGGCGGGGGGCACGAGGCGGCGGAATTCGGGGACGAGATCGATCATCTCGCGGCCAAGCCTCGCCCGTCATGGACGACCAGCGGCGATAGTAACCGGCTTAGGTGCCGTGCCCGTCGCCGGCGCACTCGGCGGGGATGAAGCGGGTGAAGATCGTCCGCTCCGGATGCGTCGCGGCGAGGCGCAAGACCAGCGGCGGCACGCGCGACATCCAGGGGGTGTACCACACGGTGTCCTCGGCAAACATGCGCTGCATGTCGATGCGGAAATGCACGGCGCCCAGATCCGGTCCCTAACTCCTCGATGCGCATCAACCGGCGCCAGGCGCGGCGATTGCCCCGCCTCCGGTCACACGCTGTCGAGGAGGGATGCGGCGCGCGCGATCACGTCGTCCCACAGGCCGGCACGCGACTGGCGCAGCAGCGTGTGGGTGGGATGGAGGCGGCACGGCGCGTCCGCCTCGCCCCATCGCCAGTCGGCGCCGGCGCGCAGAAGCACGATCGCAGGCAGGCCGAGCGCGCCGGCGAGATGCGCCACCATGCTGTCGATCGTCACGATCCGGTCGAGCGAGGCGAGAAGTGAAGCGGTCTCCGCGATGTCCGGGCCGCACCCGCCCGGGTTGGCGAAGCGGGCGCCTCCGCGGCCGGGCTGCAGGCTCCACAGCCGGCCGGAAGCGGCCTCGAGGATCGGGCCGAGCGCTCGGAACGGCACGGATCGCGCGTCGTCCCAGTCGCCGCCGCGCCAGCACAGTCCGACCGCACCCGGACGGCGTGGCGCCGGTGCCGCGAGCGCCAGGCACGGGGAGGCGAGCGCCTCGGGCGGGATACGCAGCGCATGGGCGAGCTCCATGCTCTCGATGTCGCACGCCGACGGAGGCAGGGGGGCGCCGAGATCGAACGCATGGACCGCGATGCCGGGGATGGAGCGGAGCAGGCTGGCGAGCGGGCCCTGAGCCTCCACGGTGACGCTCCGCGCGCGGGCGGCGAGTGGGCGGAGATAGCGGGCGAAATGGAGCGTGTCGCCGAGGCCGTGGTAGCAGCGGACGAGAACGTCACGACCGTCGAAGGGGCGGCCGTCCCAGACCCAGCGGAGATGGTAGGGGAGCGCCGGGTCGTCGCGGGCCGCGGGGTCACGGCTCGCGAGCACGGCGTCATTGATGGCCCAGGCGGCGCTCCAGTCGCCTCGCCTCGCAGCGGTGTTCCATTCAAGGGGTCGGGCAGCGGTCTCCCAAGTCACGGGAAGACGGTCACTCCGCCTGTTCGACGCTCGCGCTCGGCTCGCGGCTCCAGGCGATCGCGCGGGCGAACGCATTCTCGAGCTCGCGGGCCTGGACGCCCGCCGGCGCCTCGAAGCGGTATTCGTAGTCCCACTTGCCGTTGATGCAGCAGAAGGATTCGGCGAACACCCGGACCGGCTGGCGTTGGCCGTCGAGCTCGTCGGTGGCGGTCAGCTCGGCGGCGCGGCCGGCCTGCACGGCGCCGAAGCGCACCAGGAAGACGTCCTCGCGGCCGATCACGCCGGCATCGGGGTGGGTGCGGGTGATGTCGGCGATCAGCGCGGTGAGTGCTGCGTCCGAGCGGGGCTTGGTCGCGGTGTCGCTGCCGCCGCCCGAGAACGGGTTCAGCGCGCTGCCGCTCGAGACCTGGTGGACGTGGACGGTGGCGACGATCGAGCCCGGCGCCCCGGCGTGGGTGTAGGTCGCGCCGGCCTCGGTGGCCTTGTCGCCCACGCGCACGTCGCTGCGGGTGAAGCCGGCGACCGTGGTCGGCAGATTGAGGCCGTCGCCGTTGCCCAGGGTGATGGTTTCGGTGGTGTCTTCGGTGCCGGTGAAGGCGGACGCCGCCTTGTGCTTGTCGTCGCCGCCCGCGAGCCAGCCGCAGCCCGCGAGCGAGCTCAGCGCTCCCGCGAGCGCCACGCGCCGAAACCACCCCGTCATTCGCCCGCCACCCTCTTTTCGAGGGGGCGGAAGGTGCCGCGTGTCGGGGGGGATTGCAAATGGCGGCGGCCGCAGGATGAGTAGCAGCCGGGCCGGGAATGGAAGACCAGGGATGAGTGAAGCGAAGGAGGCCGATCTCAGCCAGGCGCAGGCGGCGTTTCGCCAGGCGATGTCGCGGGTGGGCGCTGCCGTGCACGTGATTACGACGGTGGATGCGGGCGGCCGACACGGGTTGACGGCGTCGGCCGTGAGCTCGGTGACCGACACGCCGCCGACGCTGCTGTTCTGCATCAACCGTTCGACCAGCTCGCACGGGTCGTTCACGGTGGGCGGGCCGGTGTGCATCAACACGCTGGCGGCGGACCAGCAGGAGATCTCGGCGGTGTTCGCGTCGCGCGAGCGGCTGGCGGAGCGGTTCGGGCAGGGGCGCTGGACGACACTGGCGAGCGGGGCGCCGGTGCTCGAGGACGCGGCGGCGTGCTTCGATGGGCGGATCACGAACATCGTCGATGTGGGGACGCATAGCGTGATGTTCGCGGAGGTGCTGGCGGCGC
>CAXTVZ010000183.1:0-6859 GCA_964247685.1 uncultured Acetobacteraceae bacterium
CTGAAGGCAGGTCCATCGAGGGCCTTCCCCTCCTGGCGGGGTCCAAGGGGCAGAAGCCCTTGCCTCAAGGAACCACATGCCTCTCAGACCAACCCGGATCGTCACCGGCCATCCCCGCTTCTTCGTGGCCCTGGCCGTCGCGGCCATCGCCTATGTCGCAACCGCGCACCGTTTCGCTCCCCCGGTGCGCAACGTGATCGCCTGGGACGCCGGCGCCTTCGTGTATCTCGCCGCCCTGGCCCTGATGTTCTACCGCAGCGTGCCCGACACGATGCCCGCGAATGCGGAGCGGCAGCAGGAGGGCGAGTGGACCATCTTCTGGGTCACGCTGGGTGCGGTCGTGTTCAGCTTCACCGCCGTGCTGCACGCGCTCGCCGGAACCAGCCACCTGCCGGCCGGCGTCATCCAGGCGCGCGTGATCCTCGTCGCCATCACGCTGCTGATCTCGTGGTTCCTGACCCAGACCGTGTTCGCGATGCGCTACGCCCACGAATATTACGAGCGCAAGCCGGACGGCGGGCTGCAGGCCGGCCTGCAATTTCCCAGCGAGGACGAGCCGGACTACTGGGACTTCATGTATTTCGCCGTGGTGCTCGGCATGACCTTCCAGGTCTCCGACGTGCAGATCGCCGCGCGTCCGCTGCGACGGCTCGCGACCGTGCACGGCTTCCTCGGCTTCCTGTTCAACACCGTCATCATCGCGCTCACCGTCAACCTGGCGGCAGCGCTGGTGTAGCGGTCGGGCGGCTCGGAAGGTGGATCGGGCGGGCGACACGGACCGCGATGTCGTTCCTGCCCGCCCCGACCGGAAACGGGCCGCCCTGGCCGCCGCGGGATGGGGCGGCCAGAGCGAGCCCGGCGTGTCTCAGCCGTCCGGGTTGACCTGCTTTTCCGACCGGTCTTCGGCCTGGTGCTTCGAGCTTTGCTGCTTGTCGGGGGACTTGCCGGGCGGTGTCTCGGCCGGAGCGCTGTCCGGTTGGCTGCCAGGCTGCTTGTCGTCGCTCATGATGTCGACCTCCTCGGGCGGCGGTGTTGCCGACGTCGCGTGGACAACGCCGGCCCACAGCTCGGGACGGTGTCACGTCACGAGTAGCGGCCCGGATCGCCGCCGGCGGTGCGCCGATGCCGGTCGCTCAGAGCGTCACCACGATCTTGCGCGCGGAGACGCCGCGCGCGAGTTCGGCGAAGGCCGGAAGAATGGCCTCGAGCCCGTGGCCCGCGACGCGCGCGGGCGGCATCGCCCCGAAGGTTCCGGCGGCGAGCGCCTGCGGCAGGAACGCCCCGAAGATCATCGGGCCGACCTCGTTGTCCTTGCAGCTGCTGCCCCAGATGAATTTCGTGGTGATGCGGTGGCGGCGCGCCCGCACGGCGAGCACGGCGCTCGCGGCCGCGATCCGCGCCAGCGCCGGCAGCAGGCGGTGCCACCCGCCGCCCGCCGTCGCGACCGCGTCGAGCGTGACCGGCGGGCTCGCCACCGCGACGAAGCGGCGGCCTTCGCATCGCCCGAGGACGCCGATGCAGGCCGCCGTCGAGCCGGCGCCGATCGCGAGCGCGCCCGCAACGCGCCGGCCGCGCAGCGCGGCCGCGATCGCCGTCACCGCCGCGGGGCTGCGATAGTCGAACACGGCGCGCGCCCCGAGTGCGGCCACGTAGGCGTGGTTGTGCGGCGAGGCGGTGGCGACGACGTCGTAGCCCGCGGCCACCGCGAGCTGGACCGCGTTGCTGCCGACGCTGGTCGAGGCCCCCCACACGAGCAGCGTCTCGCCGGCGGCCACGGGGTCGGCGGGCGAGGGTGGCCGCAAGGCGAGGTAGTCCTTCTGGAACAGGCCGCTCGCCGCGGTGCACAACCCCAGCGGCAGAACCGCGGCCTGCTCGAAGGCCAGCGCGTCGGGAATGCGGGCCGCCATGGCGGCCGCGAGCACTACATGTGTCTGAAAGGCTCCCTCGGCCGGTCCGTGGCCCTTGTCCGTGCCGCTCGCCAGCCCGACCACCCGGTCGCCGACCCGGAAGCCTGCGGCCGCGCCGGCGCCCACCGCCGCCACCTCGCCGGCCACGTCGTAGCCCGGCACGGCAGGATAGCGCAGCCAGCGACAGACGAGCCCGCCCAGCGGCTGGACGAAGCGGTCGATCGGGTTGATCGCGACCGCGCGGGCCCGCACCACGATCTGGCCGGGCGCCGGCACGGGCGGCGCCACCGGGGCGACGCGGAAGGTGCCGTGCCTGCTGATCAGCTGGAGGGCCTGGTGGTCTTGCATCGCGTGGCTCCGAGGAGGACGTCGCGGAGGAGTTAGGCCGCCCTCCTCGGACGAGCTAGCCTCGATCGTCCATGTTGCTGGTGCGATCGTCCATGATGCCGTCCGACCCGCTGTCCGACGTGCTGGCACTGCTCCGGCCCGCCGCCTACGCCTTCCGCGGGGTGGACGTGGGCGGCGAGTGGTCGCTGCACCTTCCCGCCGACGAGGTGGTGCGCTGCTACGCGCCCTGTCGGGCGCGTGCAGCCTCTGGGTCGAGGGTCTTCCGGCGCCCGTGACGCTGGCGGCGGGCGAGCTCGTGCTGCTGCCGCGGGGCCACGCGCTCGTGCTGGGAAGCAGCCTCGACGCGCCCGCCATCGACTTCGAGAGCTTCGTCGCGGCCACCGCGGACGGCGAGATCGCCGTGATCAACGGCGGCGGGTCGTTCTGCGGGCTGGGCGGCTATTTCGAGCTGGTGCCCGGCCCGGCTGCATCGCTGCTGCTCGGCTCGCTGCCGCCGGTGGTGCATCTCGCGGCCGGCGCGGGCTCGGCCGGGCTGCGCTGGCTCGCGGAACGGCTGATGGCGGAATTGCGCGTGCCGCGTCCCGGCGGACGGCTCGTGGCCGGGCACCTGTCGGAGACGCTGCTGATCGAGGCGCTGCGCCTCTACATGGCGGCCACGCCGCAGGCCGGCGTCGGGTGGCTCGCGGCGCTCGCGGACCCGCGCCTGTCGGAGGCGCTGGCCGCGATCCACGCCGATCCCGCGCGCGGCTGGACGCTCGCGGCGCTCGCGCGCGTGGCCGGCATGTCGCGGTCGAGTTTTGCCGCGCGCTTCGCGTCCGTGGCGGGGGAGCCGGCCATCTCCTACCTGCTGCGGTGGCGGATGCATCTCGCCGCCGACCGGCTCGGCCGCGGCGCGCCGGTGGGCGTCGTCGCGCGTTCGCTCGGCTACGCGTCCGAGAGCGCCTTCGGTGCCGCGTTCCGGCGCGCGACCGGCACGTCGCCCGGCGCCATGCGCGCGCGGCCCGCATCGCCTGATCAGGCCGGCGCCGGTGCCCGTGCACGGCGCAGCCACACCGTGCCGCCGAACGCCGCCGCGAAGCCCACGTAGTAGCCGATATCGGCGCCGCCCAGGGCGGCTGCCACCGGCCCGGTGTAGAGGTCGGTGCTCGAGAACAGCGCGATGGTGACGACGCTGGTGGCCACGAACAGCGTCGCCTCCGCGGTCCAGCCCACGGGCGCCGTCATGTCCGGGCGCCGCCGCCACCACCAGTCGGCCAGCACGATGCCGATGAACGGCGCGATCCAGTAGAGCGTGACCACGAGATAGCTGGTGTAGAGATCGGCATAGTGGCCGTGGCCGAGCACGGCGAGCACGAAGCCGAGCGTCGCGGTCACGACGGCCGCCGCCACGCGCGGCACGCGCAGCCCCGCCGAGATCAGGCTGTAGGAGGCGGTGTTGTCGTTCACCGAGTTGCCGGTGATCGACGAGAGCGCGATGGCGAGCAGGGCCAGCGGCCCGAGCGGGCCGGCCGCGCGTTCCAGCCCCGCGATCACGGCGGCCGGCGTGCCCTCGCCCATCGAGCCCGCGGTCAGCAGTCCCAGCACCTGGAACGGGATCGCCGACAGCAGCAGGCCGAGCAGCGCGCGCCACACCACCGCCGCGGGCTTCGTGTCGCGCGGCAGGTAGCGCGTGTAGTCCGACGAGTAGGTCGCCCAGGACAGGTTGAAGCTCGCCAGGATCGCGGTCGCCAGCACGAAATGCGGGATCGTGACATGCGGCGCCGCACTCGCCGCGACCGGCGCCCCGACCAGCGCCCCGACCGGCGCCCCGACCGGCGCCGCGAGCGTCGCGAGCCCGATCCCCGCGAACAGCACCAGCAGCGCGCCGCCGAGGTATTTCTGCACCGACTGCACCACGTCGTGGCCGTAGATGCTGGCCACCATCTGCACCGCGGCGAGCACCGCCAGCGCCGGCGCGAATGGCAGGCCGATCCCGGCCACCAGCAGCAACGCCACCAGCGCGCTCGCCGCCGGCACGTTGTTCACCGCGTCCCAGCCCACGCAATAGAGCCAGTTCAGCGCCGCCGGCAGCCGCAGCCCTGCCGTTCCCAGCACGCGCCGCGAGGCCTCCATCTGCGGCAGCCCGGTCACCGGCCCGATGGCAGCGGCAAAGGCGACCGGGAGCGCGCCCAGGACGTTGCCGAGCAGGATCGCCGCCAGCCCGGTCCGCAGGTCGAGCCCGAGATGCACCAGCAGCACGCCCGTGACCCAGCCGCCCGGGCCGAGATTGGGCGAGAAATGGCTCCAGAACACGCGGTCCGGCCGCATCGTCTTGGCGCTTTCGGGCACCGGCTCGGTGACCGCCTCCGCACCGCGCCGCTCCATCACCGCCGTCACTCGCCACCTCCGCCCGGAGAATAAAACCGCGCCGCCCGGGAGCCTCGAGCCCGCGCGGGGCGTTCCGCTGCCCGATGAACGAGAGCCCGCCACCGCGCCTGAGCCACCTGCTGGAGGTTTCGCTGTATGTCGAGGATCTCGCCCGCTCGGAGGATTTCTATACACGGCTGCTCGGCGCCGAGCGCCTGCTGCGCGACGGGCGCATGGCGGGGCTCGCGATTCCGGGCGGCAGCGTCCTGCTCCTGTTCGCGCGCGGCGGGTCCACCGCCCCGTGCCCCACGCCGGGCGGCACCATCCCGCCGCACGACGCCGGCGGCCACCAGCACATCTGCTTCGCAGTGCCCTGGGGCGAGCTCGCGGCCTGGGAGCGCCATCTTGACGCGATCGGGGTGGCCGGGGAGAGCCGGGTGACCTGGGCCCGCGGCGGCACCAGCCTCTACTTCCGCGATCCCGACGGACACTCGGTCGAGCTCGCCACGCCCGGCCTGTGGGCGAACTGGTGAGCGACGCGCCGCAGGATGCCCAGGAGGACGCCCAGCAGGACGAGCGGATGATGCGCCGCGCGCTGACGCTCGCCCGCGCAGGTGCCGCCGCCGCGGGGGCCTCGCCGATCGGCTGCGTGATCGTCCATGAGGGCCGCATCGTGGCGGAAGCGCATAACGAGGTCGGCGCGCAGCACGACCCCACCGCGCATGCCGAGATCGTGGCCATGCGCCGCGCCTGCCGCTCCCTCGGCCGCGACGACCTGCGCGGGGCCACGCTGTACTCGACGCTGCAGCCCTGCGGCATGTGCTCGATGGCGTCGATCTGGGCCAGCGTCACGCGGATCGTCTACGGCGCCGCGCGGTGCGACGTGCACCGGATGTATTTCGAGGACCGCCATCTCGGCGTCGGCGACATCATGGACGACGCCTGGCGCGACGACGTGCGCATCCGCGCGGGCGTGCTGGCGGCCGAGTGCGCCGCCCTCCTCTACGGCCCGGATGATACGCCACCGGAGGAGGAGCAGGCGAATGTGTGATCGCCCACACGCATGTCGTGCTGCGGTCGCGGCGGAACGCTCCGCCCTCGGCCCGTGTTGGGCCCTCATGAGCGGGGAACGTGGTTGATGTGCGTGCTCCTGGTGGAAGACGAGCCCCTGATCAGCACGATCATGACGGAGTGCCTCACCGAGGCGGGCTACGACGTGATCCAGGCGGCCGACGGTGCGGAGGCCTTCCGGCTGATCGCCGATCCGCCGCACGAGTTCTCCGTTCTGGTCACCGACATCCATCTGTCCGAGGGGCCAAACGGTCTCGAAGTCGCGATGCGGCTGCGGCGCAGCTTCCCGCGCCTGCCGGTGATCGTGGCCACGGGGCGTCCCGACGCGCTCAACGACGTCTCCGCAGCGCAGCTGGAATACCGTCTGCTCCGCAAGCCCTACCGGCCGAGCGAGCTGATCGGCGCCATCGAGGCGGCGATCGGTGCCGGGCCGCACGGGCCGGGCGGCGGACATGCGATAGGCGCACCACCATGAAGCTCGACGGCAACACCATCCTGGTCACCGGCGGCGGCTCCGGCATCGGCGAAGCGCTCGCGCATCGCCTGCACGACGCCGGCAACACGGTGATCGTGGCGGGGCGCAGGCGTGATGCGCTCGAGCGTGCGGCGGCGGGTCGACCGCGCATCCATGTGGCCGAGTTCGACATCTCCGACGGCGGCAGCATCGAGGCGTTCGCCCGGCGGATCGTGGCCGAGCATCCGACGCTGAACGTGCTGGTCAACAATGCCGGGATCATGCGCGACGAAGTGCTGGACCAGGCGCGCGACCTCGGCGACGCGGAGGCGACCGTTACCACCAACCTGCTGGGTCCGATCCGGCTCACGAATGCGCTGATCGACCGGCTGGTGGCGGCGGGCAACGGGGTGATCGTGAACGTGACGTCGGGGCTGGCCTTTGTGCCGCTGACACTGACGCCGACCTACTGCGCGACCAAGGCCGCGATCCATTCCTACACGGTGTCGCTGCGGGAGATCCTGCGCGGGCGCGTGGAGGTGATCGAACTCGCACCGCCGGGCGTGCAGACGGACCTGACGCCGGGGCAGTCGACGCGGCCGGGCTATGTGCCGCTGGCTGAGTTCATTGATGACGTGATGGCGTTGTGGGCGGAGGTGCCGACGCCGTCCGAGATCCTGGTGAAGCAGGTGCGGTTCCTGCGCGATGCGGAGCGCGAGAACCGGTTCGATGA
>CAXTVZ010000184.1:0-6821 GCA_964247685.1 uncultured Acetobacteraceae bacterium
GTCAGCGTCGCCTGGAACAGCGACAGGATCGCCGTCATCAGCACCAGGTTCGCGACCAGGGCGACGTTCGCGTACCAGCCGAAGCGTCCGTAGAACACGCCCATGAAGGCGATCACGAGCAGGAAGCCCACGCCGAGGCTGACCGCGCCCGCGCGGATGCTGTCGGCCCCCAGTTCCGGCCCGATGGTGCGCTGCTCGAGCACGGCGAGTGGGGCGGGGAGCGCGCCGGCACGCAGCAGCAGCGCCAGCGTGGTCGCCGACGCGGCCGTGAAATTGCCCGAGATCCGGCCCGAGCCGCTCGGGATCACGCCCTGGATCACCGGCGCCGAGATCACCTTGCCGTCCAGCACGATCGCGAAGCGCTTGCCCAGATTGTTGGCGGTCACGGCCGCGAAGCGCCGGCCGCCTGCCGAGTTGAAGGTGAAGTTGACGTCCCACTGCCCGGTCTGCGGATCGGGCGCGGCCTGGGCGTTGGTGAGGTCCGCGCCGTCGACCTCGACATGGCGGAACACCGCGATGCGCTGGCCCGGAAACTCCTGGCTCGGCAGCAGATCGTCGCCCGGCGCGGCCCCGCCCGGCGGCGCGTTCTCGTCGACGAGCTGGAACGTCATCTTCGCGGTGGTGCCGAGCAGCGTGCGGACCTGCTCCGGGTCGGAGACACCCGGCAGCTGCACCACGATCCGTTCCGCGCCCTGGCGCGCGATCGCAGGGTCGACGACGCCCGTGGCGTCGATCCGGCGCCGCACGATCTCGATCGACTGCTCCACCGCCTGGCTCGCCCGCCGCGTGATCCCGGCCTGGCTGAGGGTGACGGCGATCGCGCCGTCCGGACGGGTGGCACCTGCGAACTCGCCGCGCAGGTCGCGCGGCAGGCCGGCGATCGCGTCCAGGTCGCGCGCCGTCTCGTTGGCGTCGCGCGGCGTGAAGACCAGGGCGTGGGCCGCCGCATCCACATGGATGTCGCGATAGCCGAGCCCTGCCGTCAGCAGCGCGTGGCGCACGGCATCGCCCAGGCTCTCGAGTCGCGCGCGCGTGACCGCGCCCACATCCACCTGCATCAGCAGGTAGGACCCACCGCGCAGGTCGAGACCGAGATGGATCGCCCGCCAGGGCACGCCCGCCGCGGGGCGGGGAATGGCGTTCGGCAGGGCGAGGAGAACGCCGAGCAGGCAGACCCCGAAGATCAGGGCCGTCCGCAGACGGCTGAAATACATCATCGGAGAAACCGCCGCTCCCTCAGCCTGCCCCGCCGCCCGGCGAGGCGGCGGAACATGCCGGGAGCGGGTTGGGGTTGCAACTCTCTCCGCCGCGGCGCCCGGGTGATCGCGCGCGCAACCACCCGGGCGCGCGCTCCCCTAGCGCGGCTGGTCGCCCGCGGGCGGGACGGCGGCGCTCTCCCCCTGGCGCGCGATCGCGCGCTGCTGCTTGCGGTATTCGTGGCGCTTGTACATGCCCACGGCGCAGCCGCCGGCGGCACCGACGACGCCGTGATGGGCGAGATGGCCGCCCACCGCGCCGACGGCGCCGTATTTCAGACAGCCGCCGGGCTCGGCACTGGCCGCACCGGCGCCGAGGCACCCAATGATGATGCCAACGGCAGCGGATTTGATCGCGAAATGGACCTTACGGGTCATGATGTTGTCCTGTCCCTCCTGGGTGACGCTTCTTAACACGCGGGGGCCGGCGAATTTGCGTCCGGGTGGCGGCAAGATCGGGGCAGCCCACATGAGGGGTCGCAAGACACGCAGCGCCCGGTCCTGCTACAGGCGGCTCGACTTTCCGTTCCGACTTTTTCTCTGGCCACCGGAAGGTGCGACGATGGCAGGCACGCCCGGCACGCAGAGGCTCGCAATCGGCCTGATCGGCGCCGGCCATTTCGGCCGCTTCCACGCGCTCAAGGTCGCGGCCTCGGCGCGCGCCGAACTGGTGGGCATCCACGATCCGGACGAGGCGCGGGCCGCCGCGGTCGGGCGCGAGGCCGGGGGCGCGCCGCGGCTCGAGCTCGCAGCACTGCTCGACCGCGCGGACGCCGTGATCGTGGCAGCACCCGCCGAGCTGCACGCCACGCTCGCGACCCGCGCCCTGGAGGCGGGCTGCCACGTGCTGGTGGAGAAGCCGATCGCATCCACGCTCGCCGAAGCGGCCAGCCTCGCGGCCCTCGCCGCCGCCAGCGGCCTGGTGCTGCAGGTGGGTCATCTGCTGCGCTTCTCGGCCGAGCACCGCGCGATCTCCGAGCGCATCACCCGCCCGCTCTACATCGAGGCGACCCGGATCGCGCCCTACAAGCCGCGCGGCACCGACGTCTCGGTCATCCTCGACCTGATGATCCACGACCTCGACCTGGTGCTGTCGCTGGTGGACAGCCCGATCGCCAGCGTCGATGCGCTGGGGGCGGCGGTGTCGAGCGCGCATGAGGATATCGCCAACGCGCGCGTGCGCTTCGCCAATGGCTGCGTGGCCGCGATCACCGCCAGCCGCATCTCGCTCAAGACCGAGCGCCGGATGCGGCTGTTCTCCGAGGAGGGCTATCTCTCGGCCGATTTCGTCGAGCGCGAGCTCACCTTCATCAACCGCGTCCGCGGCCTGCCGCTCCCGGGCACGGGCGGGTTCCGGCGCGAGGCGGTGCAATGGCGCGAGGAGGACCAGCTCGCGGCCGAGCATGCGGCGTTCGTGGCATCCTGCCTCGACGGTGCGCCGGTAGTGGTCGACGCGCAGGCCGGCCAGCGCGCGCTCGCCGCGGCGCTGGCGGTGACCGAGGGCATCGCGGAGACGCGCGCGCGCATGGAGGCGTCCGGGCTGCTGTCGATCGTGCGCGCGGGTGCGGCGGACGCGGGCCGTCTCTGACGCTGATTCGCAGGACCGGCATTCCTGCTCAATGGCGTTGTTGTCGATCCTCGTGTGCAGGTCTGCGATGTCCGGCATTGGCGTACAACACGCGCGGCTCACGCGACTGTGTAGTTGATGATCGCCACGCTAATGAGTCGCTGTTCCGCACTTGTTCTTGTGCATACGGCGGTATTCTACGCCGTTGACAATCTACACCAGTCGTGAGGCGCCGCGTCTGCGGCAGACCGGCCTGGATCGGTGACATGCGCCAGCGGCTGCTGGCGTTCAGCTTCGGCGAAACGCCGCGCGAGCGCCATGCGCACCGCCGCCTCGATCCATCAAGTCTGAAGGGAGGATCTGCGATTTTAGTGACCGCTGCCCGTCCGGAAGCGGCTCGCGCAGCGCTGCCGGCGGGACGCCATTGAAGCTGGACTAGACGTTCGGAACCGTGTCCACCTTCTGCTGTATGACGGCTGGACCACGAGCAGGAGTCTCACCGGGTGAGAGAAGACAACACCCCATGGCAGTTCTCAAGACATTCGCATCGACGCTGAACAAACCTCTGTTGTTGTCAGTCCGAGGCAACCGACTTTAAGAATTGCGAAAGAAGAGTTTGAGAGCCTTCGGAGGTCAACACTCCGAAGTGCTCTCACATGTCCAACAACAACGACGAGCTGGCCACCAACGCGGACACCGTGACGATCATGGTGGGTTCGTTCCTGAATATGGACCAGATGATCCCATCCGGGGTCGTGCCGTCTCTCGTCGCCAACGGCGATATCGGCCTCGACGCGCTCGACTACGACATGGCGGACGTGACCTATAATGGGTCGTACGAGAACGACCTGGTGACGCAGCTCGCCGGCGCCTGGGCCGGCAGCGGGTCGGGCACGCAGGAGATGTCGGAATATTCCGGCATCAGCGCCGGCACGGTCGAGCTCACCAACACCACCGGCGCCGCGATCGAGGTCGCCGCACAGGGCGCGTTGTTCACCGCCACCGACGGCAGCACCTACGAGACCGAGGAGGCGCCCACCAATGCCGCGTGGTCCAACGGCACCAGCCAGACCGGCAGCGGCTATTACGTGATCCAGGCCGGCCAGACGATCACGGTCGCGGTCGAGGCCACGTTCCAGGGCGACGACCCCGGCTCCGACGCGGCGGGCTCGATCACCAGAAGCTCCGTCGCGGGCGTCACCGTCAGCCAGCCGGATGCGATCTCGCCCGGCAGCTCATACACGAACCCGGCCGACAACACCCAGAGCGGCTGGCTCACCAGCAATTTCGGCAACTACACCTTCGTCTTCACGAACCAGGGCCTGGCGCCCGCCGAAGGGCATGTGAACATCAACGGCGGCATTTCCTGGACTCCCACTGATGTCGCCTCCTGGGACGGCTATGTCGCCAACGCCCGCAGCGTCGGCATCCTGAACGTGGCGCCCCTCGAGAGCGGCACCGTGCCTGCCGAGGACCCGACCCAGCCCTTCGCGACCAGCGCGTTCTACGCGGGCTTCCGGGCCGCCGCCCTCTATGGCGGCGGCTTCGAGATCGAACTCCCCTCCTATTATTGGGGCGCGTTGTCGGCGAGCGAACAGCTGTCCGTCATAGAAGAGA
Source organism: uncultured Acetobacteraceae bacterium (assembly GCA_964247685.1). GTDB lineage: Bacteria > Pseudomonadota > Alphaproteobacteria > Acetobacterales > Acetobacteraceae > CAXTPV01. The sequence goes on from CAXTVZ010000184.1 coordinate 4,441, forward strand.
TCCGCTGGTGCAACGAGAACGGCATCCGCTCATCGATCCTGGTGAACAACCAGACGGATTTCGCGGGAGACCCGGATCCCAGTTTCGCCACCGACACGATCAGGATGCTCGACCAGCTCCAGGCGGAGGATGCGCTGCCGAGCCAGGTGGTGCTCGAGAACGACAACTCCACGAGCATCGGCTCCTACTACGACAGCAGCCCGAGCGACGTGAATTCGCTCAACGCGGTGGCCGTCGACCTCGCCCACGATTTCAGCTTCACGCCCACCGCATCGGAAGATGGGCTGGAGGTGAAGGGCACGAGCACCGCCCAGACCACGCTGATCATGACCGGCGTTCAGGAGACCGAGAATGTCGTGGCCGGCCGCTTCGCGCCCTACACGCAGACGCTGGTCGCTTCCGAGGATCCGACCAAGGTCCTGACGCTCACGGTTGCCGACACGAAGGGCCTGCTCGCGCTCGCCGACAGCCTGAACGGAGCGAGCGCCGGCGCTGGCGGCACGCTGCACTTCACCGGCACGGCGGCGCAGGCGACCACCTTCCTCAACGACCTGACCGCCACGGCTTCCACCGGCACGGTGGGCGTCGCCGACCTCACGCTCACCCTCACCGACTATCTCGGCGAGACGACCGCGGGCGTCACCTCCGTCGATCTCGGCCAGGTGCACCCGACTTTCACCGCGGTGACCGAGACCACGGGCGCGACCGGCACGCTCACCACGGGCGACACGGTAACCTTCACGGTGGCCACGAGTGCGAAGGTGACGGTCACGGGATCGCCCACGCTCGTGCTGACGAACGAGCAGAGCGCCACCTATGCCGGGCAGGACAGCAAGGGCGACCTGCTGTTCTCCTACACCGTCCGATCGGGCGACGACACCGCAGCCCTGCGGGTGCGCGGGCTTCGCCTGGACGGCGCCACCATCACCGACAGCAGCAACGGTCTGGCGATCGACCCGGACTCGATCGACGCGCCCGAGGAGGCGATGGCGAACCCCCTCGCCATCGACACCCGGAACGGCACGATCATCAGCGTCAGCGAGGCCACCGCCGCCTCCGGCGCGCTCAAGGCCGGCGCGCAGGTGACGTTCCTGCTCGCTGCCAACAAGCCGATCGTCACCGTGAGCGGGACGCCGACCTTGTCGCTGAACAATGGCGGCATCGCCTTCTATGCCGGGCTGACGGGCTCGGGCCAGATGGAGTTCACCACCACGATCCCGTCGAACGGCCTCGACACCGGCCTCGCGCCCACCGCGCTGAACATGAATGGTGCGACCATCACGAACGATCTCGGCCTGACCGTGGTCGCACCCGCGACACTGCCCACGCCCGCGACCGAGCTCTCCTACGACACGATCACCGACACGATCGTCACTGTGACCGAGACCGCGTCCGTGTCCGGCGAACTTGCGGCGGGCGATCAGGTCACCTTCCTGCTGACTGCCGGCAAGCCGGTCAGCACGGTGAGTGGCGCGCCGACCTTGTCGCTGAACAACGGCGGCACCGCGATCTATGCCGGCCTGACGAGCGCCGGACAGATGAAGTTCGCCGCCACGATCCCGCAGGGCGGCGCCGATGCCGCGCTCGCGCCTACATCGCTGAACATGAACGGCGCCACGGTAACGGATGACGCGGGCGTCGCGGTCGCCGCACCCGCCACACTTCCAGCACCGGCAAGCGAACTCTCCTACGACACCATCGCCGACACGATCGTCGCCGTCAGCGAGAGCGCATCCGCGTCCGGCGCGCTGGCAGCGGGCGACCGTATCACCTTCCTGCTCGGCGCCAGCAAGCCGGTCAGCACCGTCAGCGGCGCGCCGACACTGTCGCTCAACAATGGCGAGACCGCGACCTATGCCGGGCTGACCAGCGCGGGAGAGATGGAGTTCACCACCACGGTCCCGTCGCAGAGCATCGACAGCGGCGTCGCGCCGACAGCGCTGAACATGAACGGCGCCACGGTCACCGACGCGACGGGCGCGATCGTCAGCCCGCCCGCGACGCTGCCCAGGCCCGCGACGGAGCTCTACTACAACACGACGACCGACGCCATCGCGACGGTGATCGAAACCGGTTCAGCGGCCGGCACCCTGACCGCGGGCGACAGCATCACCTTCCTGCTCGGCGCCGGCAAGCCGATCAGCACGGTGGCGGGCCAGCCGACATTGTCGCTGAACGATGGTGGCACCGCGACCTATGCCGGGCTGACCAGCGCGGGCCGGATGGAGTTCACCTACGCGATCCCCTCGGGCACCGCGTTCAACAACGTGGCACCCATTGCGCTCAACATGGCGGGTGCGGTGGTGACCGACGATGCGGGTGCCATCGTCACCGCACCATCGACGCTGCCCGCGCCTGCGACAGAGCTGTCCTACGCACCG
>CAXTVZ010000185.1:0-6781 GCA_964247685.1 uncultured Acetobacteraceae bacterium
CCGCCCTTAACGGGGTCCAGGGGCAGAGCCCCTGGCCTTCTTCGCCCCTAGGACGTCCGCGCCATCCTGAGCTCGCGCACGGCCGGCACCACACGATCGGCGATCCGCCCCCGCCGCCACGCCACATAGGCACCCACCGCCGGCGTCACGCAGGCGGCATCGATCTCGTCGAAGGGCACCAGCGACGCCGCCACAACCTCGCGATTGTCGAGCCGCAATGAAGGGCGCGTCGCGAGCTCGATCTCGAAGAACGTGACGGTGTCATGTCGTCCGTCCCAGAGCCCGGTTTCGACATGCACCTGGCGCAGATCGGCCAAGTCCACGCGCAGATCGAGTTCCTCGGCGAGTTCGCGGGCGGCGGCGACCGCCGGGTCTTCGCCGGGCGCGATGCCGCCGCCCGGCATCGACAGCTCGGGCCGGTAGGATTGGCGCAGCAGCAGCATCCGTGGTCCCACCAGAACCGCCACCAGCGCGCCGCGGTGGTGCGGATGCGTGAGGCTCCAGACGATGCGGGCGGACCGGAAACCGGCGGCATAGGCGAAGCGGTAGAACAGGTCGACGAGATGGCTCATCCGCCCATGATGGCGCGAGGTCGTTTCGAGATCCTCAAAGCCCGCGCCGAACGGACGCCGTCTCGTCTTGAACAACCCCGTTCCCCCTCGCGGGTCTTGATGCCCGGGAAGGGGACGCGCCCGCTGCAAGGCGGTTCCGGCGAACGCTAAGCGTCGGCGGCGACCTTGCGGCCGCGACCGCGGCGCACCGGCTCGGCGGCGGGCTCGGGCGCCGGCGCGGAGTTGGGCTTGCGGCCGAGGCCGATCTTCTTGGCAAGCGAGGAACGATGCTCGGCATAGTTCGGCGCCACCATCGGGTAGTTGGGCGGCAGGCCCCATTTCTCGCGATACTGGTCGACCGTCATGTTGTAGGCGGTCTGCAGATGCCGCTTCAGCATCTTCAGCTTCTTTCCGTCTTCCAGACAGATGATATAATCCGGAAACACCGAGCGCTTGATCGGCACGGCAGGCTCACGCTGCTCGGCGGCGACCGGCTCCGGACCCAGGCCGCGCAGCGTCGCGTAGACCTGCTGGATCAGCCCGGGAATGCTGTTGGCCGGAACGTTGTTGTGGCCGAGATGCGCCGAGACGATCTGGGCGGTGAGGCCGAGCAGCGGATCGGACGCGCTGTCGTTGCTCATGATCAATGGTCGCTCTTCTTGAAGGGATTGTCGGCTTGCCCGTATCTGGAAGTCTCGCGCGATGCAAGGGCGTCCGATACTTCGGTCGCGATCAGAGCCACCATTTGACGGGCTCGGGATCGATCAGATCGAGCTGCGGCTCGTCGACGCGCCGCCGCGGGCCGCGGCGAGCCCCGCGGACGCCGGGCGTGCCCGGCGGCTCCATCTCGTTGTCGTCGTCGTGGCGCGGCTCAGGCGGGGGGTCGGCCGCCACCGGTGCCGTGTCGGCCGCCGCCGTTCCGGCTGCCGCGAGGGCCGCTTCCGCCTTCTCGCGCCACTCGCGCGCTTCCGCGAGCGCATTGTCGCGCTCGAGCTCGGCATGGCCGATTCGCGTCTGCAGCGAGCGCAGCTGGATCTCCCGCTCGCCGAGCTTGCGTTCGGCCTCGGCGCGAAGCTGCCGCTCATGGGCGATCTCGTCGGCGTGGCGGTCGCCTTCGGCCGCCTGCGGCCGCTGGCCGGTCCGGCCGCGCACGACGCTGACCGGAACCTCGCCGTCCTGCACGAATCGGTGGCGGCGTGCGCCGGGTCCGCTGGTGACCGGGCGGCGCTCTCCGCCCGAGTGCTGCTCGTGATGGCGGACATGCTCGCCGCCGCCGCCCGGCCGCGTGCCGAACAGTCCGAGCGCCTGGCGCATCCGCGCCTCGGCGTCGGAGGTCTCGTCCGCCTCGCGGGACTGCGAGTCGGGAGACTGGGAGGTGTCGTCCCCCTCTCGGAGACGCAATGTTCCGCCGGCGGTGCCGAAGACATCCGCACGTGTGCGGTCGTTGGGGTGGTCGTCGTCCATGTGTCCGGTGTTCGCCATGCTTGTCGGGGTGCCGGCGCGTCCGGGAGCCGGCTCGCGCGGGGACCTATTGCTGAAGATGATCCGTTATCGGGCGCGCGGCCTTCGAGCGGCTTCTGTCCGGATGCCTAACCCCACGAGTCCCAGGATCACGAGGATCATCCAGCACGCAACGGGTATTGCAAGGCATTCCTGAAGAAAGAATTGTCGAGGCGTTATGTAGTAGTTGTTGAGCAGATGTCCATGCCAGATGCGCATCTGCCGTATCACGTGGTGCGTCAGCACATCTTTTTCTTGCGGCGAGCGCTGTTCCAGCATGCGCTGGTAGACCGCCGAGACGAATCCGAGTGCCGGGCCCGACAATAACAGGTGCTGCCAGAATGAGGACATCGACCTTCCGGTTGCTCCCGTCCTGTTCAGCGCACAAGGGGATTGATTGTTTCCCCGCGCGACGGACGCCGTTCCCGGGCGGTTGACCCGACAACACCTCCGACGCATGTTCCGGGCGCGATGATCCTGCTGATCGACAATTACGACAGCTTCACCTTCAACCTTGTGCATCTCCTCGGAGGACTGGGCGCGGCCTGCCACGTCCGTCGCAACGATGCCATTGACGTGGCGGAAGCCTTGGAACTCCGCCCCGAGGCGATCGTGCTCTCGCCCGGGCCCTGCACGCCGAACGAGGCGGGGATCTGCCTGCCACTCGTCACCGCCGCGGCCGAGCACGACATTCCGCTGCTCGGCGTCTGCCTCGGCCATCAGGCGATCGGCCAGGCCTTCGGCGGCGAGGTCGTCCGCGCTCCTGCCCCGATGCACGGCAAGGTCGACGCCATGCATCACGCCGGCAGCAATCACGGGCTGTTCGCGGGCCTGCCGAGCCCGTTCGAGGCCACCCGCTATCACAGCCTGGTCGTCCGCCGCGACACGCTTCCGGCAGCACTCGCGGTCTCCGCCTGGACCGCGGACGGTCTGATCATGGGCATGCACCACCGTCTGCACCCGATCTTCGGCGTGCAGTTCCATCCGGAGAGCATCGCTTCCCCATTGGGGGCCGCGATCGTCGCCAACTTCCTGGGGGTGGCGGGCGCCGCACCCACGAACGTGGCGGCGTGAACGGGCAGGCGATCGGGAGTCCCGAAGGCAAGGCCAGGGCTCTGCCCTGGACCCGCTGGGGCCTGAGGCCCCAGACCCCCGATCCACTATCGGGTTTTAAGGGCCTCGCCCTTAACGGGGTCCAGGGGCAGCGCCCCCGGCCTTCTTTCAGATGAGTCTCAGAGCAGTCCTGGCCCGGATCGCCGACGGCGCGATCCTGGACGCGGCGGAAGCCGAGGCCGCGTTCCTGACGCTGCTCGCGGGCGATGCCGGCGATGCCGAGATCGGGGCGCTCCTGATGGGTCTGCGCGTGCGCGGCGAGGCGGTGTCCGAAATCCGTGGCGCCGTCGCCGCCCTGCGCTCGCGGATGGTCACGGTCGCGGCACCGCTCGGTGCCATCGATCTCTGCGGCACCGGCGGCGACGGGCTGGCCACGCTCAACGTCTCGACCGCCGCCGCCTTCGTGGTGGCGGCCTGCGGCGTGCCGGTCGCCAAGCACGGCAACCGCGCGGTCTCGTCGCGGAGCGGCGGGGCGGACGTTCTCCTCTCGCTCGGGATCGAGCCGGACCCGCCGGTCGAACGGCAAGCCCAGCTGCTGGCGGCACACGGCCTCGCCTTCCTGCTGGCGCCGCGTCATCACGCGGCAATGCGTCATGCGGCAGCCGCCCGCCGCGCGATCGGCATTCGCTCGATCCTCAACCTCGCCGGGCCCCTGTCGAACCCGGCCGGTGTCCGCCGGCAGCTCACCGGGGTGTTCGCGAGCGCCTTCCTGCGGCCGATGGCCGAGGCTTTGCGTGATCTCGGCGCCGACCGCGCCTGGCTCGTGCACGGGGCGGGGCTTGACGAGCTGACCCTCGCGGGGGAGACCGATGTGGTTTCGCTCGAGGCGGACGGCACGATCCGGTCCTTCACCGTGTGCCCCGAGGATGCCGGCCTGCCGCGGGCACCGCATTCGGCAATTGCCGGTGGCGACCCGCAGGCGAACGCGGCAGCGCTCGAGGCGATGCTCGACGGACAGCGCGGACCCTATCGGGACACGGTGGTGCTGAACGCGGCGGCAGCCCTGATGGTGGCTGGGGCGGTGTCGGGGCTCGTCGATGGTGCACGTCGTGCGGAGGCTGCGCTCGACGCCGGCGACGCTGCGAACCTCCTGGGCGCGATGCGGCTCGCGTCGCCCGCGGGCGCGGGACATGCGATATCGAATGTCGCGGGAGTGGTGTAACAGGATGGACGAAGGGGAGCGCGGTCCGGACAAGCTGGCGCGGATCTGCGCCGAGACGCGCGAGAGCGTGGCGCGGCGGCGTGCGCAGATGCCGGTGCCGGTGCTCAAGGCCCGGATCAGGGAGCGCGCCTATCGCGGGCGCGGGTTCGCCGCCGCCCTGAAGCGGGCAACCGGTGAGCGCCGTCCCGGGCTGATCGCGGAGATCAAGCGCGCGTCCCCCTCGGCGGGGCTGATCCGGCCGGATTTCTCGCCCGCGTCGCTGGCCGCCGCCTACGAGGCCGGCGGTGCGGCCTGCCTGTCGGTGCTCACCGAGGAGCCCAATTTCCACGGCAAGACGCTCGACCTGGAGGCCGCGCGCGGCGCCTGCGCCCTGCCGGTGCTGCGCAAGGACTTCATTCTCGAGGAGTGGCAGGTCTATGAGAGCCGCGCGATCGGGGCGGACTGCATCCTGCTGATCATCGCCGCACTTTCGAGCGAGGTGGCGCTCGATCTCGCGCGGCTGGCGCACTCGCTCGACCTCGACGTGCTGGTCGAGGTGCATGACGAGAGCGAGCTCGACCGCGCGCTGGGCCTCGACACCGCGCTGATCGGCATCAACAACCGCAACCTGCGCACGCTCGCGACCGACCTCGCGGTGTCGCGCCGTCTTGCCCCCCGCGTGCCGCCGGACCGGATCGTGGTCTCCGAGAGTGGCATCCGCACGCATGCCGAAATCGAGCTCCTGGGCGAGGTGGGCGTCAGCTGCTTCCTGGTGGGCGAGAGCCTGCTGCGCCAGCCGGACGTGACGGCGGCCACGCGGGCGCTGCTGGGCGTTTCCGGTTGAGCGCCGGCCTCACCCATCTCGACGCGCACGGACGTGCGGTGATGGTCGATGTGGGCGACAAGCCGGTGACGCAGCGCCGCGCGGTCGCGTCCTGCCGGATCCTGATGCAGGCCGCGACGCGCGATGCGATAGCGGCCGGCCGGGTGCCCAAAGGCGACGTGCTCGCGGCGGCCCGGATTGCTGGCATCATGGCGGCCAAGCGCACCGCCGAGCTCATTCCCCTCTGCCATCCGCTCCCCATCTCAACGGTGGCGGTCGCGATCGAGCCGATAGTCGCGGACGCAAACGCCGGGGAGACAGGGCTCGCGATAAGCGCGATGGTGGCGACGACCGCGCGGACCGGGGTCGAGATGGAGGCGCTGACGGCCGCCTCGGTCGCGGCGCTCACGGTCTATGACATGTGCAAGGCGCTCGATCGCGCGATGCGCATCGATGGCTTGCGCGTGGTGGAGAAGTCCGGTGGCCGATCGAGTGACTACAAAGAGTCCGGCGATCACAAAGAGGAATAGGACGCAGGCGATGGCGAGCGGCGTGAACACGGCGACGGCGGCGAACGGCAGGCACGGCGGCGATACCACGATCAAGACGGAAGGCTCGGGCGAGCTCGGCACCGACGGTCTCCGGCGCGCCTGGGCCGACATGTTGCTGATCCGCCGCTTCGAGGAGCAGGCGGGCGTGCTCTACGGCATGGGACTGATCGGCGGGTTCTGCCATCTCTATATCGGCCAGGAGGCCGTGGTGGTGGGGCTGCAATCGGCGCTGGGCGAGGGCGACCAGGTCGTCACCTCGTATCGCGACCATGGCCACATGCTGGCGACGGGGATGGACCCCAAGGGGGTCATGGCCGAGCTCACCGGACGTGCCACGGGCTATTCGCGCGGCAAGGGCGGCTCGATGCACATGTTCTCGCGCGCGCAGAACTTCTTCGGCGGCCACGGCATCGTGGGCGCGCAGGTGCCGATCGGCGCCGGGCTCGCGTTCTCGAACCGCTATCGCGGCAATGACCGCGTGTCGGTCACGTATTTCGGCGAGGGTGCGTCGAACCAGGGGCAGGTGTTCGAGAGCTTCAATATCGCAGCCTTGCTGAAGCTGCCGGTGATCTTCGTGATCGAGAACAATCGCTACGGCATGGGGACCTCGGTCGAGCGGGCTTCGGCCTCGAAGGACCTGTCGCAGAACGGCGCGCCCTGGGGGATCCCCGGTCGCAAGGTCGACGGGATGGACGTGCTCGCCGTTCACAAGGTGGCCGCCGAGGCGGTGGCGCATTGCCGTGCGGGCAACGGGCCGTTCCTGATCGAGGCTTCGACCTACCGCTACCGCGGCCACTCGATGTCGGATCCGGCGAAATACCGGACGCGCGAGGAGGTCGACCTGATGCGCAGCCAGCACGATGCGATCGAGAGTGCGAAGCGGCGCCTCGTGGAGCTCGGCATCGGCGAGGCCGAGCTCAAGGCGCAGGAGGGCGAGATCCGCAAGCGCGTGGCCGAGGCGGTGGAGTTCGCCAAGGAGAGTCCCGAGCCCGATCCGTCCGAGTTGTGGACCGACGTCCTTCGCGAAGGAGCCCCGGCATGACCGCCATCCTGATGCCGGCGCTGTCGCCGACCATGACCGAGGGCAAGCTCGCCCGCTGGC
>CAXTVZ010000186.1:0-4289 GCA_964247685.1 uncultured Acetobacteraceae bacterium
TTTAAGGGCTCGCCCTTAACGGGGTCCAGGGGCAGAGCCCCTGGCCTTCTTCTCCACCGACCGACATGATTAGAACGCCAGCCGCTCCTCAACCCGGCGCTGCTCCTCGCGCAGGGCTGCCGGCAGTCGCGAACCGAAGTTCTCGAGATATACACGGCTCAACGCGGATTCCTGATGCCACACGTCACGATCCACGTTCAGCAGGAGGTCGAGCTGCGCCGGGTCGAGCGCCAGGCCGTCGAGGTCCAGCGCGTTGCGCGAGGGCGTCCGGCCGATCGGCGTGTCGTCCGCCTGTGCGTTGCCCTCGATCCGCTCGACGATCCACTTCAGCACACGGACATTGTCGCCGAAGCCCGGCCACACGAATTTCCCGCGCGCATCCTTGCGAAACCAGTTCACCATGTAGATCCGCGGCAGCCGGTTCGGGTTGGAATGCGCGGCCGCCCCGAGACGCAGCCAATGCTGGAAGTAATCCGCGATGTTGTAGCCGCAGAAGGGCAGCATCGCGAACGGGTCGCGCCGGAGTTCGCCGATCGCGTTCTCGGCGGCGGCCGTGCCTTCGGACGCGATGTTGGCGGCGAGGTAGACGCCGTGCTGCCAGTCGAACGCCTCCGTCACCAGCGGCACGGCCGACGCGCGCCGGCCGCCGAACAGGAAGGCGGAGATCGGCACACCTTCCGGGCGGTTCCACTCGGGCGCGATGGTGGGGCATTGATCGGCCGGCACGGTGAAGCGTGCGTTCGGATGCGCCGCGGGCCCGGTGGCGGGATCCCACGGGTTGCCCTGCCAGTCGGTGAGGCCCGCGGGCGGCGCGTCGGTCAGGCCCTCCCACCAGACGTCGCCATCGGCCGTTAGCGCGGTGTTGGTGAAGATGGTCGTGCCGGTGAGCGTTCCGATCGCGTTGCGGTTGGTGCGCGGACCCGTGCCGGGTGCGACACCGAAGAAGCCGGCTTCGGGGTTGATCGCGTAGAGGCGGCCGTCCGCGCCGAAGCGCATCCAGCAGATGTCGTCGCCGATCGTCTCGGCGCGCCAGCCGGGCAGCGTGGAGTCCAGCATCGCCATGTTGGTCTTGCCGCAGGCGCTGGGAAAGGCGGCGGCGATGTAGTGGACGTGGCTCTCCGGCGAGGTGAGTTTGAGGATCAGCATGTGCTCGGCGAGCCAGCCCTCGTCGCGCGCCATCACCGACGCGATCCGGAGTGCGAGGCATTTCTTGCCCAGCAACGCATTGCCGCCATAGCCGGAGCCGTAGGACCAGATTTCGCGGGTTTCGGGGAAATGGCAGATCCACTTCTCCTCGTTGCAGGGCCAGGCGACATCGGCCACGCCGGGCCGCAGCGGCATGCCCACGGTGTGGGCGCACTGGACGAAGAACCCGTCCTCGCCGAGCATGGCGAGCGCGGGCGTGCCCATCCGCGCCATGATGCGGGTGGACAGCACCACGTAGGGACTGTCGGTGACCTGCACGCCGATCACGCTCTTGTCCGAGCCGATCGGGCCCATGCAGAACGGCACGACGTACATCGTGCGTCCTTCCATGCAGCCGTCGAACAGGCCCGAGAGCATCTCGCGGGTCTCGGCCGGGTCGCGCCAGTTGTTGGTGGGGCCGGCATCCGCCTCGTGCTCGGAGCAGATGAAGGTGCGGCTTTCCACCCGCGCCACGTCGCGCGGATCGGAGCGGGCGTAGAACGAGTCCGGGCGCTTCTCCGGGTTCAGGCGGATCAGGGTGCCGGCGCGGACGAGCCGATCCGTCAGCTCATCCCACTCCGCCTGCGATCCGTCGCACCAGCGCACGTCATGGGGCTGGGCCAGGGCGGCGATCGTGTCCACCCATTCGATCAACGCCCGGTGCCTGGTCGGCGGTTCGGCCGGCCCGACATACGCGGTCGAGCTGGTGGTTCTGTCGAGCATGGGTTTCGCCTCGGACTTTCCTCACGCTTTGCTCGCGCAGCGCGATACGATAAACAAATTCGAATGTTCGGGAGGGTATAAGAAACTGCTACAGTCCACCCCGACCACGGCGCTCGACCTGAACCTGAAGCATCTCCGCGCGCTCGTGCTGATCGGCGAGCTCGGAAGCGTCAGCGCGGCGGCCGATGCCATCGGGCTCTCGCAGCCGGCGCTCACGCAGGGCGTGGCCAGGCTCGAGCGGCAGTTCGGCACGCATCTGTTCGACCGCCTCGCCCAGGGTCTGCGGCCGACCGAGAACGGGGCCAAGGTGCTGTCGCGCACCGGGCGCGCGTTCGACCGGCTGGCCCGCGAGATCCGCGCCGCGTCTCGCCCCACGCGTCCGGGTGGGGGGCGGCCGGCAGTGGCGCGGCCGGGCATCCGGCCGGAGCTGCATCTGACCGCCGCGCAGGTGCGCGCGGTGCTGGCCCTGGCCGAGGTGGGGAGCCTGTCCGCGGCCGCACAGTCCCTCGGCCTGTCCGAGCCCGCGGTGCATCGCGCGGTGCGGGAGCTCGAGCGCACCTGCAACGTCGCGCTGACCGAGCGCCGCGGCCGCAGCGTCTGCCTGACCGACACCGGCCGCCGCATGGCGCGCGGCTTCGCGCTCAGCGTGAGCGAGCTGAACGTGGCGCTCCAGGAGGTCGCGCGCCAGCCCGCGCGGCTCGCGGTGGGCGCCATGGCGCTGTCGCGCTCCATGCTGATCCCCGTGACGCTGGCGCAGCTCTCGCAGGCGGCGCCCTGGGCGCAGGTCGACGTGGTCGACGGGTCGTACGGCGAGCTGGTGGAAGCCTTGCGGAGCGGCACCATCGACGTGGTGATCGGCGCGCTCCGCGAGCAGTCGGAGCCCGACCTCCGCCAGGAGGTGCTGATGCACGACCGCATCACCATCATCGGCCGCAGCGACCATCCGCTGGCCCGACGCGCGCCGTCGCTCGACGAGCTGGCCCTCTACCCGTGGATCGTCGGCCGGCGCACCTCGGCCCTGCTGGAGCGATGGCAGGAGTTGTTCGACGCGGCGGGGATCGCGCGCCCGCGGGCACCGATCCAGTGCGGCTCGGTCACCACGATCCGCGGCCTGCTGGTGCGCAGCGACTTCCTGACCCTGCTGTCGCGCGACCAGGTGACGGCGGAGGTCGAAGCGGGGCTGCTGACGCCGATCAGCTCGGCGATGCCCGACACGCTGCGGACGATCGGCGCGATCACGCGGCGCGACTGGTTCCCGACCGCGTTGCAGGAGGAATTTCTCACCCTGCTCCGGCAGGCCGCCGTCCGGCTACCGCAGGGCGCCGACGGCGATCGGGGATGACGCGCCGGAACCGCTCCCGCCCGCCGGCACGCACGCGCCGATGACCTGTCGACGACGCGCGGCCGTCGGGAGGCACGGGCGCATCGGTCATGCGCGCATCAGCCCGAAGAGATCATGGGGGACGCCGCGGCCGCCGATGCTGAGGCCGTGCGCCGGGTCGCAAAAGATGCGGCGGCGGCAAGCAGCCGGACGACGCTTTTCGCGTCGCGCTTCGTGACGGAGACGAAAGGCGGCAGCCTGGAGACATCGCGACAGTGTGCGGCAGGGACGGTGTTCGCCGCGACGATGAGCGGGTGGCGACCTGCCAGGTTCGGGCGAGATACGGCCGTGTCGGTCGGGAGCTTTGCGCGGCCATCTGCAGGGGATGGTGATCGCACAGAGCACGTTCCCGACCGAGCCTGCGCGGCGGTGGCGACGTCGCTCCTGGTTCCGATCGGGCCGGCCTCTGTCGTTGGCGGCCATTCGCAGATGCCGCGAAAGCCGCAGGTGTGAAAGCGTCCGGATTTCGCTTCCTCATTCCAGGTCGTTAGAAAAAGTCTCAAACGCGTCGGGCAATACTCGATTAGGTGAACTCACCGCTTTATTGCGTCCCAGGAACCTGGGCGGGTGCAAATATGAACGGCCGACCACCGACGAAACGCGACATCTGTTGGCGCAACGCACGTCGCGTGTTCCGGATGTTTTGCGTTGCACAAAGGTCTTTCTCGAAGTCGGAACTGTTCAGGCACACGGTTAAGTGAAATTCCACCGACGGTCGGTCGAAAGGAATCATTAACGAGCGGGCGCCGTTAATGGGCTTCACAACAGTATTCAGCTCTGTTGGGGAGATGAAAGATGCCAATCAGGCTCAATGCGACATCCAAGCTGGGCACAATGCTTTGCCTCGCACTTGCCCTGTCTGCCTGCGGCGGCGGCGGAACCGGCAGCGTGCCGAACGTAGGTCCGGGTCAGTCCGCCAAGGGATCGAGCGACGGGAGCGGAGGGACGACGGCGTCGGGAGGCAGCGGTTCCGGCACGGACGCGGCGAACGGCGCGGCCA
>CAXTVZ010000186.1:4389-6772 GCA_964247685.1 uncultured Acetobacteraceae bacterium
ATCAGCTACGGCACCGGCAGCACGCTCGGCAACACGTCCGGATTGCTGGGCGACGGGGCCGCCGCGGGCGCGGTCGACACGGCGGGGAACACCACCACGTCGCTCGGAAGTGCCTTGAAGACGAACGGCCTCGCGGGAACGCCGGTGCTGGGCTCGACCATCGGCTCCGCCGCAACCGCGACCGACAACGTGGTCAATCCGCTGGCCAGCGTGACCGTCGCCACGACGCAGTTGTCGGGAGGCTCCGGGTCAGCGCTGCTCGGCGCCAGCGCGCTGGGAGCGACACAATCGACCGGCGCCGCGCTGAACGGCAACGTGCTCGCGGGCAACCAGGCCGCGGGCGTCACCTCGTCTTCGGGTCAGGGCGTGGCCGTGACGCCGACAGGTGGCGTGCTTTCAGGCGTTCATGGCGGCCTCGGCAGCACGCCCGTCGCGTCGGTCGCGGCGGTGACGACACCCATGGCGTCAGGCCTCTCCACCGTCAGGCCCATCGCCACGGTGACCGCGCCCGTGCCGGTGGCGGTGGTCGGGACTGGCGGTGCCCCGGTGTCGGTCTCGACCGCTCTGCCCGGTGCGTCGTCCGGGTCGCTGCTCTCCGGACTGCACCACTGATCGGCCACCGGCGGCGGCCGTCGCGCCGCCGCCGGACCGCTCGGCGTCACGATCGATCGGATCACGGACGTGCTTGACCTCAAACAGAGTCTCCGGCGCCTGCTCCTGATGGTCGCCCTTCTCGGTAGGGGCCTGTCATCGGCCCTCGCGGGAACGACGGACACGGTGCTCGAGAACCGGCCGATCGGATTGCCATCGTCCCCCTCCCCGGGGCTGCCGCAGGCCGCGATGGCCAAACCCCGGCCGCCCGCGCGGACCGCGGTCGTGGGCCTGCGGCCGCGGTCCGGCTTTCTGCTCCGCGACGTCACGATCACGGGCGCCGCGTCACTGCCGCCGCGTGCGGTGGCCGCGACATGGACCCCGTGGCGGGGCAAGCTCGTGACCGTGGGTGACATGCGGAACATCGCGGATCGGATCTCGGCCCTGTGCCGGCGCGAGGATTACGCGATCTACAAGGTGAGCATTCCGAAACAGCCCATCACCGGCCATCTCAGGATCGCCGTCGTCATCGGGCATGTGAGCCATGTGACGATCAGCGGCGATACCGGGAGGGCCGACCTGTTCCTGCTCCGCCATTACGCCGCCTCGATCGTTGCCGACCGGCCGCTGCACCAGGCGACGCTCGAGCGCTACGTGCTGCTGATGAACGCGCTGCCCGGGCTGACGGTGGCGAGCGGCTTCCAGGCGTCACCCGGCACGCCCGACGGCGTGGAGCTGGTGCTCGCCGTCACCCACAAACGTTTCGAGTACGGCTTCGGCTTCGACAATGCCGGCCAGTCGGTGCTCGGCCGCACCGAGGTGGAGGCGAACGTCGCCATCGACAACCTGTTCGGCGAGGGCGACCGGACCCAGCTCATCTACGGCATGCCGATCGATGTCAGGCGGTTCCAATACCTGGCGCTCACCCATGTCGAGCCGCTCGGAACGGAGGGCGCCACGGTGACGCTGAATGCCGCCGACCTGTTGACGCAGCCGATCCACGGCATCGCCGCCGGCAACGCCTACATCTTCGGCGCGCAGGTCGCGATGCCGGTGATCGAGACCGTGCACACCAACCTGGTCGGCAGTCTCGGCTTCGACACGATCAACAGCGACGAGGCCCTGGTCGGCACGACCATCTCCGACGAGCGGACGCGTGCGATCCGCGTGCGCCTGCGGGGTGCCACCGACCGATGGTTCGACGGGGTCACGGCCGGCGATCTCGGATTCAGCGAGGGGATCGACGTGCTCGGCGCCCGGCGCGGAACGATCGCGTTCGGCAATCCGGATTTCACGAAGCTGTCGCTCCGGGTGTCGCGCGAGCAGCATCTGCCGCTCGGGCTGGTGGCACGGGCCAAGGCGGCCGGGCAGTACGCCTTCGAGCGACTGCCGGGAAGCGAGCAGTTCGCCTTTGGCGGGCTCGATTTCGGACAGGCGTTCCAGGCGGTGACGCTGACCGGCGACCGCGCCGCGGCCGCGGCGGTCGAGCTCGCACATAATCTGCCCACGTTTGTGAACACGCGGTTCAACAGCGGGACGGAAGCGTTCGGCTTCGTCGACTGGGGCGAGGTCTGGAACATCCGGACGCCGTATTTTCCGGACACCGATCGCGGCGCCTCGATCGGGTTCGGCGTGCGCACCAGAATCCTCGGGAAGGTGGGTGTGCAGGCTGAGGCGGCGAAGGTCCTGGTGCGGCCGGTGTCGGTCGCGAGCAACAGTGGGTGGAGCGGTGTCGTCGGGCTGACGGGGACGTTCTGAAGGCCAGGGGCTCTGCCCCTGGACCCCGCTGGGG
>CAXTVZ010000187.1:0-3495 GCA_964247685.1 uncultured Acetobacteraceae bacterium
CCGCACGTGCGGTGCAGGTGGCTCCCGATGCGATCAGGAAGGCAGCCAAGGCAAGACGGGATCCTAACGACATTCGTTCCTCCACAAGCGCTTCGACGGAAATACCACCAACCCCGCCGGCTTCGTGATGGCAGGTCCAGGAGGACCTTCCTCCTGGCGGGGTCAAGGGGCAGAGCCCCTTGCCTTTGCCTTACTCCAACCCGGGCTCATTCACGCCGCCGCAGCTTCCTCTTCCGCGGGCATCGGCAGGCCGGCCAGCCAGTGCTCCGCCTCGAGCGCCGCCATGCAGCCCGTGCCAGCGGCCGTGACGGCCTGGCGGAAGATCTTGTCCTGCACGTCGCCGGCCGCGAACACGCCGGGGATCGAGGTGCGCGTGCTGCCGGGCTCGGTCACGACGTAGCCCTCGCCGTCGAGCTCCAGCTGGTCGCGGAACACCACCGTATTGGGTGTGTGGCCGATCGCCACGAACACGCCGTCGACGGGAAGCGTTCGGGCCTGGTCGGTGGTGATGTCGCGCAGCACGACGCCGGTGACGACGGGCGGCGTGCCGGCGCCCACGATCTCCTCGACCACCGCGTTCCAGGCGATCGAGATCTTCGGATGCGCGCGCAGGCGCTCCTGCAGGATCTTCTCGGCGCGCAGGCTGGAGCGTCGGTGCACCAGGGTCACGTGGTCGGCGTGGTGGGTGAGGTAGAGCGCCTCCTCGACCGCGGTGTTGCCGCCGCCGACCACGGCCACGGTCTTGCCGCGGTAGAAGAAGCCGTCGCAGGTGGCGCAGGCGGAGACGCCGGCGCCCTGGAGCTTCTTTTCCGACGGCAGGCCGAGCCATCGGGCCTGCGCGCCGGTCGCAACGACCACCGAGCGGGCAAGGTAGACGTCGCCCGAGTCCCCCACCAGGCGGAAGGGCGAGCCATGGATCAGGTCCGCCTCGGTGATCGTGTCGTAGAGGATCTCGGTGCCGACATGGCGCGCCTGCGCCTCCATCTGGTCCATCAGGAACGGACCCTGGATCGGGTCGGCGTAGCCCGGGTAATTCTCGACGTCGGTGGTGATGGTGAGCTGGCCGCCAGGCTGCAGGCCGGTGACGAGGAGCGGGTTGAGGCTGGCGCGCGCGGCGTAGATCGCGGCGGTGTAGCCGGCGGGGCCGGCGCCGATCACCAGGAGGTCGGTGCGATGGGTTTTGCTCATGATGGCGAAAATATCGGGACCGCTGCGGGCTAGACAAGGCCAGGGGCGCTGCCCCTGGACCCCGCTGGGGCCTTGGCCCCAGACCCCACTTTATGGATGGGGGTCCAGGGGCCCTTGCTCCTGGCGGGGTCAAGGGGCAGAGCCCCTTGTCCAGCGAAGCGCCCAATGCGACGACCCCCCATGCCCTCCACCCGCGTAACCCTCGACGCGATCGACCGCCACATCCTCCGCGAGCTCCAGGATGACGGCCGGATGACCAACGTGGAGCTCGCCCGCCGCGTCGGGATCTCGCCGCCGCCGTGTCTGCGCCGGGTGCGCCGCCTCGAGGAAGCGGGCGTGATCCGCGGCTACTCCGTCCGCATCGATGCGGCGCTGACCGGCTGGCCGGTCTCGTTCTTCGCGCTGGTGGGGCTGGAGAGCCAGAAGCAGGCGGTGCTCGCCGAGTTCGAGCGCACGGTCGCCGCCTGGCCCGAGCTGCGCGAGTGCCACATGATCCGCGGCGGCGGCGATTTCCTGCTCCGCCTGGTCGCGGCCGACACGGCCCACGAGAACCGGCTCACCGAGGCGCTGACCGGCCTGGCGACGGTCGCCCGCGTGCAGACGCTGCAGACGATCCACACCGCGAGCGACCTCGCAGGGCTGCCGTTCTGATTTTTTGACGGCGTCGTCCGGTGCTTGACGAGGCAGGCGCGGCAGCGTTCCTCCCTCTCGATGGACGACCCCACGCGCCCCGGATTCGATGTGCTCCGAGGGATGTCCGGCCCGGCCATCACGGTCGTCGTGCCCTGCCTGAACGAGTGCTCCAACATCGCGCCGCTGGCCGCCTCGCTCGAGCGCGCGCTGGCAGGCCGCGCCTGGGAGCTGCTGGTGGTCGACGACGACAGTCCCGACGGCACCGCCGCCGAGGTGCGGCGCCTGGGCGAGGCGGATCGGCGGATCCGCTGCCTGCAGCGGATTGGCCGGCGGGGGCTCTCGTCCGCGGTGATCGAGGGGGCGATGGCGGCGGCGGGACATGTCGTCGCGGTGATGGACGGCGACGGCCAGCACGACGAGGCGATCCTGCCGGCGCTGTGCGATGCCGTGCTGGCGGGCGCGTGCGACCTCGCGATCGGCAGCCGCCACATCGCGGGTGGCGACACGGGGGGGCTCGCGAGTGCGGGGCGCCGGCGATTGTCGGCGCAGGGCACGCGGATCGCCCAGGCGCTGCTGCCCGTGCCGCTCACCGACCCGATGAGCGGCTTCTTCGCGCTCCGGCGCGAGACGATGGAGCGGCTCGCACCCCGGCTGTCCGGCACGGGCTTCAAGATCCTGCTCGACCTCGTGCTCACCGACCGCGCCTTGCGGATCCGCGAGGTGCCCTACCGGTTCCGGCCGCGACGCGCCGGCGCCAGCAAGCTCGACGCGCTGGTGCTGGTGCAGTTCGCGGCCGTGTTGCTCGACAAGGCGTGCCGGGGCATGCTGCCGCTGCGCTTCGTGGCCTTCGCGCTGGTGGGATTGCTGGGTGTGGGCGTGAACCTCGCGGTGGTGGCAGCCCTCGGCGGCCAGGGCGGCGTGCCGTTCGGGACCGCCGCCACGATCGCCACGCTGGTCGCCACCGCCTTCAACTTCTGGCTGAACAACAGCCTGACCTATCGCAGCCAGCGGCTTCGCGGTGGAGCGCTGCTGCGCGGCTTCATCCTGTTCATGCTGGTCTGCGGCATCGGCTCGGCGGCCGATATCGGCATCGCCCACGCGCTTTTTCGCGAGCACTCGGGTTGGAGCCTGGCCGCGGCGGCGGGTGCGGCCGTCGCGGTGGTCTGGAATTACGCGGTGTCGGCCACGCTGGTGTGGCGCATCCGTTGAGCCGTGGGGTGCTGGCGTTCCTGCTCGCGCTGACCGCGATCAGGCTCCTGATCGCGGGCACCGTCCCGCTCTCGCCGGACGAGACCTATTACTGGGTGTGGTCGCGCGCGCTGGCTCCCGGCTATCTCGACCACCCGCCAGTCGTGGCGCTCGCGATCCGCGCGGGCACGGAATGGCTGGGCGCGACCGCGCTCGGCGTGCGGCTGCTGGCTCCCCTGCTGGCCCTGGCCGGGTCGTTCCTGCTGGCGCGGGCCGCGCGCGACCTGCTCGGACTTGACCTGCGGGGCGCGGACCACGCCGTGCTGCTGCTGAACGCGACGCTGATGCTGGCCGCCGGCGCCGTCACCATGACGCCCGACACGCCGCTGATCTTCTTCTGGACGGCGACGCTGGCGGCGCTCGGACGCGCTCTCGCCGGCCGCGAGCGCGTGTTCCTGCCGGTCGCCGGTGTGTGCTGCGGCCTGG
>CAXTVZ010000187.1:3595-6742 GCA_964247685.1 uncultured Acetobacteraceae bacterium
CTCGCCGGCCGCGAGCGCGTGTTCCTGCCGGTCGCCGGTGTGTGCTGCGGCCTGGCGTTCTGCTCGAAATACACGGCCGTCCTGCTGGTCCCCGCGATCGGTCTTACCATCCTCGCGCATCGCCAGACCCGCGCCTGGCGGCGTCGGCCGGAGGCATGGCTGGCGGCGGCGCTGGCATTGCTGATGACGATGCCCGTGCTGCTGTGGAATGCCGGCCACGGCTTCGCGAGCTTCCGCAAGCAGGGCGGCAGGGTCGGTGATTTCCACCCCGTCCGCGCACTCCGCTTCGAGGCCGAGCTCGTCGCGGGTCAGCTGGGCCTGCTCACGCCGCTCGTCGCCATCCTGGCGGTGGCAGGCCTGGTGCTGTGCGCGCGACGGGCGCGGGCGGGCAGGCCGGGGGCCACGCTGGTTCTGCTGGCAGCGCTCGTTCCCGCCGGCGTGTTCGTGCTCCACGCGGTGGGCGGGCGCGTGCAGGCGAACTGGCCGGCGATCGCGGCACCCGCCGCGGCGCTGGCGGCCAGCCTGCCGCGTTGGCGCCGCGTGCCGGCGGTCGCTGCGGCGACGCTGGGATACGCGCTCGCCGTGCCGCTCTACCTGCAGGCGACCACCGGGCTCCTGAAGCTGTCGCCGCATCTCGACGTGACGCTCGCGCGGCTCGGCGGCTGGCCGGCGCTTGGCGCCACGGTCGCGCGTGCCGACCCGGACGGCCTTCCCGTTGCCGCCGACGATTACGCGCTCGCGAGCGAGCTCGCCTGGACCTGTGCGGCCCCGAGCGTGCTCGGTGTCGAGCCGCGCTGGCGCTTCTTCCGCCTGCCGCACCCGGCGCTCGCGACGCGGGAGGTGCTTCTGCTGCGCAGCCAACGCCGGACCGACCCGCCGCGCACGGTTCTCTGGCCGGGCGCTCGCGAAATCGCGGTGCTGGCGCGCGCGCGGGACGGTGTCGTCGCCGAGCGCTACGCGCTGTTCCGAACGGCCACCGCAGCACCCGCCGACGAGGTCGCCTTGCTTCCGCGTCCCACGCGTTGCGGGGCCCCGCGCTAACCGGCCTCTAACCTTTCGCCGGTAGCTTCAGCCCGATCTGGAGCGCGGAATGGCAGGCAAAGCAAAAGGCAAAGCTCGCTCACTGATCGTCATTCGCCGGGAAGAAGCCGGCGGTGGTGGTCATCATGGCGGTGCATGGAAGGTCGCCTACGCCGACTTCGTGACGGCGATGATGGCGTTCTTCCTGGTGATGTGGCTGATCAACGCCACCACCGAGAAGCAGCGCCGGGGCCTGGCCGACTATTTCAGCCCGCAGCTCTCCCACACCAAGAGCAGTTCCGGCTCCGGTAAGCCGTTCGGCGGCCTCACGCCCTATGAGGAGGGCTCGCTCGTCTCCAACCGCGGCGCCGTCAACCTGCAGGACACCACCGGTGCCAACGCCCTCACGGGCCCCGGCACCGCAGCGCGCGGCGGCCCCGCCACCAATGTCGGCGACCACCCGAACCCACAGACCGATCCCGACGCCCAGCCCGTGATGGGCGAAGCCGACAAGGCCGGCACCGCGAGCAACCCTGGCGACGACACCGGGAACGGTGACGGCGACGGCAGCGATGGCGGCGACGACGCCGGGAGCGAGGCGGCCGGTCGGAGCACCGGCACGCCGAAGGACCAGGTGCTCAAGCTGGGGCACGTCGCCGCCGACCAGGTGCCTGCGACCACGGCGGCGCAGACGGCGATCACGAAGGCGGCGGCGGCCGCGGCCAGGGAGCAGCAGGCCCTCGCCGGTGCTGTGGCAACGCTCCAGCACACCCTCGTCTCCGATCCCGACCTTGCCGACGTCGCGAGCCAGATCACGGTCGACCTCCAGCCGGACGGGATGCACATCCAGATCACGGATGCGGATCACCAGCCGATGTTCGCGTCCGGCTCCGCCGAGCCGAACGCCCGCGCTCGACTGCTCTTCGCCCAGGTCGCCCCCGTGCTGGCCAGGCTCGACGAGCCGGTCTCGATCGCGGGCCACACCGACGGCGCCACCTGTGTCGGCGCGTGCCGCTCGAACTGGGACCTGTCGGCGGCGCGCGCCGAAGCGACCCGCATCGTGCTGGAACACGAAGGCTTGGGCGACGCCCGCATCGCCAATGTCGCGGGCTATGCCGATCGCGACCTGCTGATGCCGGCCGACCCGCTCAACGCCGCCAACCGCCGCATCGTGCTGGTCGTGCACCGCACGCATGCCTACCCCACGCAGGTCGCAGCCGCCGCTGCGGCCACGCACTGAGCGCCGGCCATGCTCGTCATCATCGGACTGGGCGTGATGCTCGGCTGCGTCTTCGGCAGCTACATCGTCGACGGCGGGGCGATCGGACCCGTGATCGAGGCCGCTCCCTTCGAGCTGCTCAGCATCGGGGGTGCGGCACTGGGCGCGCTGGTGATCTCGGGCTCGATCAACGACCTCAAGCACACGTTCGGCGGCATCATGAAGGCGATCAAAGGGTCGCGCTTCAAGAAGCAGAGCTATGTCGAGCTGCTCACGCTGATGTTCCAGCTGATGCGCCTGGCGTCTTCGAAAGGGCTGCTGGCGATCGAGTCGCATATCGAGAACCCCGAGGAGAGCGGCCTCTTCAAGGCGTTTCCGTCGATCCTGAAGGACCATCACGCCACCGCGATGATCTCGGACTATCTCCGCATGGTCGGCATGAATGCGGACGATCCGCACCAGATCGAAGAGTGCATGGCGCGCGAGCTCAAGAAGGCGCGCGCCGAGGAGATGCATCCGTCGCACGCGCTATCGACCATGTCGGACGGACTGCCGGCGCTCGGCATCGTCGCGGCCGTGCTCGGCGTGATCAAGACGATGGGCCATATCGACCAGAGCCCGGTGATTCTCGGGCACATGATCGGAGGTGCGATGGTGGGCACCTTCCTCGGCGTTCTGATGTCGTACGGAATGGTGGGTCCGCTGGCGACAAGGCTCGCCGGCGTGGTCGAGGAGGAAGCCAAATACTACCAGATCATCCGCGCGGTGATCGTTTCGCATCTGCATGGGAATGCGCCGCAGGTGAGCATCGAGAGCGGGCGCAAGGAAGTTCCGACGCATTTGATGCCGAGCTTCGCGGAGCTCGAGCAGGCGGTGCAGGCGACGCCGGCGGCAGGTTAGAAGGCAGG
>CAXTVZ010000188.1:0-6702 GCA_964247685.1 uncultured Acetobacteraceae bacterium
GGTGTCGATCAGGAAGGCGGGGGTCTCGGTGGGGGCGACCAGCGCGTCGTAGTGCCCGCTGGCGATGGTGGTGGCGATCGCGCCGGCTCGCGCCGAGGCGGCCTGGCGGGCCTTCTGCACCGGCGGATCGTTGGCACCCCCGGTCGCTTCGGCCTTGATGAGCGCGTCCTGCCCGAACAGTCCGAGCTCGCGCGCGGCGTGCCTGGTGTTGAAGGCGATCAGGTCGGCCAGCGAGCGGACCCGCACGCTGGCGGGTGTGGCCGCGAGATAGGCGTCGAGCGCGGTCTTGCACTCGGCCGTCAGCGCCGTGCCCTCGTCGCGACCGAGCGCGTCCATGTCCGGCCCGTCGGTGATGTCGACCAGTGTCGCCCCCTGGGCGCGCAACGTGTCCAGCGCGTGGGCGAACACCGCGTCGGTCGCCTCGTTGTGGCCGGCGAGGAAGCGCAGCACGCCGATCCGCGCGCCGCGAAGCGGCGTGCCGGACGGAATCACGGCAACCGGAGCGTGTGCGTCCGCACCCGCGGTCGCCGTGTCGAGCGGGTCCGCGCCCGCCATCACGTGGAGCAGCAGGGCGGCATCCGCCACGTCGTGCGCGAGCGGCCCGGCGGTGTCCTGGGCCGGCGAGATCGGCACGATGCGGGTGCGCGAGACCAGACCGAGCGTGGGCTTCATCCCGGCCAGCCCGTTCATCGCGGCGGGGCAGGTGACCGAGCCGTCCGTCTCGGTGCCGATGGCAGCGGCCGCGAACGAGGCGGCGACGCCTGCGGCACTCCCCGACGACGAGCCGCAGGCCGAGCGGTCGAGCGCGTAGGGGTTGTGCGTGAGCCCGCCCACGCCGCTCCAGCCGCTCACTGAAAAGGAGGAGCGGAAATTCGCCCATTCCGACAGGTTCGCCTTGCCGAGGATCACCGCGCCCGCCGCCCGCAGCCGGGCGACCACCGGCGCGTCGTGGCCGGTGACGTTGGCCGCAAGCGCCAGCGACCCGGCGGTGGTGGGAAGCGCGCCGGCGGTCTCGATGTTGTCCTTGACCAGGATCGGGATGCCGTCGAGCGGGCCGAGTGTCTTTCCACGCGCCCGCCGCGCGTCGCTGGCAGCGGCCTCGTGCGCGGCATCGGGGTTGAGCGCCAGCACCGCGTGCAGCCCGCCCGGGCCGCGATCGAGCCGGGCGATCCGCGCCTCGTAGGCGGCGACCAGGCCGGACGCGGTGACGCGGTGCGCGGCCAGGTCCGCATCGAGGCTCGCGATCGTGCGGCCCGTCACGTCGTAGGCCCGCGCGGGCGTGGCGAGCGGCAGGAGTGCGGCGGCCATCGCCGCGGCGGCACAGCGAAGGCGGGTCATCGTGCCGCACTCTGCAGACGGGCGAGCGCCGTCTCGGCGCTGATCACGCGGCGGGTCTCCTCGTCGACCACGTCGATCGTGCCGCGCTCGATGTCGTAGACCCAGCCATGCAGGTGCAGCGCGCCCTGCGCGAGCCGCGCCGCCACCGCCGGGTGGGTGCGCAGATGCGTCATCTGCAGCAGCACGTTCTGCTCGATCAGCACGCGCATCGCCGCCGGCGGCGCCTCGCCGGCGGCGAGCGCCTCGGCGACCCGGCGCGCGGCGATCGCGTTGTGCAGCCAGGACCGCACCGTGGGCATCTCGTCGAGGCGCGCGGCCTCCGGGTCGGCCAGCGCCTTCATCGCCCCGCAATCGGTGTGGCCGCACACCACGATGTCGGTCACGCCCAGCGCCGCCACCGCGTATTCCACCACCGCCGAGACGCCGCCGAGCATCTCGCCGTAGCTCGGCACGATGTTGCCGATGTTGCGCAGCACGAACATCTCGCCGGGACCGGTCTGGGTGATGAGCTCGGGCGAGACTCGGCTGTCGGCGCAGGCGATGAACAGGGTGCGCGGGGCCTGCCCCTTCGCGAGCTCGGTGAACAGCTTCTCGGTCGACGGGAACACCGTCTCCTGGAACCGCAGCGCCCCCTCGAGGAGATGCTCGATCGCGGAACACGAATGCACCGTCTGCCCCATCGAATTGCCATCCCTCGCCACATTCTCGCGCCAATGCTACATGCATGCAGCCTGGACGCCACCACCCGGCACCGCAGCCGCGATGCCGCGGGCGCCGGGCCGTCGCTTCCCGCAGTGCTGCCGCCACGAGCCGTGAGGCCCGCCATTCCGTGGATGCCCGATCGTCATGACCGCCGCCTCGCAGGCTGACCTCCGGGTCGCGGAGCAGGAATGCGCGCGCGAGCCCATCCACATTCCGGGCGCGATCCAGGCCGCGGGCCTGCTCTACGTCCTCGACGCGGAGACGGGCGCCGAGCGCGGCCGCAGCGCCAACGCACGCGCGCTGGCCGACGCCGCACGTGCCGCCCTGCGCGCCGCGATCACGCAGGCAGGCCCGGTGCCGCAGACGGTCGACACGGTCGCCACCGCCGACGGGGCGCGCTGGACCGCGACGCTGCATCGTGCCGATCCCGCCACCGTGCTGCTCGAGCTCGAGCCCGCCGAGGATCCGGCGGGGGCGGCCCGCGCGCTCGACCATCTCGGCGAGGCAATCGACGCGCTGGCCGGCGCTGGCGACGTGGTAGGCGCCGCGGGTGCTGCGGCGGCCGCGTTGCGGGCGATGACGGGCTTCGACCGCGTCATGGTCTATCGCTTCGCCCCCGACTGGAGCGGCGAGGTGATCGCCGAAAGCCTCGCCAGTCCCGCGATCGACAGCTTCCGCGGGCTGCGCTTTCCCGCCTCCGACATTCCGGCCCAGGCCCGCGCGCTCTATCGTCTCACGCGGGTGCGGCTGATCGCCGATGCGCAGGCCGCACCCGTGCCGTTGGAGACCGACCGGTCCGACATCGACCTCAGCCGGGCGATGCTGCGCGCGGTGTCGCCCGTGCATCTCCGCTACCTCGCCAACATGGGCGTGCGCGCCTCGATGTCGGTCGCGATCGCGCGCGTCGGTGCGACGGGCGGCGACGAGCACGATCTCGCCCTCTGGGGCCTGCTCGCCTGCCACCACGAGGCCGGCCCGCGCCCCGTCGGCCATCGCGCGCGCCAGGTGGCGGCCACGTTGGGGCGGGCACTCGCCTGGCGCATCGCCGAGCTCGAGCAGGCCGAGATGGCGGCCCTGCGCATCCGCCTCTCCGGTCTTGCCGGCGCGCTGGGCGCCGCACTCGCCGATCCCCGGGCGGGCATCGGGCAGGCGCTCGCACCGCTCGACGCGGGCCTGCGGGATGCGGTCGACAGCGGCGGCTTCGTGCTGATCGAGGACGGACGCACGCTGTTCGGCTCGGCCGACACCGCAGCACCCGCGACGCTCGCCGCCGCGATCGCCGCGGCTGCCGACGCGAACGGCGCCTACGAGACCGACCGGACCTCCGACAGCGCGCTCGCCGATGCGGGCCTGCAGCTCGCACAGGCGGGCTGGTCCGGGCTGCTCGCGCGCCGCATCATCACCGGAGGTGCGCCCGCGAGCGGCGACGTCTGGGCGGTCTGGCTCCGGCGCGAGTTCCGCCACGAGGTGGTCTGGGCCGGCGATCCGCAGAAGAACCTCGGCGAGGCGGCCCCGGGCGCACTGCCGTCGCTCACCCCGCGCTGTTCGTTCGCCGCCTGGCGCGAGCAGGTGGCGGATCGGAGCGCGCCGTTCGCACCGGGCCAGCGCGCCGGCGCCGAGCTCGTCCGCGAGGCGCTGCGCGAGGCGCTGCTCGGCCGCATTCGGGCAGTGGCCGGCGCGCTGGACGAGACCCGCCGCCGCAACGAGGCCATCCGTTTCTTCGCCGACGCCGCCGTGCACGACCTGCGCGAGCCGCTCTGGCAGATCCAGGTGTTCGCCGGCGCGCTCCGCGAGGATCTGGAGGCGTCGGCCGAGAACGGCGAGCTCGCCGCCGTGATCGAGACCTCGGCCGGCCGGATGCGCGGCATGCTCGACGATCTTGCCGAATACGCGATCGCCGACGTGCCGATCGATGAGCCCGTGGCGGTGTCGCTCGACGCGGTGGTGGCGGAGGCCGCCAGCGACATCGCCGCTCAGCTGCGCGCCAGCGGCGCCGTGCTCGTCGTGGAGCTGGAAGGCGTGCCGCCGGTGCGCGGCGACCCGGCCAGGCTGCGCCGGGTGTTCCAGAACCTGTTCTCCAACGCGATCAAGTATCGCCGCGTCGATGTCAGACTCCGCATCGACGTGACGGCGACCGGGAGTGCGAACGCCGTGCGCTGCACCGTCGCCGATAACGGCGTGGGGTTCGACGCCGAGGATCGCGAACGCATCTTCGAGCCCTTCCTCCGCCTCGACCACCCCGGCATCACGCGCACCGAAGGGCTCGGCCTGGGACTTGCGATCTGCCGCCGCATCGTGGAAGGACATGGCGGTTGCATGACGGCGGACGCGGCACCGGGCGAGGGTGCGCGCTTCGAACTGACCCTGACACCCGAGGTTTCCGCATGATCGACGTCGGCGTCCCACCGAGCTCCGACGGGCGCCGGCGCACCATCATCGCGGCCGAGGACAACGCGGTGCACCGGCTGGTCCTCAAGCGCGTCATGGGGGTGGTGGCCGGTGCCGACGGGATCGATCTCCGCTTCGTGGGCAACGGCCGCGAGCTGATCGAGACGCTGGAGGCGGGCGCACGGCCCGACCTGGTGCTGGTCGACCTGCACATGCCGGTGCTGGGCGGCTGCGAGACGGTGGCCGCGATCCGCGCCGATCCGCGTCTGTGCACCATGCCCGTGGTGATGCTCTCGTCATCCGAGCAGCGCCACCATGTCGAGGCCGCCTACCGCAACGGCGTGAACGCCTACCTGGTCAAGCGCGGCGAGTATCGCATGCTGGTCGACCAGATGCGCCGCTTCGTCCAGTTCTGGCTCGGTCCCGTTCGCCTGCCGGGCCGGCCGGCCGGATGACCGAGGCGGGGATGTCGACCCGCGTCCTGCCGGAGGGCGCGTCGCCGGGCCTCCTGGCGGGGGGAGTGTCGACGGGTCTCCTGGCGGAGACGGGGCCGATCCGCCTCCTGCTGGTGGACGACACGCCCACCGTGCACCAGACCCTGGTCACGATGCTGAACCGCCGAACGGCCCGGCGCGCGAGTGCGCGGCCCTACGCCGTCGATCTCGTGCAGACGGTGCAGGACGCCGTCGACGCGATCCGCGCCGGCCGGCACGATTGCTACCTGGTCGACCACCATGTGGGACGTGCGAGCGGCGTTGAGATGATCCGGTCCTTGCGCGCCGAGGGCATCAACGTCCCCATCATCATGCTCACCGGCGCCGGAACGATGGAGGACGAGGCCGCCCGCGCTGGCGCCAACGACTTCCTGGTCAAGGGTGCGTTCGACACGCCGGCGCTGGAGCGCGCGATCCGCTACGCGATCGGCAACGCGGAAGCGCTGCGCCGCCTGGCCCAGCTCAACCAGTCGCTCGAAGCGCAGGTGGCCGAGCGCACGCGCCGCCTGTGGGAGACCAACGAGCGCCTGCTCGAGCAGATCGCCGCCCGCGAGCGCGCCGAGGCCGCACTCCTGCGCGCCAGCACACTCGAGGCGCTGGGCCGGATGACCGGGCTGGTGGCGCATGACTTCAACAACGTGCTGACCGCGCTGTTCGCCAGCCTCGAGATGCTGGAGACGCGTCTTGGCCCTGCGGCCGATCCGCGCCTGCTGCGGCCGCTGGCGACCGCGCGCGCGGCGGCGGTCCGGGGCGAGCGGATGATGGACGGGCTGCTCGCATTCGCGCGCCGCCGGCCGGTGGCGCCCCAGCGCCTCGACGTGAACGGGGTGATCGCCGCTGCCGGCGAGGTCCTGCGTGTCGCGAGCGGCAACGTCCCAATTCGTCTCGACCTCGCCCATAACCTGCCGCCGATCGAGGCCGATCTCGACCAGCTTGAGCGCGCGATGGTCAACCTCGTCACCAACGCGCGCGACGCGCTCGCGGGCCGCGCGGACGGCACGATCACCATCGCCACCGCGCGCGACGGCGAGCACGTGCAACTCCGCGTGGGCGACAACGGCACGGGGATGTCCGACGAGGTCCTGGCGCGCGCCTTCGAGCCGCTGTTCTCCACTAAGGAGGAGGGCCGCGGCACGGGGCTGGGCCTGGCGCAGGTCTACGGCTTCGTGCAGTCGAGCGCCGGCAGCGTCACGATCGATAACCGCCCGGGCGAGGGCGTGACGATCGTGATGCGGTTTCCTGCCAGGCCCACGGACCCGCCCGGCTGATGGACGTCCTCGACTTCGATGCGAGTGCGGTGAAATCGCTGGCGTGGCCGGTGACGGTGGTGATCGCGATGGCGTTGTTCCGCGAGCCGCTCGCAGCCCTGATCGGCCGGATCAGACGGGTGACCGTGAGCGACGGGACCACGATCATCGACTTTCGCGCGGCCCTCGACGATGTCGAGGCGAGGCTGCAACCGGGTGGCGCGCGCGCGCCCTTCGCACGCCCGCTCGTGGCCGACCTGTTGCGGAGCCAGGCGGCGCCGGCCGGGATTATCGATGCGGCGTGGACCCGATTGCAGGACGCGCTCGGACGGGGAACGTCGCCGGTGTCCGCCGAGATCGTGGATGTGATTGCGTCGCTGCATGCGCTCCGGGATCAGGCGGTCGAGCAACGTCCGGCCGGGCTCACGGCCGCGGATGCGCGCCGCTTCGAGAATGCGGTGGCCAGCGTGGTGGGGAAGATCCAGGTCAATTGAGAGGAAGGCCAGGGCTCTGCCCTGGACCCGCCAAGGGAC
>CAXTVZ010000189.1:0-6674 GCA_964247685.1 uncultured Acetobacteraceae bacterium
GAACCCCGCCGCCTCCGCCGTGCGTGCGGCGGCCAGGCTGCGCGCACCGCTGCGACACAGGAAATAGATCGGCTGGTCCTTGTCGGCCGCCGCAGTCGCGAGCTCCCCCGCAAAATTCGGGTTGATCTCGCCCGACGGGAAATCCTGCCACACGATCAGCGTTGCACGCTTGCCGATGGCGCCGAGGTCGGGCACCCCGACATAGGACCATTCGGCCGTGGTGCGGACATCGACGAGCAGCGCACGCTCGTCCGCCGTGAGCGCCTCCCAGGCTTGTTGGGACGACACGTTCCCGACCATGTTCTCCACCTCCAAACGCGACGAGAAGGTGCCCCGAGATGCAGCGGACCGCAAACGGATGGTCGCAGAGCACCGCCGGCATGCCGGAAACGGTGGGTGCCACGCCGTTGATTCGGCTGCACCACGCCTCCGAGGCCACGGGCTGCGAGATCCTCGGCAAGGCGGAATTCATGAATCCCGGCGGCTCCGTCAAGGATCGCGCGGCGCTGGCCATCATCCTCGACGCCGAAGCGCGCGGCGCACTCAAGCCGGGCGGCACGATCGTCGAAGGCACCGCTGGCAACACCGGCATCGGGCTCACGCTGGTGGGCAACGCGCGCGGCTATCGCACGGTGATCGTGATGCCGGAGACGCAGAGCCAGGAGAAGATCGACACGCTGCGCATGATCGGCGCCGACCTCCGCCTGGTGCCCGCGGTGCCCTACAAGGATCCCGGCAACTACGTGCGCTTATCCGAACGCCTCGCCGCCGAGCTTGGTGGGTTCTGGGCCAACCAGTTCGATAATCTCGCCAACCGCGAAGGCCATCGCGCCACCACCGGCGTCGAGGTCTGGGAACAGACGGGGGGCCGCGTCGACGCCTTCACCTGCGCGTGCGGCACCGGCGGCACGCTCGGCGGCGTGTCGCTCGCACTGAAGGAACGGGCGCGCGAGACCGGCAAACATATCGAGATCGTGCTCGCCGATCCGGAAGGCTCGGCGTTGGCGGGCTGGGTGTGGAACGGCGATCTCGCGGTCACCGGCAGCTCGATCACCGAGGGGATCGGCCAGGGCCGCATCACCGCGAACCTCGAGGGCATCGCGATCGACGCGGCCGAACGCATCCCCGACGCGGAAGCGCTGCCGATCGTGTTCGACCTGCTCGCGCATGAAGGCCTCTCGCTCGGCGGCTCCAGCGGCATCAACGTCGCCGCCGCGATCCGCAC
Organism: uncultured Acetobacteraceae bacterium; assembly: GCA_964247685.1. Lineage (GTDB taxonomy): Bacteria > Pseudomonadota > Alphaproteobacteria > Acetobacterales > Acetobacteraceae > CAXTPV01. Next base: position 1,226 of record CAXTVZ010000189.1, read on the forward strand.
CGCGCGCCGGCTCGGCCCCGGCCACACCGTGGTGACGATCCTCTGCGACAACGGGGCGCGCTACCAGTCGAAGCTGTTCAATCCCGAGTTCCTTCGGGCAAAGAATCTTCCTCTTCCGTCATGGCTCGCGTGACGTCCGCGTCCATCCGCGACGTCTCGCCCACCAGCAGGGCGATCAGCAGCACCGACAGCACGCCTGCCCCCGCCAGCGCGAGGAAGGCCACGCGTTCCGACAGATCGGCCGTGTAGCCGCCCACCGTCGTGCTCAGCGTCGCTCCCGCACCGATCGCCAGGCCGAGCAATCCCATCGTGAGATTGAACCGCCCCGTCGATGCCGAGATGTCGGCCGCGATCAGCGGCAGCATCACGCCGAACACCGCCGCCGAGACGCCGTCGAGCATCTGGATGAACACGATCGCGAACGGGTTGGCGGTGAGCGCGAACAGCAGCCCGCGCAGCGGCAGGGCCGCGAACCCCACGATCAGCACCGGCCGCCTTCCGATCCGCTCGGCCGCACTGCCGATCGCGGGCGCCAGCAGCGCCGCCACCAGCTGCGGCAGCGTGATGCAGGCGCCGATCACGAGCTCGGCCCGCGAGCCCGCCGAGCGCGTGACCTCGGAGGCGGCGATCGGCAGCATCTCCGCGTTGGCGAGCTGGAAGAACGCGGCGCACAGCGCGAAGCCGAGGAGGTTGCGATCGCGCAGCAGGCTCCAGATCGAGCCATGCGGCGTGGTGCGCGCCTCGCCGCGGCGGGCGGCGGCCGCGCGCTCGGGCGGCGTGATCATCCGCAGCGCCCACAGCCCGGGCAGGGCCAGGAGAGCGCCGAACACGAACACCGCGCGCGCCGAGATCAGGTAGCCGACCCCCGCCATCAGCACCGCCGCGATGGAGTTGCCGATCGAACCCCAGCGCGCGTTCCGCCCCAGCCTGACGCCGAGCACGCCCGCCGTCCCGCCCGCGACCGCCACCGTGATCGCGGCGATCGCCGGGCTCAGCATGCAGCTCGCAAACCCGTGCAGCAGCTCGGCCACCGCCACCGGCAGCCGCGCGGGGAACGCCGCGAGCAGCAGGCAGCACGCCACGATCGCGACGATGGCCGCGGCCGCGGCCGCCCTCTTGTTGTGGCTCGCATCCACCACCAGCCCGGCCGGCACCTGGCTCGCCATGGCGGCGACCGTGCCGATGCTGAGCGCCACGCCGATCTCGCCCAGCGTCCAGTGCTGGCCGGTCAGATAGACCGTCAGGAACGGACCGAACGCCGTCTGCAGGTTGGCCACGAAGAAGTTGAGCCAGTCGAGCCCCCGCTCCCGACCGTCTCCCGACAACCGTGCGGCCAGGCGCGGTCCCGGCAAGCTCAGCCCCGTCCCTTGCTGTTCCGCAGAGCAGGGACGGGCAGCGCCTCGGGGGCGGGCGCGATCAGCGGCGACGAGGCTTCCGTCAGCGGCAGCGGCGCGGGCGCGGGCGCCACCGGCGGCGGACCTGCGGGCGGCGGCGGGGCCGGCGCGCCTACCGCGACAAAGGCCGGCGCGCCCGCCGCCCATGCCGGCGCCGCGCGGATCTGGTCGGTGGTCATGGTGATGTGCACCGCGCCGCCCGGATTGCGCGCGTCCACCACCACGTCCTGCCAACCGATCGCGATGCGGCGGTCGCCCACTCCCATGAAGCCGCCGGTCTCCACCAGCACTGCCTGCGGTCGGCCGTCCTCGTTCACCAGCACGTCGATCACGTGCCCGACCGTGTTCCTGTCGGGCCCCACGACCTCGCGGTCCATCATGCCGTAGAGGCGGAGCTTGTCGGTCTGCACCGGTCCCGACGCGGCCTTCGGCTCGGGTTCGGGCGGCGGCGGCGCCTCGAGGGGAGGCAGCGGCGGCGCCTCGGCGGGAAGGGCCGCCTTGCTGTCGGGCGGCGGCAGCGGCGCGGGATAGGGTGCGACCAGCAGCGGGTGGGCAACGCGCACGCTTCCCGGAGCCGCTCCCCCGGCGAAGATCGGCGCGAAGACGAGCGCGAGCAGACCGCAGGCGGGCCCGCGCGTTCGACCGGTTGAAAGCATCATGCACCGGGTTGGAAGCGGGCCGGGCACTCTGGCGTTGAGCGCCGGCATCGGCAAGGCTGGCTGCGCCCGGGGGCAAGGCTGGCTGCGCCCGGGGGCAAGGCTGGCTGCGCCCGGGGGCAAGGCTGGCCGCGCCGGGGGCAAGGCTGGTCCGCCGGTGGCCACGGGCCAGCTTCCACGGAAAGGATCGGACATGGACGAGGACGCGGCCGAGCTCGGCCAACCGCAGGAGCCCGGCCAGGTGGCCGCGGAGACGCAGGACCGCGACGCCCCGGTCGGCGACCGGGTGGCGATGGTCACGGGTGCGGCGCACGGCATCGGCCGCGCGATCGCCGAGCGCTTCGTGGACGATGGCTGGCAGGTGATCTGCCTCGATCGCAACGAGGAGGCGCTGCAGGAGGCGGTCGAGGCGATGGGCCGGGCGGCGGCCCACGCTCTGCCGGTCGACATCACCGACGAGCACGCGATCGCCAACGCCGTCGAGGTGGTGGCCGTGCATCACAAGCGGCTCGACGCGCTGGTCTGCAACGCCGGCATCATGCGACGCGCGCCGATCGCCGAGCTCACCCCCGACACCTTCCGCGAGGTGATCGCGACCAATCTCACCAGCACGTTCCTGCTGGTCCGCGCCGCCGAGCAGCTGCTGCGGGCGAGCAACGGCGCCGTGGTGACGATCGCGTCGACCCGCGCCCGCATGTCGGAGCCCGACACGGAGAGCTACGCCGCCTCCAAGGGCGGCCTGGTGGCACTCAGCCACGCGCTCGCGGTCAGCCTCGGACCGGACGTGCGGGTGAACGTGGTCTCGCCGGGCTGGATCGACGTGGCCGGCGAGGCGCTGCGCGAGATCGACCACGCGCAGCACCCGGCGGGACGCGTCGGCATGCCGGAGGACGTGGCGGCAATGGTCGCGTGGCTCTGCGGCCCGGAGGCGGGGTTCGTGACGGGGGCGGAGTTCGTGATCGACGGTGGGATGACGCGGAAGATGATCTACGAGGAGTAAGATTGGGGCTCTGCCCCAAACCCCGCCAGGATCGAGCCGATCCTGGACCTGCATCAGTTAAGGGGGTCCAGGGGCCCCTGCTCCTGGCGGGGCGTGGGGCAGAGCCCCACACTCTTCCTGTTGCGGGGCAACGTTTTGCAATGCGCCTTCGACCCTCCGCGGCGCTAGTATTCGAACCATGGACACCACGCCGCATCTCCTCGTCGTCGACGACGACCGCGAGATCCGAGAACTCCTCGCCAAGTTCCTCGAGCGCTCCCGCTTCCGCGTCTCCGCCGCGCGCGATGGCCGCGAGGCCAAGCGCGTCTGGACCCAGGGCCATTTCGCGCTCGTGGTGCTCGACCTGATGATGCCCGGCGAAGGCGGCCTCGAGCTCGCCCGCTGGTTCCGCGCGCAAGCCAACGTGCCGATCATCATGCTCACCGCGATGGGCGAGGAGACCGACCGCATCATCGGCCTCGAGCTCGGCGCCGACGACTACGTGTCCAAGCCCTTCAACCCGCGCGAGCTGCTCGCCCGCATCCGCGCCGTCCTGCGCCGCACCGGCGGCCAGGAGGTCGCGGGCCCCGAGATCGACACCCGCCGCCTCTGCTTCTCCGGCTGGGTGCTCGAGCCTGCGCGCCGCCGCCTGATCAACCCCGACGGCGCCGAGGTGGCGCTGACCGGCGGCGAATACGACCTGCTGCTGGCACTCCTCGAGCGCGCCAACCGCGTGCTCACCCGCGACATGCTGCTCGACCTGCTGCGCGGCCGCCAGGCCGGCCCCTACGACCGCGCGATCGACGTCGCCATTAGCCGCCTCCGCCGCAAGCTCGAGGAGGGCGGCGGCGACGGCCAGGTGATCAAGACCGTGCGCGGCGGCGGCTACGTGCTGGCGGCCGATGTTGAACGAACTCTCTGATCCGATCGCCGGCCCCGAGGCAGCTCCCCTCCCTCGCCGCCGGTCCCTGCCCGTCGGCCGACTGATCCCGCGCAGCCTCGCGGCCCGCACGGCCCTGGTCCTGCTGACCGGGCTCGCGGTGGTGCAGGGCATCGGCCTCGTGATCCACGCGCATGACGCGATGCTCGCCCGCCGCGTGCTGGGCGAGCGCTATGTCGGCATCCACGTGATGAACGCCTATCGCAGCATGCTCGACGCGCCGCCCGACGCGCGCGCGGCCGAGGCGCAGCACCTCGTCACGTCGATGCACCTGATCCGGGCGAGCTTCGGCCAGGCACCCAGCCTCGGCGACCTGCCGCCCGAGCCGCCGGGCCGGCAGCATTTCATCCGCCTCAACCTCGACATGGTGCCGATGCAGCGCGACCGGCGCCCGATCGCGATCCGCGCCGCCGGCGGACATGGTGGCCCTCTAGCGCTGGCGCTGCTGCTGCCCGACGGCTCCGGCTGGTTCAACCTCGAGGTCCCGCCGCCGCATTATTCCTTCTTCGACGATCCGACCTTCCTGATCGCCTGGGCGGTGATGACGCTGAGTGCGGCGGCCCTGGTGATCTGGGCCACCCGGCGTCTGGTGGCTCCCATCGCCACCCTGGCCGCCGCCGCCGACAAGCTCGGCCGCGACGTCAACGCGGCCCCGATGCCCGACGGCGGCCCCCACGAGCTCGCGCTGGCTTCGGCCGCGTTCAACACCATGGCCGAGCGCATCCGCCGCTTCGTGCAGGACCGCACATTCCTGCTCACCGCGATCGGCCACGACCTGCGCACGCCCATCACCCGGCTGAAGCTCCGCTCCGAGTTCATCGAGGACGACGACTTGCGCCACCGCTTCCTCGCCGACCTCGACGAGCTCGAGGCGATGGTTTCGGCCACCCTCGCCTTCGGCCGCGACAGCGCCGCCGGCGGCGAGCCTGCCGTCCGGATGGACATCGCGGCCCTGCTGCGCACCGTGCTCGACGACGCGGCCGACTCGAACCCTGCACTCGCCGACCACATCGCCTTCAAGGCCGAAGGGCCGCGCAGCGTGCCGATCCAGGCGCGCCCGCTGGCGCTCAAGCGCACCTTCCAGAACCTGGTCGGCAACGCGCTGTCCTATGCCGGCAACGTCATCGTGACGCTGCAATCGCCCCACGAACGCGAGATCCGCGTGCTGGTGGAAGATGACGGGCCGGGCATCCCGCCATCGGAGACCGAGCGCGTGTTCGAGCCGTTCCGCAGGCTCGAGACGAGCCGCTCGCGCGAGACCGGAGGCACCGGGCTCGGGCTTTCGATCGCGCGCAACATCGTGCGCGGTCATGGGGGGGAGATCACGCTGTCGAACCGTCCCGACGGGGGCTTGCGGGCGTTGGTCGTGCTTCCGCTCTAGGGAAAGAAGGCCAGGGGCGCTGCCCCTGGACCCCGTTAAGGGCGAGCCCTTAAAACCCCATACTGAAGGTCGGGAGTACACGGCCGATACACGGAGTGC
>CAXTVZ010000190.1:0-2279 GCA_964247685.1 uncultured Acetobacteraceae bacterium
GAGGCGGCGTTGACGGAGCACGCGCTGGCACGGCTCGCCGGCGTGCGCGGCCTCTCGATCGTGGGCTCGGCGCAGGAGCGCGGCGGCGTCGTCTCGTTCACGCTGGCCGGTGCGCATCCGCACGACGTGGCCACCCTGCTCGACCTGTCGGGCATCGCGGTGCGTGCCGGCCACCACTGCGCCGAACCGCTGATGAACCGGCTCGGCCTCGACGGCACGGCCCGCGCGAGCTTCGGCGTCTACACGACGCGGGAAGAGATCGACGTGCTGGCCGACAGCCTCGACCGCGTCCGGACGCGCCTCGCATGACGAACGATGACGCGCTCCTCCGGAGCGAAACCGACACGCTCTACCAGGACCTGATCCTCGATCGCAGCCGCGCGCCGCGCCACGGCGCGCTGCTCGAATGCTTCGATGCGGAAGCGCGAGGCGACAACCCGATGTGCGGCGATCGCGTGCACCTGCGCCTGCGTCGCGACGACAGGGGCCGCATCGCCGAGGCCGGGTTTGCCGCGCGCGGTTGCGCGATCAGCGTGGCCTCGGCCGACCTCATGGCGGATGGCGTGATCGGGCTCGATGCGGCGGCGGCCCGCAGCCTCTCCGCCCGTTTCGCCGAGATGGTGCGCACGGGCGAGGTGCCGGACGACCCGGCCTTCGCCGGACTTCGGGCACTCGCCGGCGTGCACGAATACCGCTCGCGCCTGCGCTGTGCGACATTGCCGTGGTCGGCGCTGGAAACGGCGATCGGCACGGAGGGGGGCGAGGCATGACGGACGCGAGCACGCCTGTTGCAGGGTCGGGGGTCGGCACCTGGACGCCCGACGGCGTCACCGAGCCGCCGATCAGCGAGGATGCGGTGATCGCCGCGATCGGCACCGTCTACGATCCCGAGATCCCCGTGAACATCTACGAGCTCGGCCTGATCTACGCGATCGACCTGCACGATGACGGGCGGGTGAAGGTCGAGATGACGCTGACCGCGCCGGGCTGCCCCAGCGCGCAGGAACTGCCGGTGATGGTGCGCGACGCGGTGATGATCGTGCCGGGCGTCACCGAATGCGAGGTCGACACGGTGTGGGATCCGCCATGGGATCCGAGCCGGATGAGCGACGATGCGCGTCTCGCGCTGAACATGTACTGAGGAGCACGGCCATGAGCTTCACGGTCGAGAAACCCCCCGCCACACGCCGCACGCTGCCGCCGCTGATGAGCTTGTCGGAGGCGGCGGCGGCGCGGTTGCGCGCGCTCTACGCCGGCGGCCAGGCGGGCAAGCTCCTGCGCATCGGGGTGGGATCGAAGGGCTGCTCGGGCAACTCCTACGAGATGGACTGGGTGGAGGCCGCGGGTCCCACCGACGAGCGGGTCTCCGACAAGGGTGTCACGGTGCTGGTCGACCGCAAGGCGACCATGTTCCTGATCGGCACGACCATGGACTACGAGGTCAAGCAGCTCTCGGCCGGCTTCACCTTCACGAACCCGAACGAGAAGGGCCGCTGCGGCTGCGGCGAGAGCTTTCACGTCTGAACACCGACACGCTCTCCACATGCGCGGAGAACGGGAACTGGTCGATCGCGCGGGCCTGCGACAACGCATAGCCGGCCGCGTGGAGCATCGCCGCCTCGCGACGTAACGCGGCCGGATTGCAGCTCACGATCACCACGATCGGCACGCCGGAGCCTGCCACTGTCTCGATCTGGGCGCCGGCGCCGGTGAAGGGCGGATCCAGCACGATCGCCTCCGCGCCGGCGAGCTCGGACACGGCACACGGCGCCCGCGCCAGATCGCGCCGCGTGGTCTCGATCCGCATGCCGCCCGCGGCGCGCGCGAGTGCGGTGATCGCGGCCTCGTCGCCTTCGATCGCCCGCACTTTCGCGCGCGTGGCGATCGGAAAGGTGAGCGTGCCGATCCCCGCATAGAGCTCGACCACGCGCGCCTGGCGCCCCAGCCCGTCCAGTGCTGCGAGCACGTCGGCCACGATCGCCGCCTCGCCCTCGCGTGTGGGCTGAAGAAACGCGCCCGGCGGAGGTGCCACGGTTGCGGGGCCCAGACGGAGCGTCGGTGTCCTGAGCGTCACGAGCGGTTCGGGCGCGGTCCGGCGGCGCAGCTCCTCGTGCTGCCAGGAGATGCGGGCGACACCGTGCTCGGCCGCGAACCCCGCGAGCGCTGCACGATCGGCCGTCGAGGGCGACGTCGTGCTGCGCAGGAGAAGGTCCGCGCCGTCGTCGAGCCCGTTCACCACGATCGAGCCGGCGCGTCCGGTGAGTGCCAGGCGCGGCAGG
>CAXTVZ010000190.1:2379-6671 GCA_964247685.1 uncultured Acetobacteraceae bacterium
ACGGCCGCCTCTTTCCACGCGAGTGCGGCGCCGATCCGGAGATGCTGCAACGTGCAGCCACCGCAGGCCGGAAAATGCCGGCAGGGCGGTCGCGCGCGATCGGGGCTGGCCTGGAGCAGGGCCTCGATCGCGAACGGCCGACCCGGGTGGCCGCGGGCGATCAGGCGTTCGCCCGGAAGCGCTCCGGGAACGACGATCGGCTCTCCGCCCGAGCCGGCCGCCAACCCGTCGCCTTCGCGGCCGAGCCGGTCGATCGCCAGCTCGAGCCGCGCGGGCTCAGTCCTCGGTGTCGTCGGGCTCGTGGGAGATGCGGTCTTCCTCGGGGAGCGGGTCAGCGAACGGGGGCGTGTGGTCGCGGGCGGCGAATTCCTGCTCACCTTCGATCTCCGCAAGCTGCTCCTCGTGCTCGAGCTCGGCCGCGGCGTTCCCGCGCGCGGCCGAGGCCGCCCGGCGCGGCAGGTTCATGAAGTCGGGCACCGAGTCGCCGAAGCCGAGCACGGCCGGGCCGAGATCCTCGCGGCGATACGTTCTCTCGCCCTCGCGGCGCGGGCGATCGCGATCAAAGCGCGGCGGCGGCGCAGCACTCTCGGGCGGCCGGCTGTCACGCTCGGGACGCGCAGGGCGCGCGTCGCGATCGGCGCGTGGCGGCCGCATGCTCTGCTCGGGGCGGTCCTGCCGGGCGGGACGCTCGCGCGCCTCCGGCGGCCGTGCCTCGCGGGCCGGCTGATCCTGACGCGCCTCGCGAGGCGGCGGCGCGTCGCGGCGCGGTTCGCCGCGGCCCTTCGAGCGCTCGCGGCCCGACTTGTCGCGGCCCTGCTCGGACCCGCCGGCGCCACGCCGGCCACCACGGCGCTTGCGCCCGTCGATTTCGGACCAGGGTTGAGTGTCGACGCCGTCGACGGAGATGCGCGGGATGGGGAAGCCGGTCAGTGTCTCGATCGCGTCGACCACCAGGCGATCGTCGGGCGAGGCGATCGAATAGGCGTGTCCCGTGCGGCCGGCGCGTCCGGTGCGGCCGATGCGGTGGACGTAGTCCTCCGCGTGGATCGGGATGTCGAAGTTGAAGACGTGGCTGAGGCCGCCGATGTCGATCCCGCGCGCGGCCACGTCCGAGCAGACGAGCATCTTCAACTCGCCCGCCTTGAACTTCTCCAGCGTCGAGAAGCGCACCGATTGCGGCAGGTCGCCATGCAGCGCGCCGGCCGAGAAGCCGTGCTTGGTCAGCGACTTGTGGAGCACATCGACATCGCGCTTGCGGTTGCAGAAGATCAGCGCGTTGGACATGTCCGCGCCGTTCAGGAGGGTCCGGAGCGTGCGGCGCTTGTCGCCCTCGTCGACCACGACCAGCCCGGCCACGATCGTCGGCGCCACGCTCGCGGCCTTGGAGACCGTGATCACCTTCGGGTTCTGCAGAAAGGCGTCCGACAGCCGGCGGATCTCGGGCGCCATGGTGGCCGAGAAGAACAGCGTCTGCCGCATCGGCGAGACCAGCGAGACGATCCGCTCGACGTCGGGGATGAACCCCATGTCGAGCATCCGGTCGGCCTCGTCGATCACCAGGATCTTCGTGTCGTTCAGCATCAGCCCGCCGCGCTCGAACAGGTCGAGCAGGCGGCCGGGGGTGGCGATCACCACGTCCACGCCCTTGTCGAGGGCCGCGCGCTGGTCGTTCATGCTCTCGCCGCCGATCAGCAGCGCGTGGGTCAGCTTCAGGTGGCGGCCGTAATCGACGAAGTTCTCGGCGACCTGGAGGGCCAGCTCGCGGGTGGGCTCCAGGATCAGCGAGCGCGGCATGCGGGCGCGCGCCCGCGAGCCGGACAGGATGTCGAGCAGCGGCAGCGTGAAGCTCGCGGTCTTGCCGGTGCCGGTCTGGGCCACACCCATCAGGTCGCGGCCCATCAGGATGAACGGGATCGCCTGCGCCTGGATCGGCGTCGGGTGGAGGTAGCCCTTCTCGGTGACGGCGCGGACGAGCTCGTCCGACAGGCCGATCTCGGAGAACAGCGGCAGCTCGGGGACGGGATCGGCGGGCTCGATCAGGCCGGTCTCGTCGTCATCCTCCGGATCCTCGTCGTCCTCGGCGAACGTCGCGGCAGTTTCATCACCGGAGAGGTCGGCATCGGGATCGGGACCCATGATCTCGGGCTCGGCGCTGCCGTGCGGCTCGTCCCGCTCTGCCGGCGCCGCCTCGGGCGTGTCGCCCGGCTCGCCATCGGTGACCACGGGAAGCACGACGCCGGAGGCGGCGCCGCCGATATGGACGGGCTGCTGGTCTTGGGCCTCGTCGACGGACGTGACAGGACGCGTGTCGTTCAACACTCTCTCGATATCGCCGATATTTATCTCGTCCATCCTCAGTCGGGGGGCGCCCCATCAGCTGGCGCCGGGGTCTCGCTGGAGCGTGGGATGATCCGGACGAGATCGATCACCAGGCGCTGTCTGCCGCTTGCCCTTGGCACGGATATCCGCACCGGGCCCGCAAATGTCAAGCGCGCAACCCCGAACGGGGCCGCGTCGTAACAGTCGCGGCATCAAACGGAGACAGGCACGGTGGGTTATCAGCCGCTGGCGATCGAGGATTACGGGCTCATCGGCGATTGCCGCTCCTGCGCGCTGGTCGGCCGCAACGGATCGATCGACTGGCTGTGCTGGCCCCGCTTCGACAGCCCCGCCTGCTTCGCGGCCCTGCTGGGCGACGACGGCAACGGGCGCTGGCAGATCGCGCCGCATGATGCACCGACCGCGATCACCCGCCGCTACCGCGACAATGGGCTGGTGCTGGAGACCACCTTCCACACCAGCGAAGGCGAGGTCGTCGTGATCGACTTCATGGCGCGCGGGAGCGCCGACCCGACGCTCGTGCGCATCGTCGAGGGACGGCGCGGGCAGGTGCGGATGGCCTTCGAGATGGGGCTGCGATTCGATTACGGCACCTCCGTCCCCTGGGTGACGCGCACGGAGCGCGGGGAAGGGATCGTTGCAGTCGCGGGACCCTCGCTGGTGGCGCTGCGCGGGCATGTGCCGCTGCACGGCAAGGACATGAAGACGGTCGCGGACTTCACCGTGCGCGAAGGCCAGCGCCTCTCGTTCACCCTGTCATGGCGGCCGTCCCACCTGCCGCCGCCGCCGGCGATCGACGTCGAGGCCGCCCTCGAGGCGACCGCGAAATACTGGGAGGACTGGGCGGGCGCCTGCCAGTTCGAGGGACCGGACAAGGAGGCGGTGCGCCGCTCGCTCGTCGTGCTCAAGGCGCTCACCTACGAGGAAACGGGCGGCATCGTCGCGGCCGCGACCACCTCGCTGCCGGAGTCGCTGGGCGGCGAGCGGAACTGGGATTACCGCTACTGCTGGCTGCGCGATGCGACGCTCACGCTGTTCGCTCTGATGAGCGGCGGCTACTACGACGAGGCCTGGGCCTGGCGCGACTGGCTGCATCGCGCGGTCGCAGGCAGTCCCGACCAGATCCAGATCATGTACGGCCTGGCCGGCGAGCGCACCCTGCTCGAGTGGGAGGTGCCGTGGCTCGCGGGCTACCAGGGCGCCAAGCCGGTGCGGATCGGCAACGCGGCCGCCGAGCAGCTCCAGCTCGACGTCTACGGCGAGGTGATCGGCGCCACCCACCAGGCGCGGCGCGGCAGCAACAAGAACCCGCGCTTCGGCTGGGCCGTGCAGCGGAGCACTGTCGAGCATCTCGAGCGCATCTGGGACCAGCCGGATGAGGGCATGTGGGAGGTCCGCGGCGGGCGGAAGAATTTCGTCGCTTCGAAGGCGTATTGCTGGCTGGCGCTGGACCGCTCGATCAGCGACGCGGAATTCTACCACCTGCCCGCGCCGGTCGAACGCTGGAAGGCGCTGGCCGCCCGCATCCACGCCGAGATCTGCGAGAAGGGGTTCTCCACCGAGAAGAACAGCTTCAAGCAGAGCTACGAGAGCGACGTGCTCGACGCGAGTCTGCTGCTGCTGCCGGCGATCGGATTCCTTCCCGCCGACGACCCGCGCATCGCCGGCACGATCGCGGCGGTCGAGCGCGAGCTGCTGCGTGACGGCTTCGTGCTTCGCTACAACACCGACCAGGTGGCGGACGGGCTGCACGGACGCGAGGGCGCGTTCCTGGCCTGCTCGTTCTGGCTGGCCGACGCCTACACGCTGCAGGGCCGCCGCGACGAGGCGCGCGCGCTGCTCGACAAATTGCTCGGGCTGCGGAACGATTTGGGGCTGCTGTCGGAGGAGTACGATCCGGTGGCGGGACGGATGGTGGGGAACTTTCCGCAGGCGTTCTCGCACACGGCGCT
>CAXTVZ010000191.1:0-3769 GCA_964247685.1 uncultured Acetobacteraceae bacterium
TTTAAGGGCTCCGCCCTTAACGGGGTCCAGGGGCAGAGCCCCTGGCCTTCTTCACGTCACGGCCCAGTCTCGACCGTCGCCACACCGCTGACATCCCGCTCGATCGGTCCCGTAAGCGTCGCGATCCGCACATGCGCGTCGCCCGACAGCGACACCTTCGCCGAGCCCGTGGTGCCGCCGATCGCCACGTCGCCGGCGCCGCTCGCATCCACCGAGAGCGCGCCGATCGCTCCCGTTCCGATCGCGACATGATACAGACCGGAGAGGTCCAGCGACAGCGTCGGCGCCTCGATCTCGTCGACCATGACGCCGCTATCACCGGCGGCATCGACGGTGACGCGTCCCGCCACATGGTGGAGCGTGAGGCGCGTGGCGCCCGACAGGTCCAGCGAGGTGGCCGTGGCGGACGCGTCCTCGAGCGTCGAGTGGCCGGTGAGATCGACGGCGAGCGAACCGCCGACCGCCCCGATCCGGTAGGCGGCCTGCCCCGCATCGTCGATCGACAGCGCGGCGCCTGGAGGAACCTCCACGACGACCGTGAGGGTAGGTGTCCAGGAGAGCGCGGCTGCCGGCTGCCAGCAGCTCGATCCTGGCACAACGGGATGCAGGCTCGTGCCGGCGTCCGCGGGCTCGAACACGAGGCGGGCGAGCTCTTCCAGATGGGCGGCGTGGGCTGCGACCGACACGCTGTTGCTCGCGGCGCGCGCCGGCGTGATCGTGACGAGGGCGGCACACGGCGCGCTGATCCGGAACGCCGCACCCGGGAGCGTCCACGCTCGATCCGCGGCGTTGGCCGAACAGGCCATCATGCACAGCGAAAGCGCCAACAAGCGGTGAGATCTCATGAGCGGGGACCTGAAGAAGGGTGACATTTCCTTCCATGGCAATCCGCGTGCCCGCCTCCGCATCCCGCGCCTGGCCCGCTTCCATGCCGGGCGGGTCCCCGAACTCGCAGGCGTCCCTGGCGGCGAGTTCTCGTGCGCGCCTACGTCGCTTGCTTCGTGGTCACCCGCTCACCGCGGACACGTGGCTGCGGCGCAGGCCGCTCCTCTCGTGGTGAGCGCCCGCCGCGTCCTAGCGCGCGGCGAACACCATGGGGCGGCTGCCCGGGCGCGATGCCGCCTCCTGCGCGAGCGAGCGGGACTGCTGACTCGCGATCTTGAGCTCGATCACCAGCGCCACGTTGCCCTCCACCAGATCCGGACGCTTGATGCCGATCTTGGGCAGCGGGATGTGGCGCAGGCGGCAGAAGCGGATCAGCAGCCCGGCGAGCTCGCGTCCCTCCTGGCGGATCAGGACGCATTCGCTGCCATCCGCCATACGCTCGATCATGGTCGCGACGGGGCGGCCGCCGGAATCCTGGGAGACCACGACGCTCTGCCGGTGCGACGGGGTGAACGAGCCCTTCTCCGCCGCGAGATCGCGGAGCAGGAAGAGGAGATCATCCGACTCCAGAACGATAAATCTGATCTCGCGCGCCATAGCGGTTTTTCCATCCCTGCGCATGGAGGATGGTCCCGCAGGGTTAAGGAAGGATGAGAGCGTTCCGCCGCCAGGACGCCGTGGGGCGTCGCGACCGGCTGCTCACGCCGCAAGCTTTCCCCGGCCCAGCGCCTTGCCCAGACGCGCGATCGCCTCGGCGAGTGATCGCCCGGCATCGTCGTAGCCTTCCCATGCGGCGCTCTTGGCGAGCAGCCCCGGCACGGTGCGAATCGTGTAGCGCGCCGGATCGAGCCTGGGCGTCACCTGCGCCCAGGTCAGCGGCATCGAGACCGTGGCGCCAGGACGGGCACGCGGCGAAAAGGGGGCGACCGCGGTCGCCATGCGGTCGTTGCGCAGATAGTCGAGGAAGATCCGCCCGTCGCGCACGCGCTTGGCCATGTTGATCACGAAACGGTCGGGCGCGTCGGCCGCCAGGCGCGCGCAGACCGCGCGCGCGAACTCCTTGGCCGCGGGCCAGGAAACCTGCTTGCCCCCGCCCGAGACCGCGAGCGGCGTCACCACGTGCAGGCCCTTGCCACCGGTGGTTTTCGGGAACGCCACCAGGCCGAGCGCCTCGATCCGGGTGCGGAGCTCGAGGGCAGCCTCCACCACGGTGGCGAACGACACGTCCGGGCCGGGATCGAGGTCGAACACCAGGCGCCCGGGAATGTCGGGCGCGTCCGGCGCGCAGTTCCACGGATGCAGCTCCAGCCCCGCCACCTGGGCAATGGCGGCGAGACCCTCCACGCGGTCGATCGCGACATAGGGCTTGCGGTCGCCCGACACGGTCACGAGCTCGAGCAAGTTCGAGGTCCCCTGGCCCGCATGGCGCTGGAAGAAGCGCTCGCCGCCGATCCCGTCCGGCGCCCGCACGATCGAGCAGGGGCGACCTTTGATATGCGGCATCAGCGCCGCGCCCACCGCCTCGAAATACTGCGCGAGGTCGAGCTTGGTTACGGGGCGGCCACGCCCGTCATCCGGCCAGAGGGGCTTGTCGGGGTGGCTGAGCACGACCCCCATCACGGTCGGCTTCGTTCCGCTGCTGGACGGGGCTTTCGGCGCAGGCCGGGGCGTGGCCATCGCGGTGTCGGGGGGTGCGGGGGTTTCCGCCTCGACCTCGGCCGCCGGCTTGTCCTCGCGCAGGCCCTTGAACGCGGCCTGGCGCACCATGCCGTCGCCGGTCCAGCCGCCAAACTCGATCTCGGCCACCACCTCGGGACGCGTCCAGTGCACGCCGGCCAGCTTGCGGCCCGGCGCATTCTCACCGGTGAACGGCGAGCTCTTCGTCTCCACCGCCTGCAACGCCGGCAGCAGCGTGCGCACCTTGGCCGCCCCGTAGCCGGTGCCGACGCGGCCGAGATAGACGAAATGCGGACCGCGATGGACGCCCACCAGCAACGAGCGGAACTCGGAACCGGTGGTCGCCCAACCGCCAATCACCACCTCGTGGCCGGCGCGGCACTTCGCCTTGGTCCAGCCGTCGCTGCGGCCGGACACGTAGGGCGCGTCGAGCCTCTTCGAGACGATCCCCTCGAGCGACATGCGACAGGCCGAACGCAGCACCGCCTCGCCGCCGGTGGTGAAATGCTCGACATAGCGCAGCAGCTTGCCGGTCTTTTCCGCGGCCAGCAGGCGCTCGAGGCTCTGCTTGCGCTCGGCGAGCGTCGCCTGGCGGAGGTCGCGGCCGTCGGCGAACAGGAGGTCGAACGCGAACAGCACCAGCCGCTCGGTCTTTTTCTCGCTCAGCGCCGCCTGCAACGCCGCGAAATCGGGCGCGCCGTCATGGTCGAGTGCGACGATCTCGCCGTCGAGCAGCAGGTCGGGAAGCCGGCCCGCGTCGCGCGCGATTTCGGGAAAACGTGCGGTCCAGTCGAGCCCGCTTCGCGTGCGCAGCGTGGCGGCGCCGCCTTCGACGCGGAGCTGCACGCGATAGCCGTCGAACTTCACCTCATGCGCCCAACCGGCGCCCGCGGGCGGCCGCTCGACGCTCTGGCAGAGCTGCGGCTTGACGAAGGACGGGAGCGACGCGGCCGGCAGCGCGGCCTCCGGGGTTGCGGCCTTCGGGGGCGCAGCCTTCGGGGACGCCACCTTCGGGGACGCAGCCTTCGGGGACCCAGCCTTCGGGGACCCAGCCTTCGGGGACCCAGCCTTCGGGGGCCCAGCCTTCGGGGGCGCCGTTTTCCGGACCGTGACCTTCGCCGCCGCCGGCCCCGGGCCATGCGTCTCGGGCGTGCCGCTCTGCCACACCGCGTCGGAAGCCGGCGCGGCCGTCCCCATGAACGGCTTG
>CAXTVZ010000191.1:3869-6656 GCA_964247685.1 uncultured Acetobacteraceae bacterium
CCCGCCGCGATCGCGGCCATGCTGCGCCCCGAGGCGACCGAGCGGTCCTCCGTCAGATGCGCATCCTCGCCCTCGCGCGCCCACTCATCGCGATGCTTGATCAGCAGCCAGTTGGTGCGCTTGCCCCCGGAACTGCCGCCGCCGCCGCCTTTGCGGTCCCACTTCATCCGCACCAGCACCCAGGAGCCGTGCAGCCGCTCGCCCGCGAGCGTGAACTTGAAGTCGCCCTTCGCCAGCGCCTCTTCCGGCGTGGCGTTCCCCTCCGGCGTCCAGGTGCCGCGATCCCACAGCTGCACGGTGCCGCCGCCATACTGGCCGGCCGGGATCGTGCCCTCGAAATCGCCGTAGAGCAGCGGATGGTCCTCGACCTCGACGGCGAGGCGCTTCTCGCCCGGATCGAGCGAGGGGCCCTTGGTCACCGCCCAGGACTTGAAAACGCCGTCGAGCTCCAGCCGCAGGTCGTAGTGCAGCCTGGTCGCATCATGCTTCTGGATCACGAAACGCCGCGCCCCCGCCGCGGCCAGGACCTCGTCCCCGCTCGGCTCGGCCGTCCGGCCGAAATCCCGCTTCTCCTGGTAGCGCGCCAGCTTCTCATTCCGCGCCATGGCGCCCGCCCGCCTCATTTTCCCGTCAAAGATGTGAGCGCATGACGTCCCGATTCGTTCACGCGCGATACGATGGAGGTGCAGGCGTGGCGGCGAACGATCTGAGGCTCGGCTTCCCGGTCAAGGTGATGGCGCGGACCGACCTCAAGAGCAACGACACCCGGCGCTGGCAGAGCAGCCCGCACCTGAAGCTGTCGCTCGAATATGTCGACGCGATCCTGGACCATTGCCACCGCCACGGCCTCCGGATGTACCGGATGTCGTCCGACATCGCGCCCTACGCCACCCACCCGGACATGCCGCAATTCCACGACATGGTGGCCGAGAGCGACGCCGAGCTCCGCGCGATCGGCCGGAAGGCGCGCGCGCTCGACATCCGCCTGTCGTTCCATCCCTCGCAATACGTGGTGCTGAACAGCCCCGACGCCGCCCTCGTCGACCGCAGCGTCCACGATCTCGTCTCCCAGGCGGAGATGCTCGACCGCATGCAGCTCGGCCCCGAGGCGGTGCTGGTGATCCATGTCGGCGGCACCTATGGCAACATCCCGGCGAGCCGCGCGCGCTGGATCGAGACCTGGCACCGCCTACCCGAACCGGTGCGCCGCCGCCTCGTGCTCGAGCACGACGACCTCCGCTTCTCGGCCGCCGACATCCTGCACATCCACGAACACACCGGCGTGCGGCTGATCTTCGACCACCAGCATTTCTGGTGCCTGAACCCCGAAGCACTGGACATGCGCGCGACGCTCGAATGCATCCTCGCGACCTGGCCCGACGGCGTGCGCCCGAAGGTGCATTTCTCCTCGCCCAACACCGGCATGCGCACGCTCAAGCGGCGCGACCGCAAGACGGGCAAGCCCGCGACCGTGAACGTGGCACCGGTCTGGACCGGACATGCCGATTTTGCGAACCCGTTCGAGTTCATCGCCTTCATGCGCATCGCTGCCGGGCTCAGCTTCGACGTGATGCTGGAGAGCAAGGTGAAGGATCTCGCGCTGATGCGCCTGCGACCGGATCTGCTGCGCTACGCACCCGACATCGCTGCGCGTTTCGGACTTGATGCGGGGATGGCGGCCGATTTCGAGGACGAGGAGGCTGCGTTCCTGGACGAGGTGGCGGACGGTGGAGCGTGAAGGAAGGCCAAGGGGCTTTGCCCCTTGAACCCCATCAAAGGCTCGCCTTTGAAATCCGCTTGTTGGCTGGTGATCGGGCCCACGCTTCACCGGCCCGCGCCGCAGCTTCGTCCCGCTATCGCTTGCGGAAGCGCAGCACGAAATTGTCCGCCTCCCCGATCGCCGCGTATCTGTCGTGGTCGACCGCCCCGTTGGCGTAGGCCGGCGGCAGCGTCCAGACGCCCTTCGGATAGTCCGCCGTATCGCGCGGGTTCGCATCGATCTCGGAGCTGCCCACCAGCGTGAACCCGGCCCGCTCGATCAGGGCGGTGGCATAGTCCTGCCGGACATAGCCGTTCTCCGCCTTCGGATCCTGCGCGGTCTTCGTGTTGGCCCGATGGTCCTCGATGCCGAGGATGCCGCCGGGCTTCAGCGCGCGGTGGATCGCGGCCAGCATCTCCGGCGCGTCGCCCTCTCCCATCCAGTTGTGCAGGTTGCGGAAGGTCAGCACCAGGTCGGCACTCCCGGGAGGCGCCAGGTCGGGGTAATGCGCGCCGAACTCGGTGAAGCGCGCGTGGTCGTAGATCTCGGGATGGGCCGCCAGCATCGCCTGGAATTTCGGACTGAGCGCGAACGCGCTCTCGGTGTGGTCGCCGTCCGGCACGCCCATCGCGAGGATGTAGGTGCCGTGGTCGTGCAGGTAGGGGGCGAGGATCTGCGTCCAGTAGCCGCCGCCGGGCCAGATCTCGACCACGGTCGAGCGGGGCGTGATCCCGAAGAAGCTCAGCTCCTCGCCGGGATGGCGGGCGCCGTCGCGCGCGATCATCTTCGGCGTGCGGGTGGGCGCGTGGATCGCGCGGTCGAGCGCCGGTTCGACCGCGCGTGCCGCGCCGGAGGCGATGACGAGGGCGGCGAGGCCGAGTGTGGCGACTGTCTTCATGGGGCGGACTTTCAGGGACGGCGTTGCGCCGGGTTGAACACCAGCCCGACCGGATCGCCGCGCTGGCAGCGCGGACTTGCGCATCCTCCTGCACCACCGCGGAGCCGGCCGCCAGGAGCTTCGCTCCGTC
>CAXTVZ010000192.1:0-6628 GCA_964247685.1 uncultured Acetobacteraceae bacterium
CGCTCAGAGCGGACACTTTAGCTTTGCGGCTACAACACGCGGCGTTCATAACCCGCATTATGCCAACCAGCCGCGGTCGGATCGGGTGGGTGTTGCTGTCGGGATGTCAAGCTGAGGCAGTCCGATGAGCCGTTCGAGCCCTGCCGTTGTCGCTCGATGCAACGATCGGCGGCGAGACGACGCTCACCGGTGCAGAACGGAGCCAAAGCACAGCTCGGCGGGCTACGCGTTGACGCCGTTTGCCTTGAGGTGCCCTCCAGGAGAAAACGCGGTGGACTCCTGCTCACGGCATCCTGCCAGGGAAAGGAACATAGCGTCGATGATGTCCTACTTCGGTGCTGGGATGCGGACGTTAGCTTCGCGGCCTTCTGCAGCGCCGAGTTGGCCGCGCATTCCGTCCGATCGTCGCCTGCACGTCGATTTACCATTGCGCGTGTGGCCGGCAGCAAGCTTCGATAACCGCCGGCATCACTGACGGTCGCACGCATGACGTTCGCCGACCCCGAACGACTGGACCTGATCTCGGCTCGGCTCTGGCGCTTCGGGGCCGCGTCGCTCGACGAGGGCCGGCACGAGCTCCGCGTCGACGGGACGGTACGACCGCTCGAGGCGAAGCCGCTCGCGCTACTGGTCGAGCTCCTGCTCCGCGCGGGCGAGGTCGCGACCAAGGCGGAACTGCTCCGTGCTGTCTGGTCCGTCAACGTGGCGGACGGCTCGGTGCCCACCGCGATCTCGAAGCTCCGCGCGGCGCTCGACGACGACGACCGGACGATCATCGCATCCGTGCCGCGCGTCGGCTACCGGATCGGCGTTCCCGTCGCGATCTCAGCGGCGCCGCCCCTCGCCCGGATCGGCGCCGCGCTCCGGGCCGGCGAACCGGTTCCGGGACGACCGGAATGGCGCCTTGAGCGTCCGCTCGGCGGCAGCGACAAGGTCTGGCTCGCCACGGGTCTGAGCCCGCACGAGCGGCTGGTGGTTCGCATCGCCGAGACCGCCCACGCGCTCGATCGCCTGAAGGCGGAGTGGAGCGCCGCCGAAGCGCTGTCCCAGCTCGGCAGCCAGCCCAACCTGGTCCATGCCTGCGACCACGATTTCGCCGGCCGGCCGTTTTCGCTGATGACTCCATATCGCGGACCTAGTCTGGCGACTCTGCGTTCCGACGAACGGCTGGAAGCCGCGCGGATCGCCACGGTCGCGACAGTCGCCCGCGCGCTCGAGGCGGCGCACAGCATTGGCGTTATCCATGGCGGCGTGTCGCCACGGACGATCCTCGTGCCGGACGGCGACTGCGAGGGTGTCGGGTGCCTTGCCGGCTTCGGGCGCCCGGGAAGGTGCCTGCCCAACGTCCACATGGCGCCGGAACTCGCCGCAGGCTCGCCGCCGACCATCGCGGCCGACCTCTACGCGCTCGGCGTCGTGCTCTACCAGGCTGCAATCGGCGACTATCGTCGACCACTGGCCAATGGCTGGGAGGCGGATGTCGTCGACCCGGTACTCGCCGGCGACATCGCTGCCGCCACCGCCGGTGATCCGTCCCGTCGTGTCGCGTCGGCGGCGCTCCTCGCGGAACGGCTGGAGCACTTGGAGCGACGTCGCGAGGAGCGACGGCGCGCCGTCGTCGAAAGCGAGACGGCGCGCGTTCTGGCACTCCGAGCCGAGCGAGCCCGTGTCCGCCGCCCATGGGCCGTAGGGGCCGTGATCGCCCTTGTCCTAGGCTTGTTCGGCACGGCGGCGCTTAACGTGCGCGCCGTCCGCGAGCGCGACATGGCGCGGCGGCAGGTCCGCATCACGGAGGCGGTCGACGCGTTCCTGACGGACGATCTCCTTGGACGCGGCAACCCGCTCCGGTCCGGCAAGGTTGACGAGACGCTGATGGAGGCGGTCCGGAACGCCGAACCGGCGATCGGTCTCAGGCTGCGCACCGAGCCGCTGGTCGCCGCCTCGCTCTATCGCGCAATGGCGTTCGCCTTCGACGGTCGCAGCGCCCTCGACCCCGCGCGCGATGCCTACGCGCGCGCGATCGCAGCCTATCAGGCGGCGGAAGGCCCCTTGTCCGACGACGCGACCGTGCTCCGGCTTCGCTGGGCCTCGATGGAAGCCGTGTCGACCGGCGAAGAAGCGCGCTCCCGAGCGCGTGCGCTTCTTGCAGAGACGGCGGCAGCGATCGCCCGTCCCGGGCCGCGTCAGGCGGAGATGCTCGTCTGGGCGACGGTGACGCGCGCATCGCTCGCGCTTGTCGACGGCGATCCCGCGGGCGCACTGCGCCTGATCCGCGACGCTTCGGCGCGCGCTGAAGCGCTGCCAGCGACGTTCGATGCGGGCACCCGCCTGGTATTCCGGGAACGGGAGGCGGTCGCCGACATACGCGGCCGAGACCTCACGTCGGCGGGCAGGCTGATCGGGCGCCTGCGGATCGAGGTGCGCGCGCTCGACGGCCCGACATCGCCGGAAACCCTGCTCGTCGAGATCGACCGCCTCCGGTTGCTTGCCGCGGCAGGCGACTTTGCCGCCGCGGCCTCGCTCGGGGCCGGCCTCTGTCCGGATGTCGCAGGCACTTTCGGTCCGGCCTCGCACGAGACCACGGTGTGCATGCTGGAGCAGGCCAGTGCCGAGATCCAGCTCGGTCAGTATGCTGCCGGCGTCCGCGACGAAGACGATGTATACCGCGTGATCGTGGCAGCGCAGGGGCCGCACGCCTACATGGCGATGGTCGCGCTCATCAATGGCGGAACGGCGGCGTGCCGGAACGGCGATCTGACAGGCGGCGTGGCCCGGCTGCGAACGGCGCTCTCGAGTATGCGCGGATTGTTCGGCTCAACGAGCCCCGCCGGCGAGATCGTGGCCCTCCAGACCGGCGTCTGCCTTGCTCAAGACAAGCAGTTCTCCGCAGCCGACGCACTGTTCGACTCCGTCGATCCGGCGATTGCCGATCGGGCGTCGGATCATGCCGACACGGCGGCGACGATCGATCTCGCGCGTGCCGACGAGGCACTGAGCGGGGGCGACGTGGCGACGGCGCGCAGCTGGCTTCGTACGCCCGAGAAGGTGTTCCGGATGCCAGGCGCAGATCGTTTTCTGGCCGGCTGGACGTCGCGGCTGGTCGAGGAGTCGGTGGTTAAGAATTCCTTGAAGTCGGCCGGGAAATGAGCAGTGCCAGAGACTTGGCGGATTGAGAATCACTTGAATAGCGTTTCGTAAGCGGGCCGTTCAGCACTGGCCGGGCCGGAGCACGCAACAGCCGCCGGCCCACCGAACGAGGCCACCGCCATGCCACCTGCTTCCTGCCGTCGGCTCCTTTTCGTGCCAGTCCTCCTGCTACTGCTTCTTTGCTCGTGCGAAGGCGTCGACGCTCTCGCCAACCACGGCGCGCTCGACGTCCATACCCACATGTCGGAAACCGTGTTCCTCGATCCCGTCCCGCCGTCGGCGCGGACCGTCTATCTCGGCGTCCGGAACACGTCGGACTATCCGGACATCGACTTTCGCCAAGCCCTCGCGGCCGCCCTGTCGTCGCGGGGATACACCGTGGTCGCCGACCCCGAGGCCGCCCACTACATGCTCCAGGCGAATGTGCTCCAGGCTGGCAAGATCAAGCCGCAGGACGTGAACGGCCTTGTCTCGGCAAGCTTTGGGCAGCCGCTGCTCGCGGGCGCGGCGGCAGGCGCGCTGACTGGTGGGTTCACCGGCAGCTCGGGCGCCGGGCTCGGGGTCGGGCTGGGAGTTCTCGCAGCATCCGCGCTGGTGAACTATGCCTACCAGGACGTCACCTATGCGGTGACCGTCGACATCCAGCTCTCGGAGCGGCCGCTTCATGGTGCGAAGGTCTATCAGTCGACCCGTACGCACCACGGCCACCACAACGCCAGCTACGCTGCCGCCGTGACCGAGGCGACGCCCGAAACGTTCGGCGCGTCGTCCGCTACGACCAACAACGATACCGATCGATACCAGTCGGTCGACGAGACGTCGGATTTCAAGAAGTACAACGTCCGCGACATCGCCTACGCCGACAAGGTGAACCTGCAGATGAGCGAGGCGGTGCCGACGCTGATGCAACACCTCGCCTCCTCGTTCGCAAACCTGTTCGAATAGCTCGCCTCGATCGTCCTCTGCCGTCGCTCCGGGAGACCACGCAATGTCCAGGATCAGGCAAGCTTCGGTGGGCGAGACGATTGGACATCTCACCGGCTCAGCGTCGCGGCTCGCGGTCATCGCGGCGGTCGGTGCGGTGCTCGCGGTGGTCCTGCCCATCGTCGACATCTCGAGAGGGAGCGTTGGCGCTGTCGGCGAGACGGGTTCCGATCTGTCGGGCGTCGTCGCGTGGTTTGTGGCGATCGCCTTCATGATCGCCGCAGCAGCGCGCTTCGCGCCTTCGCTCGCGCGCTTCGCCAATATTCTCGACGGTGCGGCGCTCGTCCTCCTGGCCGGCGCTACGCTCTGGGCGTTCGTCGGTGGTCCAGTCGTGACGGAAGTCCGGCAGGCGAGCCAGGCGCTTGCCGCGATGGGCGAAATGTCGCCGCCCCCTCCCGGCCTCGCTGCCGAGAACGCGTCCATGGCCGACGCGCTTCGGGACGCGGCCGCGATCGCCGTCACGCCTGCGCCCGGCGCCCTGTTCCTCTGTCTCGCGCCCGCGTCGCTGCTCGCCGCACGATGTCAGGAAAGGCGTCGCCGCATTGCGTGAGGCGTCCCAGGCCTCCGGCGGGCAGCATCTCCTGGAGCCTCTCCGGTGTAGCGGACACAGGCCTGGCCGCGGACGAACGCGCGGGCAAGCACGCCCGCAAGCGGCGGTGGTGGTGCTGATTACAGCTCGTGGTCCGTATTCTCGGGGAGGGTTCATGATGTTTGGTGCTGAACACCGGCTTCTGCCGCTGGTTTGCTGGTTTCTGACCCTCGGGCAACGTCGCCCGCGCCGAAGTGCGGCTTGGCAGTCGCGCTATATTCGACGCGCGCCGTCGGCCTGTCTGGCTGGCATGCGGATCGTCCGCGGATCAGCTCGGCTTCCGCATCACGCCTCGGGTTCGTCACGCAGGACGACCCTCGTGTTGCAAACAGGGAAGTCCTCGACGCCGCCAGCGGGCAGTCCGATCGTGCGCGTCGTCCATCGTGCCGTAGTGGTCTTCGCTTTGACGGCGCATCCGTCCCGCGCCGAGCAACTGATCGGCAAACCGGACGGCCTCATGTGTCGCGACCCGAAAGCTCTCGCCGATCTCACCCTGCCCGACGGCAGGAGTCGCGCCGATCAGCCCCACGCCACGCCGGCTCAGCAGGCCGAAGCTGCCGCCTGCATCCCCAGCATGGGTGCTATTGTCGATGTCGTCACGCGCCGCCACAACACCACGATCGTGACCATCCAGGAGGGTTCGCGTGGCCTCACCACCTGGTATGCGCCGAACATCGACTTCGTCAGGCGCCCGCCGGGTTGCATCGCCGACGAGGCCCGCGTGACGCTGACTGGCCGGATCGAGCTCCACCATCAGGACGCGAACCCGGACACCAACCAGCCGGCCTACGACTATCCCCGCCTGCACCTCGATCGCCCAGTCTGCTTCCTGGGACGCATCCTCGTCCTCGCGGAGGGCACGGATGTCTCGCTTCCAACGACGACAAAGGCCGGCAACCCGGCGCTCATGGCGCAGATCGGACATCACGTGACCATCGACGGCAATCTCGGCAATCCCGACAGTCCGCATCAGCCGCCGGACCCTATGATGATGTTTGACCCCGTCGTCCGATCCGCGCCCTGATCAACAGGAACCCTCGAGATCCGCTCATCGGACCATCAACCAATCGAGCATCAGCTGCGCCGAAATCCGCGGGACAGCCAGGGTGCTCCTCCGAAGCGGCGTTTCTTACGCTCAGTGCTTGGTGCTCAGAGACCGTTTGAAAATGGTTGTGGCGGCTTGGGTTGGGGTGATTCAAGCTCCGGATGTGGACACCAGAGAGCCGTGGCCGAATGGCCGAGATTGCCCGCAAGACGAAGCGGTATCCGAGCGACCTGACGGACGAGGAGTGGCAGCGGATCCTGCCATTTCTGCCTGAGCCGCCGGGGCGCGGGCGCAAGGTCAGCGTGGACCTGCGCGAGATGCCGAACGCGATCCGCTACATGGCGCGCAGCGGTGGCGGGTGGCGGATGCTGCCGACCGATTTCGGTCCCTGGCAGACCGTCTACTGGTGGTTTCGGCGCTTCGTGCGCCGCATGCTGTTCCAGACCATCCACGACGTGTCGCTGATGCTCGACAGGGCGGGGGATGGACGCGAGGCCAGCCCGGCCGGTGGCGTGCTCGATAGCCAGACCGTCAAAGCACCGCATGCCAAAACCCGCGGCTATGACGCAAACAAGAAGATCGTCGGGCGTAAGCGCCACATCGCTGTCGACACCGACGGTCGGTTGCTGATGGTCAACCTGACCACGGCGGACATGTCCGACAGTGCGGGCGCACAGGGTATGCATCCGGTGAACGACGCCCAGCGCTTGAGCATGTAGTCCATCGCGCGGGCGAGATCGGTGCCCCGCGAGAGCTTCGGACGTTGCTCGCGCATCCAGGTCTCGAGGTTCGCGACCAGAGGCGCGCTCAGCTCCTGGCGGACGACCCGGCGGTGCTCCGCGGACTGCCCGTTGATCCCGCGC
>CAXTVZ010000193.1:0-6618 GCA_964247685.1 uncultured Acetobacteraceae bacterium
ACCGCGAGCGCGTGTGTTGTCATCGACTCAGCGTCCTGCACGAACGTGGTGAGCTCGTAGGCCTTCCACGACGCCGCCGGGATATCGTCAAAGCCGGCCACCTTCAACGTTTCAGGAACGCAGAGACCGAACTCCTTGCGGGCGGCATCAATCACGCCGAGTGCCAGGAGATCGTTGGCGCAGAAGATCGCGTCGGGAGTGACTTTCCCTCGCAGGAGTTCGCGCGCTGCCGCGAGACCTCCCTCATAACGGAAGTCGCCGCTTGCGATCCTTGGCGCCCGCAACCGAAGTTCCTTCGCGCGCTCCAGAAAACCCGCGAGCCGCTCGTCCGCCGCCGGGCTGTCGGCGGGTCCGCAGACAAAGCCGAGCCGTTGACACCCCGCCTCGACGAAGACGTCGACGATGGCGCGCCCCGCCCCATGATTGTCGCAGCTGATCGTCGACTCGCAGTCGCTGCCGATCCTGGTGTTGAACGAGACCACGGGGATCCTCAACCGGGCAAGCGAGCGATGAGCTTCTGCCGACAGGATCGCCAACGGACTGAGGACCGCATCGACGCGATAGCTAGCGAGGCGCTGAATCGCATCATCGAGTTTGTATCCGCTGTCGGCTGCGACCACGACCGGCTGGTAGCCCAGGGATTCCAGCCCGATCGTGAACTTCTCCAGTATCGTCGCGTAGAGAGGGTTGTCCAATCGGCCGATGATCACGGCGACGAGGCCCGACCGCTCCGTCAGCATGATCCGAGGGATGAGGCTCGGCTTGTAGTCGAGCGCTTCAGCCGCAGCCTCGATCTTGCGCCGCATCTCGGCAGACACGCTGCCGCCCGGCTTGAAGCTCCGCGAGACCGCCGACTGAGAGACACCGGCGAGGCGGGCGACATCGGTCGAGGAAGCGTAGCGCTTGGGCAGGGACATGCGGCATCCGGATCGGGAACTGAACATCTTACTCGAGACCTGCTTGAACGCGACCCGTGCAATCGGCACAAGTCCCGGGAAACCGCTTGACACTCCGGTCGACCAGCGCGCAGCCTGCGCTTAATGCATAGCTAGTCAAACGGCGTGCGTACGGTCTGGGAGGATCGTTGATGGAACTGGGGCTCGGCGGCAAGGTGGCCGTCATCACCGGCGGAAGCGTCGGCATCGGCTTGGCAGTTGCTGAGGGTCTGGCTGCGGAAGGATCGCACGTCGTCCTCGTAGCTCGGGGCCTCGAACGCGCTCAGAGCGAAGCGGAGCGCATCGCTCATCGATACGGCGTCAGGGCCGACGCGGTCGGTTGTGACCTCGCAACCGCCGAGGGGGCGCAAGCGCTGATCGATCAGGTGGCGGCGCTGCATGGCGGGATCGACATCCTCATCAACAACGCCGGTGCCGGCAGCAACGAAACGATCCTGGAAGCACCGGATCAGAAATGGCAGTCATACTGGGAGCTGCACGTCATGTCCGCGGTGCGCCTGGCGCGTGGACTGGCTCCAGGCATGCGAGCCCGCGGCGGCGGCGTGATCTTGCACAACGCTTCGATCTGCGCGTCGCAGCCGCTCTGGTATGAACCGATCTACAACGTGACCAAAGCGGCGCTGGTGATGTTCTCCAAGACGCTGTCGACGGAACTTGTCGAACACAACATACGGGTCAATTGCATCAATCCCGGCCTCGTCCTGACGCCCGACTGGATCAAGACCGCCAAGCAGCTGACGGCCGACACTGGCGGGGACTGGCAGGGATATCTCGACAGCGTTGCCCGCGAGCACGCGCCGGTCAAGCGCTTCGCTTCTCCCGCAGAGGTGGCGAGCACGTTTGTGTTTCTCTGCTCCGACTGCGCGAGCTACACGGTTGGATCAACGTACTTCGTTGACGGTGGGATGCTGAAAACGATCTGACTGCGAAGCGCCAAACGGTCGACCGACAAATCGAGCGTCGTCCCCGCGACCGAGCGGTCCGTGTCCGGACGACATGATTCGGCCCGCGCGAAGCAGGGGCGAATCCAGAGGAGGGTGAGAACGCCATGGAAAAAAGAAAATTGGGCAGGATCGGCTTGGACGTGTCCGAGATCGGCATCGGCACGTGGGCGCTTGGAGCGGACTGGGGCGCAGTCGACGATCGCGACTCGACTGCGGCGCTCCACGCGGCGCTCGACAGCGGAATCACCTTCATCGACACCGCCGACGTCTACGGAGACGGTCGTTCCGAACGGCTGATCGCCAGCGTCCTGAAGGAGCGCGGTGGCGCGCGCCCGTTCGTTGCCACCAAGCTCGGCCGTCGACTGCCGGCCCAGGACGTCGCAGGCTACACCCTCGCCAACATGACGGGCTGGGTCGAGCGCAGCCTTCGCAATCTCGCCGTCGACACGCTGGATCTGGTGCAGCTCCACTGTCCGCCGACCGCGCTCTACTACGAGCCCCAGGTGTTCGAGGATCTCGACCGGCTCGTCGCCGACGGCAAGATCAAGCACTACGGCGTCAGCGTCGAAAAGGTGGAGGAAGCGCTCAAGGCGATCGAATTCCCGAACGTCGCCAGCGTGCAGATCATCTTCAACATCTTCCGTCAGCGGCCCATCGACATGTTCTTCGGCCTGGCGAAGCAGCGCGAGGTCGCGATCTTCGCGCGAGTCCCGCTTGCGAGCGGCATGCTCTCGGGGAAGTTCCGACCGGACAGTCAATTCGAGTCGTCCGATCACCGAAACTTCAACCGGCACGGCGAAGCGTTCGACGTCGGCGAAACCTTCGCCGGCCTTCCCTACGAGGCGGGCCTCGCCGCGGTGGAGGAACTCCGTCCTCTGGTTCCTTCAGGTTACACCATGGCGCAGTTCGCGCTTCGCTGGATCCTGCAGCACGACGCGGTGACGGTTGTCATCCCCGGCGCGAAGAATGAGCAGCAGTCGAAGGAGAACGCGGCGGCCGCCGGCATGCCGCCGCTGGCGCCCGAGACGATGGAAAAGATCGTCGGCATCTACGAGCGTTACGCGAAGGCGCCCGTGCACCAGCGCTGGTGAGGTGGTGGGCCTTTGAAGCCGGTCGCGTCGTCGCGGCGAACGCGGGGAGAAGCGCATGTCGCTACCGTCGTTGGAGATCAGTTCTGCCGCGTCGCCCATCGTCGTCGGGGGAGAGGAGGGTGCACGCCGCGGCTCCGCCGGGCCGCTGCTCAGCGCGACCGACATCCGCAAGTCGTTCGGCGGTGTCCATGCGCTGAAGAACGGCCGGATTGAGCTCGCCCGTGGCAGCGTGCATGCGCTCTGCGGCGGGAATGGTGCGGGCAAGTCGACCTTCCTCAAGATCCTCATGGGCATCATCCAGCCCGATGCTGGCACGATCACGTGCAAGGGCCGGCACGTTCGCTACGCGTCGCCGGCCGAGGCGCTGGACGACGGCATCGCAATCATCACCCAGGAGCTCAGCCCGCTGCTGGACATGACGGTCGCGGAAAACGTCTATGCCGGACGCGAGCCGCGCCGCGGCGGCATGTTCGTCGACCGGCGGCGCATGCTGGACGACACCGCCGAACTGTTCGAGCGGCTCCGCTTCGACATTCCCCCGGGAACGCGGCTCGGATCGCTGTCGCTCGCGAAGATCCAGCTGGTCGAGATAGCCAAAGCGATCAGCAGAAACGGCGACATCCTGATCATGGATGAGCCGACCTCGGCGATCGGCGAACGTGAGTCCGACATCCTGTTCGAGGCGATCCGTGGGCTGCAGACGCATGGAATCGGCATCGTCTACGTGTCGCATCGGCTCACCGACATCTTCACGGTGGCCGATCAGTACACGGTGTTCCGCGACGGCGCCTTCGTCGAGGCCGGTACGGTCACGGGGATCGACCGGCAGCGGCTGATCAGCCTGATCGTCGGCCGCGAGCTGCTCGAGCACAAGCGGCCGCCGCGCCGCGTCAACACCGACACGCTGCTGGACGCGAAGGGGTTCACGCGCGAGGGCGAGTTCGCCGACATCGACCTGCGGATCGGCCGCGGCGAGATCGTCGGGATCTACGGCCTGATGGGCGCGGGACGGAGCGAGTTCGCCAACGCGCTCTACGGCATCACGACGCCCGACGCGGGCCAGCTCGCGATCGACGGCGAGGCCACCCGGATCGCCTCTCCCGCCGAGGCACTTCGTCACGGCATGGCGCTGGTCACGGAGGACCGGGCGCAGACGGGCCTCGTGCTCACGGCACCGGTCGGCCACAACATCTCGATGGCGGCACTCCACCGCTTCTCGCTCGCCGGATTCATCCGGCGCGCGCTGGAAAGCGTCGCTGTCGGCGAGATGATCCGCCGCCTCGCCATCAAGACGCCGTCGGCCGACGTCATCGTGCGCAATCTCAGCGGCGGCAACCAGCAGAAGGTCGTGTTCGCGCGATGCCTGCAGACGCAGCCGCGCATCCTGCTCTGCGACGAGCCGACGCGCGGCATCGACGAAGGCGCCAAGCGCGAGATCTACGCGCTGCTCGACGCGTTCGCCGACAGCGGCAACGGTGTGCTCCTGATCTCGTCGGAGATCCCCGAGATCCTCGCCAACGCCGACCGGATCATCGTGTTCCGACGCGGCCGCGTGGCGGGCGAGGTCGAAGCCCGCACCGCGACCCAGGAGATGCTGGTGCATCTCGCCTCCTGACGCTCACTCGCTCCCCGCCCGAGGATCACGCCGTGTCCAGTTCGCAAGCGCTTCCCACCCGACGAACCCGGAGCCGGACCCCGGGTCGGATCGCGGCCGAATACGGCATCCTCATCTCGCTGGTGATCATCACGGCGGCACTCGCGCTGTCGAACCGCTACTTCCTGACCGAAGGCAACATCGTCAACGTGCTTCGCCAGGTCTCGGTGAACGGCATTCTCGCGACCGGCATGACCTTCGTGATCCTGACCGGCGGGATCGACCTGTCGATCGGCTCCGTGCTGGCGGCCTCCGCGATGGTGGCGGGGAGCTTCGCGGTCGGCGACCATCCGATGAACCCGGCTTTTGCGATGCTGATCGGCATCGCCGTCGGCGCCGCCTTCGGCGCGATCAACGGGGCGCTCATCGCGTTCGCAGGCCTGCCGGCGTTCGTGATGACGCTCGGCATGCTGAGCATGGCTCGCGGCTTCACGCTGATCTACAGCGACGGCATGCCGATCCCGGATATCAGTACGGGCTTCAGCTGGATCGGCCAGGCGAAGCTGCTCGGCGTCCCACTTCCCGTGCTGGTGTTCGCGGCCGTGTTCGCCGCCGCCTTCGTCGTGCTCCGCACCACCGTGTTCGGGCGACGCGTGTACGCGGTCGGCGGCAATATCCGAAGCGCCAGGACCAGCGGCATCAACACGCGCGCGGTGGTCTTCGCGGTCTACGTGGTGATGGGTGCGCTGGCAGCACTCGCCGGGATCATTCTGACCGCGCGCGTCTCCTCTGCGCTGCCGCAGGCGGGGCTCTCCTACGAACTCGACGCAATTGCCGCGGTGGTGATCGGCGGCACCAGCCTGACCGGCGGCGTCGGGAGCATCACCTACACGCTGATCGGCGTTCTCATCATCGGCGTGATCAACAACGGTCTCGATCTGCTCTCGGTGTCCTCCTACTACCAGCAGGTCATCAAGGGGTTGATCATCGTCGTGGCCGTGCTGATCGACCGGTCGAGAAGCCTCAACCACTGAAACGTCACAAGAACGAACAAGGGAGATCGTAATGACCTACCAGGCGAAACGCCGCAGCGTCCTCGGCGGACTGGCCGCACTCAGCGTGGCACCCTTCGCGCGGGCGGCGGCCCCGCCGAAGCCACCCTACAAGCTCGGCGCGTCCACGCAGGGGCTCAACATCGAGTTCATGCGACTGTGGGCGAACGCCGTTCACGCCCATCCCGCCTTCAAGTCCGGCCTCGCGACGATCGACATCACGGACGCGCACATGGACGCGCTGACCCAGTCGAACAACGTCGACAACATGGTGACGCAGGGCTACCAGGCGATCCTCTTCGTTCCCGTCGACATCCACGCCGGCAACGAACCGATCCGCCGCGCCAAGGCGGCGGGCATCCCGGTGATCGGCTCGAACACGCTCGTCACTGACAAGTCGATCTACGCGAGCTACATCGGTTCCAACGACATCAAGGCCGGCCACATCCTCGCCGAAGGCGTGATCGGCAAGATAGGCGGCAAGGGCAACGTGGTGATCATCGAGGGCATGATCGGCCAGTCGGCCCAGGTGCAGCGCCACCAGGGCATCGACGAGACGCTCGCGAAATATCCCAACGTGCACGTGCTCGGGCGCAAGGCGGCGAACTGGTCGCGCGCCGAGGCCCTCGCGCTCATGGAAGACTGGATCACGTCGCATCCCGGACAGATCGACGGCGTGATCGCGCAGAACGACGAGATGGCGCTGGGCGCGCTGGCGGCGATGAAGGCCGGCGGGCTCGACCCCCACAAGGTGCCACTCGGCGGCATCGACGGCATCACCGACGCACTGCTCGCGGTCAAGCGCGGCGAGATGATGACGACGCTCCAGGACGCCCGCGCCCAGGGGCAGGGTGCGGTGGACCTGGCGCTCCGGCAGGTGGCCGGACCGACCTACCAGCCGATGTCGACGATCTGGGCTGACTATCGCGGCCGGATGGACTGGCGGGACGGAACCGCGAGCGACTACAGCGTGCCCTGGGT
>CAXTVZ010000194.1:0-6614 GCA_964247685.1 uncultured Acetobacteraceae bacterium
GTCAAAGGTGGGGAGCTTCAATCCTGGTTGCGGATTGATGCAGAAGGCCAGGGGCTCTGCCCCTGGACCCCGCTGGGGCCTTGGCCCCAGACCCCTTTACAACAGGCAGGTCCAGGAGGGCCTTCCCTCCTGGCGGGGTCCAGGGGCAGAGCCCCTGGCCTTACGACACCCCCACCAGGTACGCCGCCACCGGCCCGTGATCGACCGTCGAGAAGTTCGCCCGGATCGCCACCGGCGGCATCCCCGGCGCGATCCGCGCGACCCAGGCGGTCCCCGCCTGCGGCTCATGCGCCTTCGCGAAATTATCGTCGTGCAGAAAACCCGCGACCTCCTGCGTGGAGAAGTCGCAACGCATCGCCGTCCCGCTATAGGGCGACCGCTCCGTCGTCGGCACCGCGGCCGTCCCGCCCGAATGCGCGGAGAACGCCGTCAGCCGCGCGCCGTCGAAGATGCGGAACGCGGCGTCGCAGCGTCCGGACTGCCCCACACGGTCCACCAGCACCGCCATCGCGCTGAGCGCGTCGATCGCACCCGTGGTGTCCTGCGGCGCCACGCGGTCGCGCCGGGCCTCCACAGGTGTCAACACGCTCACCACCGGATTGCCCCCCGCGTAGTCGATCACCGTGCGCCGGTCGGCTCCGCGCGAATGGCCGGCGCTCTCGTAATGCGCCGGATGCACCCCCTGCCCGTCCAGCGTGCCTTCCGCGCGGCTCGCCGTGTGGGTGTCGATCAGCGCGCCGATCCAGCCCACCGTGTGGTCCTCGACCTCGACCACGTAGTGGTTGCCGTCGAGATGCAGCGTCGCGTTGAGCTGCATCGCATGCAGGCCGCGGATGAAGATCGCGTAGCGGAGATGGATGTCGGGAGCGGCATCGGCCGGACGAGCGCTGCCTGCCATGAGGGCCAGGGCGACGGGGGCCAGGGCGGCGAGAAGCATTCGCATCCGCCGTATCTGCCTCGGTCCGCCCCTGCCGCGCAACGCGCGGGCGGCGGCGTCACGTTTCTTCACCGCCGGGCTAGCGCGTCGCGAACTGGGTCGCGCCGAAGAGGTTGTCGCGCTGCTCCTGCGTCATCGGACCCTGGCGGGTGCGCTCGCCCAGCAGCGCCAGGCCGCGCACCACCGCCGGCCGCGCCGCGATCGCATCGTGCCAGCGCGCGACATTGGGGAACTCGGCAAAGTCGATATTGCGCCGCGCGGGCGTACGCACCCAGGGAAAGGTCGCGATATCGGCGATGGTGAACGCATCGCCCGCGAGATACTCGGCCTCGGCCAGACGCGTCTCGAGCACGCCGTAGAGACGCCGCACCTCGCGGCCGTAGCGCTCGATCGCGTAGGGGATCTCCTCGGGCGCATACTGGGCGAAGTGGTTCCACTGGCCGAACATCGGGCCGATCCCGCCCATCTGGAACATCAGCCATTGCAGGCAGTGGTGGCGCGCAGCCGGCCGCGCGGGGATCAGGCGCCCGGCCTTTTCCGCGAGATAGATCAGGATCGCGCCGCTCTCGAACAACGTCAGTGGGCCTTCCGGCCCCTCGGGATCGACGATCGCAGGGATGCGGTGGTTCGGGGTGATCCGGAGGAACTCGGCACGGAACTGCTCGCCCGCGCCGATATCGACCGGCACGGTGCGATACGGCAGGCCGAGCTCCTCGAGCGCGATATGCACCTTCTGACCGTTCGGTGTCGGCCAGGTCCAGAGCTCGATCATAGGCAACGTTCC
This sequence comes from uncultured Acetobacteraceae bacterium, assembly GCA_964247685.1. Classification (GTDB taxonomy): domain Bacteria; phylum Pseudomonadota; class Alphaproteobacteria; order Acetobacterales; family Acetobacteraceae; genus CAXTPV01. The sequence goes on from CAXTVZ010000194.1 coordinate 1,722, forward strand.
TCGGGACGGTCGGGCGCTTGGTCGCGCCTCATCTGCCGTGCGGGCGGGAGAAAACGCCGATCAGCCCCGTCCTGCAACCCCGCCCGTGGTGGGTGAAACCACGGTCGCGTGGTGGTGATTCACCGAATGGCCCCGAGGTGCGATGAAGCCCCAAACTCCGAGGAGAAGAAGTGGAAGTGCCAACCAGATCCCGGTGAGACGTCGGAAATGCGCGTCGGGATGGCCGATATCAGCGAGACGCGACATGAGGACCTCTCAACGAACGGTTGGCTTACGTATTATCAGCTATTCGCGCTTCCGTCTCGTTCATAACGCGGGGGTGGTTTTCACCGGTCCCTTGCCGCGCGGAAGGGCCCCGGGCAGCATCCCGCCCCATGACAGCATCCGACGACGTTCTGGCCGCACCAACTGCCGCGCAGGAGGTGATCCTGCGCCTCTGCGCGGCGCGGGGGCCCGAACGCTCCATCTGCCCCACCGAGGCGGCACGCGTGCTGGCCGGCGAGGCCGACGAGGACTGGCGCCGGCGCCTGCCGGACGTCCGCGCGGCCGCGGTGGCGCTGGCGCGCGCCGGGCGGCTGGAGATCCTGCGCAAGGGCAAGGCCATTCCGCCGGACGAGCTGCGCGGCGTCATCCGCTTGCGCCAGCCGCGGAGCTGACCACTAAGACATGACCGGGACGGCACGCGGCAAGCTCGCGTGCGGCACAGAGCGTCCTGCTCGGGGAGAACGTGTCGATGCGCAAGGCCGCCCGCTTCTTCGGCGACGTCTGGTTCCTGATGAAGCCGTATTTCACGTCGGAAGACTGGAAGTTCGCCTGGGGCGTCCTGGCGCTGCTGATCGCGCTCAACCTGGCGATCGTCGGAGACGGGCTCGCCCTCTCCTTCGGACGCAACATCTTCTACAGCGCGCTGCAGGCGAAGGACGAAGCGGGATTCTTTCGCGGCCTGTTCTGGTTCACGCCGACGCGCTTCCTGGTTCCGATGCCGGGCTTCTTCCTGCTCGCCGTGGTTGCCGTGACGCTCAGCGTGCTGACGACCTATGTGCAGCAATGGCTGCAGATCCGCTGGCGGCGCTGGCTGACCGCGCACTACGTGGCGGACTGGCTGGACGGCCACGTCCACTACCGCATGCAGACCGAAACCGGCGGCCAAAGCGTTGGCACCGAGAATCCTGAACAGCGTATCCAGGAGGACATCGACGATTTTACCCTCAGCGCCCTGGAGCTGACCACCGGCCTGATCTCCAACGTCGTGACCGTGATCTCCTATGGCGGTGTGCTGTGGTCGCTGTCGGGCGTGCTCGTCCTGTTCGGCGTCCACATCCCCGGCTACCTCCTGTTCGCCGTGATCATCTACGCGATCATCGCGAGCTGGCTGACGCATCTCACCGGCCGCAAGCTCGCGAGACTCGACTTCATGCAGCAGCGCTTCAACGCGCAGTTTCGTTTTTCCCTGATCCGAATTCGGGAAAACAGCGAGGCCGTGGCGATGCTCGCGGGCGAGGGCGAGGAAAAGCGCGCCATGAACCACCGGTTCCGGTCGATCTACGACAATTTCATCGCCGTCATGAACCGGAGCGCCCTCGTCTCGCTGGTCTCCGGCAACCTCAACTATGTTTCGAGCTTCGCAGGCCTGGTGCTCCCCTCGCCGCGCTACTTCGCCGGCAAGATCAGCCTCGGCACGCTCATGCAGGTCAACCAGATCTTCGGCGACGTCGCGGACGCGCTGCTCTGGTTCATGAACAACTACGCCGCGTGGGCAAGCATCGCCGCCGTGGTCGAGCGTCTGGCGAGCTTCCGTCGCGCGATCGAGGCGGCGCGTGCCACCACGTCCGACGTCGAATACAGCACCGGGCCGAAGCTCGTGGCACACGAGCTTCTGCTCGACCGGCCGAACGGCACGCCCCTGCTGGCGCCGCTGTCGCTCACGGTCGCCGCGGGACAGTCCACCGCCATCGTCGGGCGATCCGGCGCGGGCAAGTCGACGCTGTTCCGCACGATCGCCGGCATCTGGCCGCATGCGAGCGGAATGCTCGAGCAGCCGGCCGGGCGGCGGATGTTCCTGCCGCAGAAACCATACGTTCCCGAAGGGACGCTCCGGCGCGCGGCCGTCTATCCCGCCGATCCTTCGCAGGTCTCCGAGGACGCCCTCCTCGATGCGCTTCGGGTGACCGGGCTCGGGAGCCTGTCCGCCCGGCTCGACGAGGACGCGCCCTGGGCGCAGATCCTGTCGCCCGGCGAGCAGCAGCGGCTCGCGTTCGCACGCGCCATCCTTGCCGCTCCCGACTGGCTGTTTCTCGACGAGGCGACCGCGGCACTCGATGCCGATGCGGAGGCCTCGCTCTACGCCGCCGTCGCGCGCCTGCTGCCCGCGACCACGATCGTCTCGATCACCCATCGCGACGAGGTGGCAAGGCTCAACGCGCAGGTGCTCCGGGTCGACGAGGGCGGTGTGCTGCTCCCCGCCACCTGAGGTCGCGCGCTACACCCCGGCGGTCACCGCCGCCAGCAGCATCGCCACCCGCGGCGTCACCAGCTTGTCGTCGTGGTGGCGCAGCTCGGCCAGCGCCAGGCACACCGAGGTGGACGTCAGCAGCGCCGCACCCAGGCGGCGGAGCTTCGGCGTCGCCACCAGCAGCGCGCCGCCGAGTTCGGCAGCCCCCATGATGCGCATGTCGTCCTCGCTCCAGCCCCAGCTCGCGAACAGCCGGCGCTGCGGCGGGACCGCGACGATCTTGGAAATGCCCGAGGCCGCGAAGCCGATCCCCACGGCCAGCTGCCACCATCCCCTGTATGTCCGTGCCATCTCGCTCTCCTCGCTTCTTCGTGAGGGGCAAACGCCAGGCTCAATCCCGAGTTCGGGTGCGCTTGACGGCGCACATGTTCCGCGTGTGAATGTGAGTCCATAAAAAGCGGCGACCGCCAAGCGGTCGCATCGTTCCGTCCGGGACGCATGTCGGTCACAGACTTGCCTGAGGCTTCGAGAAGGACTCCAGATGCGTTCCCGTTCATTGAAAACGATGCTCGCCGTTTCGGTCGCAAGCCTTCCTCTGGCCTTCGGGCTGCGTGATGCGTCGGCCGCAGCAGCGCCTGCCGACGTCGCGGTCGGCAGCCCCGTCGCCGTCACCTTCTACCTCCCGCTCCGCAAGCCGAAGCAGGCGGAAGCGGCGGCGCAGGCGATCCAGACCTACGGCGATCCGTCCTTCCATAAGTTCCTGAGCCTGTCGGACTTCGTCTCCAAGTATGCGCCGACCGACGCCGACGTCACGCTCGTGAAGAAGGTGCTCAAGGCGCTCGGCTACACGATCAACAACGTGTTCGCGAACCATCTCGCCATCGAGGCGATCGCACCTGCCGGCACGGTCGACGCGACGCTGAGCGTCGACCTCAAGCAGCTTACCCAGCAAGGCCGGACCGGCATGGCGCCGGACCGCGCGCCCACGATCCCTGCAGAGCTTCAGGGGCTGGTCGCCTCGGTCGCCGGCCTCAACACGATGACCCACGCGCATCCGCATCTCGAGCACGCGCTTGGGCGCTCGGCTGCGGCGACCGCGAAGCCGGGGGCGACCACGCTCTATCCGACCGGCCCCGGCGACTACCTGCCCGCCGATTTCGAGAAGTTCTACCACGTGAACCCGCTCTACTCGGACGGCAACACCGGCCGCGGCTCGACCATCGGGATCGTCACGCTCGCCGACTTCTATCCTGCAGACGCCTACAATTTCTGGCAGCAGATCGGGTTGACCGTCTCGTCGACGCGCATCACCAAGGTCGATGTCGATGGCGGCGTGGGCACGGTCAGCGACGCGCTCGGCGAGGGCGAGACCGACATCGACACCCAGGAGTCGGGTGCGATCGCGCCCGGCGCGAAGCTCCGCGTCTACGTGGCCCCCAACAACACCAACGCGAACTTCATCGACGGCTTCGAGGCCGCCGCCTCCGAGAACATTGCCGACACGGTGTCGACCAGCTGGGGCGAAGCCGAAGTCGACCTCTTCATCGATCCCGCGGCGCAGTCGCCCGGCGGCCAGCCCGAGCTCGATGCATTCCACGCGGTGTTCCTGGAGATGGCGCTCCAGGGCCAGACGATCTACGCGTCCAGCGGCGATTCCGGCTCCTACGACACGGTCGAGGAGTGCGGCATCACCGGCACGCCCTCGGTCAAGACCCCGGTCTGCAACGCCCCCTACGCCGTCGACAGCCCGGCCAACGACCCGCTGATCACGGCGGCCGGCGGCACGACGCTGCCGTTCAGCTTCCCGATCACGGTGGACGCGGCCGGCGACACGGTGACGCTGTCGGTGAAGAAGGAACGCGCCTGGAGCTGGGAGTACATCTCGCGCGAAGCGGCCGAGCAGGGATACGGGGCCGATCTGCCGCGCGATGCGGTGTTTTCGACCGGCGACGGCGGCGGGGTGAGCTCTTACTGGGCGGTCCCGTGGTACCAGCAAGGGGTCGCCGGCATCGCCACGACCAAGCCCAACCAGATCTACACGCAGGACACCGGCAGCGGCCCGGTCACGCTGGTGACGCTGCCGAGCAACTTCGCCGGTCGCAACATGCCGGACGTTTCGACCAATGCCGATCCGGAGTCGGGCTACCAGTACATCGAGGAAGGCACGGTGGTGGACGGCTACGGCGGCACCAGCTTCGTGGCCCCACAGCTGAACGGCGTCACCGCACTGTTCGTGCAGTCGGTGGGCGGCCGCGTGGGGCAGATGAACCCGATCCTGTACGAGGTGGCGCAGTCCGCGTTCCCCGATGTCAAGGCGGGCAACAACTGGGGCTGGAAGGCGACGGCCGGCTACGACCAGGCGACGGGCGTGGGCAAGCTCGATGCGGCCAAGCTGCTCACGTTCATCCGGGCATACGGTTACTAGCGGACGAAGAAGGCCA
>CAXTVZ010000195.1:0-6571 GCA_964247685.1 uncultured Acetobacteraceae bacterium
CCGCCCTTCGGCGGCTGGACGACGCCTGGCCGATCGACGCCCAGATAGCCGTTCATGATGTTGGGACCGCGCACGCGCAGCGTGCGGCCGTGATCGATCCCCTCGACCGGCAAGAGTTCGACCTCGACGCCGGGCACCAGCTGCCCCACGCTGCCCGGGCGGGATTCGCGATAGGTGTTCAGCGCGAGAACGGGCGCTCCCTCGGTCACCCCGTAGCCCTCGAAGATCGGCTTGTTGAAGACCCGCATGGTGATGTCGCGGGTTTCCGGCCGCAGCCTCTCGGCGCCGGCGAAGATGTAGCGGAGGCTCTGGAAGTCGGCCCCGTGGCCCGCGCGCGCGTAGCCCGAGAGGAAATTGTCGGTTCCGAACATGATGGTCGACTGCTCGGCATAGACGAGCTCCGGCACCAGTTTGTAGTGCAGCGGCGACGGATAGAGGAACACGCGGATGCCGTGCAGGAGCGGCAGGAGCAGTCCGCCGGTCAGGCCGAAGGCGTGGAACATCGGCAAGGCGTTGAACAGCCGGTCGGCGGGGCTGATGTCGACGGCGGCGAAGGCCTGACGGCAGTTCGCGACGAGGTTTCGATGCGAGAGTGCCACGCCTTTCGGAGCGCCTTCCGAACCCGAGGTGAAGAGGATGACCGCGGTGGCATCGGGATCGATCGTGGCACCCGCCATGCGGCCGGGGCGCCATGCGGCCAGCTTGCCGCGGAGTTTGTCTCGCAGCGTCAGCGCGCCGCGAACGTCCTCGAGATAGACGATCCGAGCGACGTGCGAGATCGCCGCCACCTCCGCCTCAAGCTTCGCCTTGTCGATGAACCTGCGCGACGTGAGCACGGTGCGGAGCGGCCCCATCCGGCAGGCAGCCACGAGATTGGCCGATCCGGACGTGAAGTTCATCATCGCGGCCACCCGCCCGATGCTTTGCAGCGCGAAGAACGTGACTGCCGCGGCGACCGCGTTGGGAAGCAGGACGCCCACCGCCTCGCCCGGCACGGTGATCGCTTCGATGGCGCGGCCCAGCACGATGGAGCCGAGGATCAGGCGATCGTAGCCGAGCTCGGTCGTCACCACCGATCCGTCATCCTGCGGTGTGCGATCCGCCACCACGGGTCGCTTCATGTCGAAGCGCGCGCGCGCCTCGAGCAGTGCTGACAACAGCGTCTGCGCGCAGTCCTCGGGGCGGAACGCGGCCTCGGTCATGATCCTGCTGACCTGGTGCGTGAGCACGCGGCGGCGGGCCGCACCCGCAACACCGCTCGCGACCGCGAGCCTGCGCGCCGGCAGCACCGTCATGCGGAATGGCGGGAACCAGCGACGCGGCAGACGCCCGCGCATCCCTGAGGATTTGTGGAACTGCAGCCCGTCGATGCGGATCGGCAGGATCGGCGCATCCGCCTTGTCGGCGATCATGCCGGCGCCGTCATGGATCTTCATGAGGCCGCCGGTGACGGTGATGCGGCCTTCCGGGAAGATCACGAGGTGGCGGCCGGAGCGCACGATGTCGATCATCGTCCTGGCGGCCATTGGACTGCTTGAGCTGACGGGGAGGATGTTGGCGACCGAACGCAGAAGCCGGAACCGGTGGACCTGCTCGACGCTCAGCGCGAAGACGGGGTTGCCGCCGAGAAACGCGCCGACGAACACACCATCCAGGTAGGAGAGATGGTTGACCACGACGACGGCCTTCGCACCCGCGCCGGCGACATGTTCGAGGCCGCGAATGCGGGCGCGGTGGAACACGCGGAAATAGCCGCGCAGCACGGCGCGCGTGACGTCCTGCGGCCTGGCTGCGAACACGGCGAACAGGGCCGCGAGATTCAGGGCGGCGGTCAGCGCTATCACGGTGGCCACGGGCAGTCCGAGCCACGACGTCGCCGCCGTGAACGCGCTGCCGATCACGATGAAGGCAGCATTGACGATGTTGCTCGCCGCGATGACCCGCGCATGATGGTCGTGCGGGGAGCGCGACTGCATCAGCGCGAACAACGGCACCGAGAAGAGACCCCCGCATGCGGCGATGCCGAGGAGGGCCGCCAGCATCAGGAGCCCGCGCGCACTCGCCAGCAGGGATGCCACGTCCGACGGGCCGGACGGCGCGTGACCGACGATGAGGGCAAAGCATCCGCAGAAGATCGCGATGCCGGCGAGCGACGGGCCCACCAACGATGTCGAGGCCCTGCCGCGCAGCAGACGGCCGCAGGTTAGCGAACCCAGCCCGATCCCGATCGAGAACGCGCCGAGCAGCAGCGATTGCACCGCACTTCCCGCATGAAGCACATCACGGACGATGATCGGGAACTCGTTGGTGAGGATCGCGCCGACCATCCAGAACCACGAGACGCCCAGGATGCATCGCCAGATCACGCGATCGGCGCGCGCTTCGCGCACGATCACCGCCGTGTCGCGCCAGATGTTCCAGCCGATCGCGATGGCAGGCGAGGCCGCTTCAGTGCGGGGGATGCGGAAGGCGGAGACGACGCCGACGGCGGCGAGCGCCAGGCCGATTGAACCCGCGATCGCCGTGCCGTGCGGCGCCATCACCAGGGCCGCCCCGAGGATGGTGCCCAGCAGGATCGAGACGAAGGTGGTCGCTTCGACATAGCCGTTGCCGCGGACGAGCTCGCCTTCGGTCAGGAGCTCGGGGAGCAGCCCGTATTTCACCGGACTGAACACGGCGGCCTGAATGCCGAGCAGGCCCACGACGCCGATCAGCAACGGGATGTCCGCGGTCACGAACCCGATCGCGGCGGCGCACATCAAGGCCAATTCGGTGATCTTGGCGATCCGGGCGACCGTCGATTTCGGAAACTTGTCCGCAACGAGGCCGGCGGTTGCGGACAACGCCGCATAGGGCAGGATGAACAGGATCGACGCGAGCGCGATCAGCAGGCCACCCGGATCGTGCATCCGAAAGATCGCCAGAGACAGGGTCGCGGTCTTGACCAGGTTGTCGTTCAGGGCGCCGCAGGCCTGCGAGATGCACAGGCCGGTGAATCTCGACCAGAATCGTCGCGGCGGATGGGTGCGCATCGCGTGTCCTCCTCGGCGCCTCGTCTTGGGGGGCCCTGCCGGCACCGATGCGAGCGCGCGCCCGGCCCCGCGCGTCTCGGCCGGTCCGTTTGAGGCCCGCCCCGCCCGCCGGTGTCAAGCCTCCCGCGACGGGCCGTGCGTCCGTGCAGGGTGGGCCGAGGACCGGCTCTTGCTCCAGCAGTCCGCTGTGCGAGGATTGGTGCGTGATGCGCGATCGTGTGTTGCTCCTGCATGGGATCGCCGCCGGCAGCCGCTCGATGCGGCGGCTCGAGGCGGCGATCACGCAAGCCGGTTTCGAGACGCTCAACCTGGCCTACCCCTCCTGCCGGCTGGGGCTCGCGGACCTGGTCGAGGTGATCCACGCCGAGCGGAGCTGGATCACCGATCACGGCGGTCGGACGCATCTGGCGACCTATTCGATGGGTGGGCTGCTGGCCCGCGGCTACATCACGCGTCACCGTCCGCCCAATCTCGGCCGCGTCGTGATGCTCGGGCCGCCGAGCGGCGGCAGCGAGATCGCCGACCGTCTCGCCCGTAATTTCCTGTACCGGCGCATGCTGGGGCCGGCCGGCGGTGAGCTGACGACGGCGCCGTCCGAGGCGCTGACGCAGCTGTTCGGCACGGTCGACTACCCGCTCGGTGTCATCGCGGGCGACCGATGTCTCTATCCCCTGGGATGGCTTCTGATCCCGGGGCCGAATGACGGGCGAGTGTCGGTGGAGCGTACCCGCGTCGCCGGCATGGCAGACCACGTGACGATCCCCGTCTCGCATATCGGGATGCTCTGGGATCCGGCTGCGATCCGGCTCGCCGTCCGGTTTCTGCAGCATGGGCGCTTCGGGTGAACTCTGCGGCGACAGCCATCCTCGGCGCGCGCCGAGGCGCTTCGCCAACGTCCGGACGAAGTACATCCACCCCCTTGTCGGCCGTGACATCCGCGACGTCGGGATCTACATCGCAAGGGAACGCGCCCGCGAAGGTGCGACGGAGGAGAGGGCGTGAGTTTGGCTTTTCAGGAGATTGATCCGGTCGCGTCGGCGGCGATGATCGACCACGCGAGCCTCAAACCTGACGTGTCGCGTTTCTGTGCCGATGCCCGCGCGCGGCGATCCTGCAGCGTCTCCGTCAAGCCCGATCGCGTGCGCGAGGTCGCCCGCACGCGGGAGCGGGGTTCGGACCCGCTCGGTGACAAGGATCACCACGACCGAACGGTGTCGAGGCGGCAGGCACACTGACATGGAACGGATCCTCGCCACCGTGCCCCTGCATCGCGACGGTCTCCACGCGTCGGACCGGGAGATCCTGCGCGCCGGCGGCCTGCAGGCGGCACTGTTCCGGACGCCGGACGGGATCGAGGCGCTGCGCCTGCGCAACCCGCGCGGCGAACTCGTCGTGCTTCCCTGGTTCGGCCAGATGCTCTGGTCGATGCGGTTCGACGGCGTCGACTGCACCATGTCGAGTGGTTTCGACGCGCCACGCCCCGTCGAAACGATCGCCGGCACGTACGGATGTTTCGCGTTCCATAGCGGGCTTCTGCGCAACGGCGTGCCCGGCCCGGAGGACGACCACGCGGCACATGGCGAGTTCCCATGTGCGTCGATGCGCGAGGCAAGGCTTGAACTGCTCGATGGCGGCAGCGACGGCCTGGCACTCCGCCTAGTCAGCACCCGTGACCACGTGGTGGGTTTCGGGCCCCACTATCACGCAGCGCCGAGTGTGACGCTCGTCGAGCGCGCGGCCCTCGCCACGATCGGCATGGAGGTGCACAACCGTTGCGGGCACGAGATGGACCTCATGTACATGTGCCATGTGAACTGGGCCTTCGTTCCCGGCGGCCGCATCGTGCAGGCCGCACCCTTCACGCCGGAGCGCACGCGCGTGCGCCGCACCGTGCCCCGGCACGTCACACCTTCCCCGGCCTATCTCGACAGGATCGAGACGCTGGCACGCGACCCCGAGCGCGCGCGCATCCTCGATGGCAGCATCGCCTACGATCCCGAGCAGGTGTTCTATATCGACGACCCCGGCCGTGGCGCCGATGGCCTCACCGCGCTGATGCTGCGGCGCCCGGATGGCGACGCGTTCGGCCTGCGCTACGCGCCGGCCACACTCCCGCATTGCGTGCGCTGGCTGTTCGACGACCCCGACCAGAAGGTCGCCGCCTTCGCGCTGCCCTCGACCTGCGAGCCCGAAGGCTACACGGCCGAACGGCGCAAGGGACATATCCGCAGCCTCGCACCGGGCGAGACGGCGCGGTTTGCGGTCGATGTCGCCCATCTCGACGCCACGGAAGCGGACCTGTGGGAGACGCGGATCATGACGCTGAACAAGGAGAACGGGGAATGACCGGTCGCATCGGTGTGGTTGGCAGCAACATGGTGGACCTGGTCACCACGATCGTCCGCATGCCCGAAGCAGGCGAGACGATCGAGGCGCCGGCCTTCGCGATCGGCGCCGGCGGCAAGGGGGCTAATCAGGCCGTCGCGGCCGCGCGCCTCGGTGCTGCGGTGACGATGGTGTCCGCGGTGGGCGACGACGTGTTCGGTGCTTCCACGATCAGCTCGATGCAGCGCGCAGGTATCGACACCACGCATGTTCGCGAGGTCGCGGGCGTGGCCAGCGGTGTGGCGCCGATTTTTGTCGATCCGGACGGTGAGAATCGAATCCTGATCGTGAAGGGTGCGAATGCGCATCTGGGGCGGGAAGATGTCGACCGCGCGATGCCGGCACTCGCGCAATGCGCGCTGATCCTGCTGCAGCTCGAAATCCCGCTTGAGACCGTCTACCACACGATCGATCGCGCGCGTGAGGCCGGCGTCCCGGTGCTGCTCAATCCCGCACCGGCCACGCCCGAGCTCGCGCTCGACCGGATCCGCCCAATCACGTTCTTCGCACCGAACCAGACGGAGCTCGCGATCCTCACGGGATTGCCCACCGGCACGCGGAGCGAGGCCGAGCGTGCGGCCCGCACGCTGATCGAGGCGGGGATCGAGACCGTGATCGTGACGCTCGGCGGCGACGGCGCGCTGCTGGTCGAGCGCGATGCGCCGGAGGCGCGTCACATCGCGCCGGTGCGCGTCGACCCGCTCGACACCACTGGCGCCGGCGACGCGTTCATCGGCGCGTTCGCCCATCATTTCGCGACGCTGGGGATGGAGGTGCCCGCCGCGCTCGCGCGTGCGGCCGCTTACGCGGCGCATTCCGTCACGGGGCGAGGCACTCAATCCTCGTTCGCGGATGCGGCCACGTTCGCGACGTTCTGCAAGGAGCACCTATAGCGGCGAGGCGCTCGTCTCGCCGAGCTCGGCCTCGGTGAAGACGCGGCCGCGTGTGAGGAACCGCACGCCCTCCGGCGCCTCAAGCGAGAACCCGCCACCGCGGCCGGCGACCAGGTCGATGATCAGCTGGGTGTGCGCCCAGGCCGCATGCTGGTCGCGCGCGATGTAGACCTGAGCGCCGCCGATCGTGCCGAGCAGCACGTCCTGCGGACCGGTTCGGAACTCGCCCGCCAGGTAGCACATCGGCGAGGAGCCGTCGCA
>CAXTVZ010000196.1:0-6569 GCA_964247685.1 uncultured Acetobacteraceae bacterium
ACGCCGGCATCGCCTTCGGCTCGGGCGAGCACAATTCCACGCGCGGCTGCCTGGTGGCGCTCGAACGCGTGGCGCATCGCCGGCCCGCGCGCGTGCTCGATCTCGGTTGCGGATCGGCGGTGCTGGCCATGGCGGCGGCGCGCCTGCTGCACGTGCCCGTGCTCGCCGTCGACATCGAGCCGTGGTCGGTGCGGGTGGCCGCCGAGAACGCGCGGCTGAACGGGCTCGGCAATCTCGTTCGCACCGCCTGGGGGAACGGCTGGGACGCGCCGGCGATTCGCACGGGGGCACCGTTCGACCTCGTCTTCGCCAACATCCTGGCCCGCCCGCTCTGCCGCATGGCGAAGCACCTCGCGCACGGTCTCGCACCCGGCGGCACCGCGATCCTCGCGGGATTGCTGCGCGGCCAGGCGCGCCTGGTGCTCGCGGCACATCGTGCGCAGGGATTGCGTTTGGAGGCGCGGCTCGATCTTGGGGAATGGACCACGCTGGTGCTGCGCCGGACCGCCGATCGGTGACGTGCGCCGCGTCGCGGCCGCATGGCACATTGCTTGCTCCGCCGGATTGACACGTTACCGGGAGATGTTGGCCACATGCCTCACCTGCTGCGCCTTCCCTTCGCGGTCGTGATCGCCGCTTCCTTCCATTCCGCGCCATCGCCGGCGCAGACGATCGGCAGCGGCAATGTCGCCGCGATCGAGCCGCCGACAATTGCCCATCCTCCGCTGACACCCTGCGTGGAGAAGCTGGTGCAAGGCGCCACCTTCGGCGCCAACGCGGTCGATTTCCCCTACAGCCCCCCGAACCTCACCTCAGGGGGTCCATCCTGCACGGCAGGCCCGTGGTCGAAGGTCGTGCTCGCGATCGACCTCTCGCTCGACGCCGGCAGGCAGTACGACCGCACCGGAACGCTGTGGGTGGGCGGCGTCAATCTGTGGTTCGGAACCACCGCCGAGCCGTCGGGCAACGTGGCGCCGAGCTGGCATATCGAGCGCGACGTGACGGACGATACCGAGATCCTGTACACGCCCACCGAGGGCAACATGCAGGTCGCCAACTACACCAACGCGGCCGACACCAGCGTGATCACCGCAAGTGCCGAGCTCCGCTTCTATCCCGCGACCCGCGCATACCCCGCGCCCCGCACTCCCGATGCCATCGTGCCCTTTCCAAACACCGCCGACAGCACGGCGACGCTGAACACCGGCAGCGACACGGTCAGCCGGACGTTCATGCCGGGTACGTTCACCAACGTCGAGCGCGCGGTGTTCGACGTGACGCTGCAGGGACAGAGCGACGACGAATTCTGGTATACCTGCGTCCCCGACAGCCTCGCGGGCACGCTCGAATCCTGCGGCGGCGGCGCCTTCCGCGAAGCTCTGGTCACGATCGACGGCACGCCGGCGGGCACGGCGCCCGTCTACCCGGCGATCTTCACCGGCGGCATCGATCCGTATCTCTGGTCGCCCACGCCAGGCGTCACCACACTGGATCTCAAGCCGTTCCGGATGGAACTCACTCCGTTTGCCGGCCTGCTGAACAGCGACAGCTCGCACACGATCTCGCTGGCGGTTGCCGGCGCTCACAACTACTTCTCGGTGATCGGCAACCTCTATCTGTATTTCGATCGGCAAGCGAAGCCCGGTGACAATTCCGGCTCGCTGCTGACCGACACGCTCGCCGCCGCAGATCCCGCCGTCACGACGACGCAGAACACGAGCAGCGCCGGCACGCTCACCGCGACGGTCGACACCACCTCGAACCATGCCTACCGGATCGCCGGTTCGTTGCACACCTCGCACGGCGAGGTGACGACGACGGTCGATCAGAGCTCGGACTTCAGCAATGAGCAGAGCTTCTCCATCGCGTCCGACCACTACGTTCAGGACATTCGGCAGAACACGCTCACGACGCAGACCGTCACCACCGCGGACGCCACGGGCACGCACACCCGCACCGGCACCTTCGTCTATCCGTTGATCGTGGACGTGTCAGAGACCGGCACGACGAGCTTCAACCAGACGACCAGGGTCTCGCAGGGCCTGCTGATCGCCGCCGCGGAGGACGGTCAGGTGCTGCCCTCCTCCCTGCTGGCCGAGGGGATCCGGACGCAGGACACCGTGCCGTTCATCTACGACGCCGCGACCGGGACCTACTCGCTCGGCGCCAACTCGAACATGGCGAGCGCTGCCGCCTACGCGGCGGCCGGCCACGACGGCTGCGCCGTGCGCGCGCTCCGCTCGCAGGGCAACCTGCTGCGGGACTTCGTGCAGGTGGAGGATTGCGCGGCCGTCGGGCTTGTCGAGTCGGAAGCGCTGAAGTTGCTGGACAGGTAGTTTCTGCTCTTTCTTGAAAGAAAGAACCAAAGAACTTCTCTCCGTTCAGGGCCGAGGTGGCAGTACCATCTCGGCCCTGAACGATAAAAGTCTTTTTGCTTCTTTTTCTTCAGAAAAAGAAGAATCCTATCCCTCATGACACCCCACCGCTCCGGCCTCAGCCTCACCTCCCCCTCGCTGGCGCTCGACGTCACCGCGGTCGCTCCCGGCATCGTGCGCATCCTCGCCGACGCCGCGGCGCTGCCGGAGCCAGCGTCCTGGGCGGTGCTGCCGGAGCACTGGGCGGCGGAAGTGGCGGTGGAGCACGGCGCGGCCGGCTTCGCCACCGCGGCGCTCTCGGTGGAATGGGAGGCCGCGACGGGCCGCCTCTCGGTCTTTGCCGCCGACGGAACACCGATCTGCCGCGACGAGGACGAGGACGCGCTCCACTTCACCGCCGCCGGCTTTCGCGCACGCAAGCGCGTGGCCGCGGACGAGCGTTTCTACGGCCTCGGCGACAAGCCCGGCCCGCTCGAGAAGCGCGGCCACGCTTACGTCATGTGGAACACCGACGCGTACGGGTTCGGAGAAGCGGGCGACCCGCTCTACAAGACGATCCCGTTCATCCTGTCGGTGCGGCCGGGTGGTGCCGCCTACGGGCTGTTCCTCGACACCACGCATCGCTCCGGTTTCGATCTCTGCGCCACGGAGCCCGACACGCTCGCGCTCGCCTCGGCCGGCCCGTGCCGTCTCTACGTGATCGCGGGTCCGCGCGCGACCGACGTGCTCGAGCGCTTCACCACCCTTGTCGGCCGCACCCCACTGCCGCCGATCTGGGCACTCGGCTACGGCCAATCCCGCTACAGCTACGAGAGTGCGGACGAGGCACGCGAGATCGCCGCACGGCATCGCGCCGCCGCGATCCCGCTCGATGCGCTCTGGCTCGATATCGGCTTCCAGGATCGCAACCGCCCGTTCACCGCCGATCCCGAACGCTACGCGGCGCTCGGCGAGCTCGTGCACGCGCTCGGCGCGGACGGCATCCACACGGTGGTGATCACCGACGCGCACATCCCCGTCGTGACCGGCGAGGACTACGCGCCCTACCACGAGGGCATCGCGGGCGACCACTTCGTCCGTGCCGTCGACGGCAGCCCGTATGTCGGCGAAGTCTGGCCGGGCGACTGCCATTTCCCGGACTTCACCGTGGCGCGAACGCGCGAGTGGTGGGGCACGCTGTTCCGGCATTTCCACCTCGACCTCGGCATCGCCGGCTTCTGGAACGACATGAACGAGCCCGCGGTGTTCGAAACGCCGGGTCACACCATGCGGCTCGACGTCGTGCACCGCATCGACGAGCCCGGTTTCGCCGCGCGCACCACCGATCATCGCGAGATCCACAATGTCTGGGGCATGCAGAACGCGCGCGCGACGCATGACGGGCTGCTGCGTCTCGCCCCCGATCGCCGCCCCTATGTGCTGACCCGCGCGAGCTATGCCGGCGGCCACCGACACGCCGCGACCTGGACCGGCGACAACACCAGCACGGCGAACCACCTGCGCCTGGCGACGCCGCAACTGCTGAGCCTGGGCTTGTCGGGTTTCGCGTTGTCGGGCTGCGACATCGGCGGCTTCCGGCGCAACCCGAGTGCGGACCTGCTGACGCAATGGATCGCCGTCGGCGCATTCCACCCGCTGTTTCGCAATCACACGGACAAGGACACGAACTACCAGGAAGCCTGGGTGCATGGCGAAGCGCATGAGGCACTCCGCCGCCGCGCCATTCGCGCGCGCTACGCGCTGCTGCCCTATCTCTACACGTCGCTCGAGGCGACCACCCGCACGGGCGTGCCGCTGATGCGTCCACTCTTCCTCGAATTCGACGAGGAACGGTTCCTGGTCGAGGAGGCCTGCTTCACGGTGGGCGCGTCGCTGCTGGTGGCACCCGCGCCGGACGACTCGATCGGTCCCCATCCGTTCAAGCTTCCCCAGGGCGCGATCTGGTATGACCATTGGACCGGCGCGCGCGTCACCCGCGACACGGTCGAGCGCGTGCGGCCGATCGGCGAGGTCGCGGTGTTCGTGCGCGGGGGAAGCATCGTGCCGATGGTCGAGCCCGCGGCGCATACCGGGCTGCTCGCGACCGTGCCACTCGAGCTGCACGTCTATCCGGACGCGGACGGCCACGCCACCGGCACGATCTATGCCGATGACGGCACGAGCCTGGCGCACACGCGCGGCGGGTTCTTCCGCCAACGCTTCCGATACGCGGCCGGCACGCTCGAGGCGGACAATCCCGAAGGCGAACTCCCCTGCCCGTATCCCGCCATCCGCACGGTGCTGCACGACACCTGACGGCCCTTGCCGTGACGCCGCCCGGGCGTCACCCTCCGCCACCCCACCGAAGGAGCGCCCCATGGGAGCGATGCAGGACGCACATCACGCAGCCCGGCTGGCTGCCTTGCGCGCCGCACTCGGCGCGGCCGAGCTCGACGGGCTGATCGTCCCGCGCGGCGACGAGCACCTGGGCGAGAACGTGCCCCCGCACGCCGAGCGGCTCCGCTGGCTCACCGGGTTCTCCGGCAGCGCCGGCGTCGCCGTGGTGCTCGCGGACCGCGCGGCGTTGTTCTCCGACGGCCGCTACATCCTGCAGATGGACGCCGAGGTCGACGGCGCGCTGTTCGAGCGCCTGCACGTGACGGAGCATCCTCCCGCCGCCTGGATCGAGGCCCAGGCGCACGGCCAGCGTCTCCGCATCGGCTACGACCCGCGGGTGATCAGCGAGAGCGCCGTCGAGCGCTACGATGTCGATGCCGTGACCCTCGTGCCGGTCGCCCCCAATCCGATCGACGCGCTCTGGACCGACCGGCCGGATCCGCCGTCGGGTTCCGCCCGGCTCCACCCCGAACGCTTCGCGGGCCGCTCGAGCGAGAGCAAGCTCGACGAGATCGCGGCCGCGCTGCGCACGGCGCGCGAGGACGCGGCCGTCGTCACCGACACCGCCTCGGTCGCCTGGCTACTCAACATCCGCGGCAGCGACCTCGCCGAGACACCGGTGGTGCTCGGCTTTGCGATCGTGCACGCGGACGGCCAGCTGGAGCTGTTCGCCGACCCCGCGAAGTTCGACGCGCCCCTGCGCGAGAGCCTCGGCAACCGCGTCGCCATCGCCCCGGTCGGCGCGCTGGACGCGGCGCTCGCCGGGCTCGCCGGCAAGCGCGTGCGCGTCGACCGCGAGAACGCGCCGGCCTTCTTTGCCCAAAGTCTGAAGAACGCCGGTGCCACCGTGGTCGCCGGCGCCGATCCCTGCCTCACGCCCAAGTCCCGCAAGAACCTGGCCGAGCAGGACGGCATGCGCGAGGCCCACGCGCGCGACGGCGTCGCCCTCTGCCGTTTCCTGCACTGGCTCGGCGGCCGCGCCGGGCACGAAACCGAGCTCGGCGCCGCGGCCCAGCTTCTCGCCTTCCGCGCCGCCGAGCCGGGCTTTCTCGGCGTGAGCTTTGCGGCGATCGCCGCCGCCGGGCCGAACGGCGCGATCATGCACTACCACCCGACCGAGGCGAGCAATCGGCCGATCCGCGCCGACGAACTGTTCCTGATCGACAGCGGCGGCCAGTACGAGTGCGGCACCACCGACGTCACCCGCACCGTCTGGACCGGCCCGTCCGAGGCGCCGGAGGGCCTGCGCGAGCAGTTCACCCGCGTGCTCAAGGGCCACATCGCGATCGCCACCGCGGTGTTCCCGGAAGGCACCACCGGGCACCGGCTCGACGCGCTGGCGCGGGTGCCGCTCTGGCAGGCGGGGCTCGATTTCGACCACGGCACCGGCCATGGCGTGGGCAGCCTGCTGTCGGTCCACGAGGGGCCGATCACCATCTCGTCGCTTCCCCGGCCGGCGCCGATCGAGGCCGGCAACGTCATCTCGAACGAGCCCGGCTTCTACCTGCCCGGATCGCACGGGATCCGCATCGAGAACCTCCTGCTGGTGCGCGAGGCGGAGATCCCGGGCGCCACGAAGCGCTTCCTCCTGTTCGAGACACTGACGTTGGCGCCGATCGACAGGCGCTGCATCGACACGCGGCTGCTCGAGGTTGCGGAACGCGCATGGGTGGATGCGTATCATGTGCGGGTGCTGCGCGAGATTGGACCGAAGCTCGATGGGGCGGCGAAGACCTGGTTGGAGGGAGCCTGCGGATCGCTTTAGAAGGCCAGGGCTCTGCCCTGGACCCGCCAAGGGACAGTCGTCCCTTGGAACCC
>CAXTVZ010000197.1:0-3146 GCA_964247685.1 uncultured Acetobacteraceae bacterium
GCGCGCATCTTGTGGGTGTCGCGACGCACCGACTGGGCGAGGCGGGTGGCGCGGTGCACGTCCGGGTCGGTGAGCTGGGCGGCGAGCTGCTTTTCCCCGCGATTGGCGCGCCAGACCAGGCGGTAGAGCAGGGCGAAGCGCTCGGGATCGTTGCTCTGGATGACGGTGGAGGCGAGGTCCACGAGCGAGCGTTCGACGGCGAAGGTTCCCGACGGTGCCGGCTGGGCGGGGGGCGCGCCGCTCGCGAAGAGATCGTCGGGCGCGCCCACCGACCAGACCACCCCTTCCGGCGCTACGCCTGCCAGCACCAGGCGGCGCGTGTGGGTGCGCCAGCCCGCGAAATCGACGGGATGGGCGAGGGCGACCGCCTCCACCTCAGAGCAGCGCCAGCTGTGTCGCGCGCGGAGCCTGCTGGACGGCGGCGAGCAGGCGCCTGGTTTCCGCCTCGCGGCCGGGATTGTGGCCGGCGGCGACGATGAAGGGAGAGATCTTGCGGATCGAGAGCCGGAGGCGGGCGAGGTCGTCGAGCCCGAGCCTGCGATGCCGGCGCGCGGCGATGAGGCGGTCGACCGATTTGGCGCCGATCCCGGGCACCCGCAGGAGCGCCTCGCGCGTGCCGGTGTTCACGTCCACGGGGAAGTGGTCGCGGTGGACCACTGCCCAGGCGAGCTTCGGGTCGATGTCGAGCGGCAGGTTGCCGTCCGCACCCACCGGCAGCTCGCCGTGCTCGAAGCCGTAGAAGCGCAGCAGCCAGTCGGCCTGGTAGAGCCGGTGTTCGCGAACCAGCGGGGCGGCCTTGAGGGGGAGATGGGCGCTCGCATCGGGGATCGGGCTGAACGCCGAGTAGTACACCCGGCGCATGCCATAGCTCGAGTAGAGGCGGGTGGAGGTGCCGAGGATGGTGGCGTCGGAGCTCTCGTCGGCGCCGACGATCATCTGCGTGCTCTGCCCGGCCGGGGCGAAGCGGGGCGGCTTGGCGCCGCCATGCGCGGGCTTCTCGCGCGCGGCGTCGATGTGAAGGCGCATCCTTCCCATCGCACGACGGATGCCGGGTGCGTTCTTCTCGGGGGCGAGATCGGTGAGCGCCGTGTCGGTGGGCAGCTCGACATTGATCGACAGCCGGTCCGCCCAGCGCCCGGCCTCGGCCAGCAAAGCGGGATCGGCATCGGGGATGGTCTTGAGGTGGATGTAGCCGCGGAACCCGTGCTCGACGCGGAGTGTGCGGGCGACGCCCACCACCTGCTCCATCGTGTAGTCCGGGTTGCGGATGATGCCCGAGGAGAGGAACAGCCCCTCGATGCAGTTGCGCCGATAGAAGCCGAGCGTGAGCCGGACCACCTCATCCACGGTGAACCGCGCGCGGCGCACCTCGGACGAGCGCCGGTTGATGCAGTAGGCGCATTCGAAGATGCAGAAATTGGTCAGCAGGATTTTGAGCAACGAGATGCAGCGGCCGTCGGGCGCATAGGCGTGGCAGATGCCGATGCCCTCGGTCGAGCCGACGCCGTCGGTCTTGCCCTTGGAGCTGCGCTTGTCGGTGCCGCTCGACGCGCAGGACGCGTCGTATTTCGCGGCGTCCGCCAGGATCTCGAGTTTCTGGAGCAGGTCCACGAAGTGCGGTTTCCCCGACGGTCGGTCCCTTAGATGGGAGCCGTGGAGCCGAGCGCCAGATTCAGGTGTTGTGCGTCGTGTCGCCGCCGGAGAGCAGGTCCTGCGGCAGCCACACGCCGATCACCCGCCAGCCGTGCTGGCGCGTGAACGCCATATGGACGCGGACAGGCGCCTCATGCGGGTCCTGCGTCGGCCGGACCCAGACCTCGAAGGAGCGCGGACCGGAGAAGAACGCCCAGTCGATCGCCTGGCGTGCCTCGGCCAGCAGGCTCGCGCCGGTGTTGACCATCGTGACCGGGTGGTCGCGCATCATGGCGGCGATGCTCTCGGGCGTAATGTCGCTCGCGAGCGCGTTGGTGGTTGCGGTGGAGGCGAAGCTTTCGCCGAAATCCGGGAGGTCGTCCGACGCGGTGGTGGCCGAGGCCTGTCGCACGGTGGCGATGCCCGACTCGGCGGAGGGCGCCGGGGCGGGGGAGTCGCCCGTGAGCTCCTCCTGCAGGCTGGCGCGGACGCGGTTCCAGTCGATGGCGACCCGGAGCGTGTTGCAGTCCCGGGCCTGAAGCGCTGCCGAGAGCCGGTAAAGCGCCACGTAGGGCGAGGCGAGGTAGCTGGCCGCCACCGCCACGGGGATGATGAAGAGGAGTGCGACGCGTGATGGCAATCTGGTGATCATCGAAGCCCCGCTCACCCACGTGTCTCGCGCGGGTTTGATCAAAGCTTATACCGCATCTACGAAGCAAGGCTTAATCAGTTTCCGCAAAACCGCCGGTGAAGATCGATTTCACTGCGGTGACGCCGTCTGGGAAAGCGACCACTCCTCGAAGCCCTGGGCGCGCAGCCGGCAGGCCGGGCAGGTGCCGCAGCCATGGCCCCACGGATGGAGCGTGCCGCGCTCGCCGAGATAGCAGGTGTGGGTCTCGATGCGGACCAATTCCGTCAACGCCTCGCCGCCCAGCGAGTCCGCGAGCGCCCAGGTTTCGGCCTTGCTCAACCACATCAGCGGGGTCTCGATCACCAGGCGGGACGGGGCGAGGCCGAGCCCGAGCGCCACCTGCAGCGCCTTGAGCGTGTCGTCGCGGCAGTCGGGATAGCCGGAGAAATCGGTCTCGCACATGCCGCCCACCAGGCGGGTGGCACCGCGTCTCGACGCCAGCGCCGCGGCATAGGTGAGGAACAGGAGGTTGCGGCCCGGCACGAAGGTGTTGGGCAGGCCGTTCGCCTGCGTCTCGATCGCGATCGCGGCGGTCATCGCGGTCTCGCCCAGGGCGCGCATGGAGCCGGCGATGTCGATCGTGTGGTCGGGGCCGAGTCGGTCGGGGAACATCCCCGCCAGCGCCTCGCGCAGGCGCGGGCGACAGGAGAGCTCCACCGCGTGGCGCTGGCCGTAATCGAAGCCGAGCGTCTCGACGCGGGCGTAGCGCGCCAGCGCCCAGGCGAGGGTGGTCGTGCTGTCCTGGCCGCCCGAGAACAGGACGATCGCGGTCGCCTCGCGCTCTACGCTGCCGATGGTCGCCTCGCGCTCCACGCTGCCGATG
>CAXTVZ010000197.1:3246-6538 GCA_964247685.1 uncultured Acetobacteraceae bacterium
ACGCTGCCGATGGTCGCCTCGCGCTCCACGCTGCCGATGCTGGCCATGAACTCCCGCTCCCTCCCGCACACGCCTATGTAGCGTGCATGGATGCGACACTCCCAGACGATTGGTCCCCCACGGACGCGGAGATCATCCGCTACTCGCGCAACATCCTGCTGCCCGAACTGGGGGCCACGGGCCAGGCGAGGCTCGCGGCCGCGCGCGTGCTGGTGGTGGGGGCCGGCGGCCTGGGATCGCCGCTCGCGCTGTATCTCGCGGCGGGAGGCGTGGGCACGATCGGGCTGGTGGATCACGACGTGGTGGAGCTTTCGAACCTGCAGCGCCAGGTGCTGCACGACGAGGGCTCGCTCGGGCGCAACAAGGCGGAGAGCGGGCGGGCGCGGCTGATGCGCCTGAACTCCGCGATCCGGGTGGAGGCGCACACCGCGCCGCTCGCGGCGGCGAACGCGATGGAGCTGTGCGCGGGCCACGACATCGTCTGCGACGGCACCGACAATTTCGCGACCCGCTTCCTGCTGGCCGACGCGACGGTGCTGGCACGGCGCACGCTGGTGACCGCCGCCGCCCTGCGCTTCGAGGGGCAGCTGTCGGTGTTCAAGCCGCACGCGGGCGGCCCGTGCTATCGCTGCCTGCATCCCGAGCCGCCGCCGCCCGGCCTGGTGCCGCCCTGCTCGGAAGCGGGGATCCTGGGCGCGGTCACCGGTGTGATGGGCAGCCTGCAGGCGGTGGAGGTGATCAAGGAGATCGCAGGCATCGGCGAGACGCTGGCCGGGCGCCTCCTGCTCTGGGACGCGCTGGCCACCCGCATCCGCGTGATCACCCTGCCGCGCGACCCCGACTGCCCGCTCTGCGGCGACCACCCCACCATCACCGATCTCGGAGCCCACGCATGACGTCCGCCCGCCCGCTCTCGATCCTGCTCGTCTCGCGCACGCATGAGCGGGTGCATTACGGATTCGTGCTGGCGGCGGGTGCCGCGGCAATCGGGCGCGAGGTGACCGTGTTCGCGACCAACGGCGCGCTGCACGGGCTGTGCGCGGACTGGTCGGCGCTCGAAGGCGCGGCCAACGACGCCCTGCTCTCGGAGCGCGGGGTCGCGGGCCTGGCCGAGCTCCGCGAGGCGTGCCGGTCGCTGGGCGTGCGCCTGCTCGCCTGCGACGCGGGGCTGCGCGGCGAGGCGATCGACGCCGCACGGTTGCTGCCGGGCGTCGAGGTGTCGGGGGTGACGACCTTCCTGGCGGGCGTCGGCGACGGCGCGATGATCACGTTGTGACCACCCCCTGCGCCTGACCTGCCCCCAGCGCTTGACCCGCCCGCCGCGGGCCGGCACCCATCGGCCCGACATGCGCGCCGTTTCTCTCACCCTTGCCGCGAGCCTTTTCCTGACCGCGACACCGGCCGCCGCGACCACGTCCGCCACGGCGCCGGACGGACGGCTGCACCATGTGGTGCACGCGCTGGTGCACCGGCATGGACGGGTGCCACCGCATCATCGCGGGGCGCCGTCGCGCCATGCCCGTGCGGCGACCGTGGCTGCTGCGGCCGCCGCCGCGGCAGCCGCAGCAGCGGCGGCCGCCGCACAGGCCGCGAAGCCGGCGCCGGTGCCGGTGCCCACACCGACCCAGCTCGGCGGCGTCACCGGCCTGCCAATCCCGCGCTACGCGTCGCTGCGGTCCGACGAGGTCAACCTCCGCTCCGGCCCCGGCACGCGCTACCCGATCGAGTGGGTCTACAAGCGGCGCGACCTGCCTGTGGAGATCGAGCGCGAATACGACGTCTGGCGCCTGGTCGAGGACCGCGACGGCACCAAGGGCTGGGTGCACCAGGCGACGCTGATCGGCACGCGCACCTTCGTGGTGGAGGCGCCCGCAGGTGCGGCGGCGGCCCCGACCGCGGAGGCGAACCCGCTCGCGCAAGCCGCCACGCTGCGGGCGACCGCCGCCGAGACAGCCGCGGCGCTGGCCTATCTCAAGCCGGGCGTGATCGGCCGGCTCGTCGCCTGCGCGCCGGAGAGCGCCTGGTGCCGGGTCACGGTGCACGGGATCGGCGGCTACCTGCGCCGCGACCTGATCTGGGGCCTGCTGCCCGGCGAGGCGGTGGGCGGGAGCTGAGCGCTTCCGGCCGCGCCTGTCGGCGGATGTCAGATCAGGGTGACGGTGCCGCTGGCGATGTCATACACGCCGCCTGCGACCTCGAGCTCGCCGCGGCGGACCCTTGCTGCCAGAATCGGCTGGTTCGCCCTGAGCTCCGCCACGCCGCGCGACACATGCGTGCGGATCACGGCCTCGACCGACGGCGCGCCCGAGCCCGTGCCGCGCGCCGCCTCGATCGCCGGCCGGATGTCGTTGATCAGCGCGGGAAGGTGGCCGGGGGCGTCGCTGCCCTCCTCGACCGTGGCGATCGCCGCCTTGACCGCGCCGCAGCCGCTATGGCCGAGCACGAGGATCAGGCGGGTGCCGAGTGCGGTCACCGCATATTCGAGACTGGCGACGCCGAACGGCTCGACGCAGTTGCCGGCGTTGCGGACCACGAACACCTCGCCGGGATGGCAGTCGAACAGGAGCTCCGGCGCGACCCGTGAGTCCGAGCAGGACAGGATCGCGGCGAACGGCGCCTGACCGGCGGCGCGGGCGGCGCGTCCGGTGGTGAAATCCTTCGGATCGAGCTGCCCGCGGACGTAGCGCCGGTTGCCGTCGGCGAGCCGCCGCAGCGCGTCCCCGGGCGACACCGACGGCCCGGCGGGGGCCGCCCCGCCGAGCGCCATCGCCGCGGCGCTCGCGCCGAAGCAGCCCACCAGGGCGCGCCGGGTGAACCGCAGGTCCAGGTGCCTGTCGCACATCCCGCTTCTCCGACGACCGTGTCGATCCGTCCGACTATGTGCAGGTCACGGTTCCCGGGCGCAACGACATTGGGCCCCCGGCTTGTCAAATGCCGGGCGGCAACCCATCCCCTCTTCAAACAGCCAGGACACCGGACCGTTGCGCCCCATCAGGATCATCGCCGCCGCCGCCGTCTCAGTGGCGGTCGTCGGCCACGCCCATGCCGTCACGGCGCCCCGGGCGGATGTCGGGAGTTTCACGGAGCTCAAGACGCCGCTCCCCTCGCCCTACGATCCGCAGGCCGATGCGGACGCAAAGGCGGTCGACGCGAAGGTGGCGGCAGCGAAGGCGCATGCCGTGAGCGAGCACAAGCTGCTGCTGATCGACATGGGCGGCAACTGGTGCCCGGACTGCCGCATCCTGGCGGCGACGATGGAGCTGCCGAACATCAAGAGCTTCGTCGACGCGCA
>CAXTVZ010000198.1:0-6515 GCA_964247685.1 uncultured Acetobacteraceae bacterium
CGCGCGGCGCGGGCGGAATGCCCGTGAGGTCGAAATTGCCGAGCAGCTTGTTGTCGGCCGCCATCTCGCGTTCGCCCTGGAACACCTTGATGGTGACCGCACTCTGGCTGTCGTCGGCGGTCGAGAAGGTCTGGCTCTTCTTGGTCGGGATCGTGGTGTTGCGGTCGATCAGGCGCGTGAACACGCCGCCCAACGTCTCGATGCCGAGCGAGAGCGGCGTCACGTCGAGCAGCAGCACGTCCTTGACGTCGCCCTTGAGGACGGCGCCCTGGACGGCCGCGCCGATGGCGACGACCTCGTCCGGGTTGACGTTGCGGGCCGGGTCACGCCCGAAGAACTGCTTCACCGTCTCGATGACCTTGGGCATGCGGGTCATGCCGCCGACCAGGATCACCTCGTCGATCTCGCCGGCCGTCACGCCCGCGTCCTTCAGCGCCGCACGGCACGGGCCGAGCGTCCGCTGCACCAGGTCGTCCACCAGGGACTCGAGCTTGGCGCGCCTGATCTTCAGCACGAGGTGCTTCGGACCGGTCGCATCCGCCGTGATGAACGGCAGGTTGATCTCGGTCTCCTTGGCCGAAGAGAGCTCGATCTTGGCCTTTTCGGCGGCTTCCTTCAGGCGCTGCAGCGCGAGCTTGTCGGAGCGGAGGTCGATGCCCTGCTCGCGCTTGAACTCGTCCGCCAGGTAGTCGATCACGCGGGCGTCGAAGTCCTCGCCACCCAGGAAGGTGTCGCCGTTGGTCGACTTCACCTCGAACACGCCGTCGCCGATCTCGAGCACGGAAATGTCGAAGGTGCCGCCGCCGAGGTCGTAGACCGCGATCGTGCCGGTGTTCTTCTTGTCCATGCCGTAGGCGAGCGCTGCCGCGGTCGGCTCGTTGATGATGCGCAGCACCTCGAGGCCGGCGATGCGGCCGGCATCCTTGGTGGCCTGACGCTGGGCGTCGTTGAAGTAGGCCGGAACGGTGATCACCGCCTGGCTGACCTTCTCGCCGAGATAGCTCTCAGCGGTTTCCTTCATCTTGCCGAGGATGAAGGCGGAGACCTGGCCGGGCGCGTACTTCTCGCCGCGCGCCTCGACCCAGGCGTCGCCGTTCTCGCCCTTGACGATGTGGAACGGCACGAGGTCGCGGTCCTTCGCGACCGTGGGATCGTCGAAGCGGCGCCCGATCAGGCGCTTCACGGCATAGAGCGTGTCGGTGGGATTGGTGACGGCCTGACGCTTGGCGGCCTGACCGACCAGGCGCTCGCCGCCGGCGGTGAAGGCGACCATCGACGGGGTGGTGCGGGCGCCCTCGCTGTTCTCGATCACGCGGACATCCTTGCCCTCCATGATCGCGACGCAGGAATTGGTGGTGCCCAGGTCGATACCGATGACCTTGCTCATCGCGGTAAGCTCCTTTCAGCGGCGACCCCCGGCCCGAAGCACCGATGGCCGCCCTATGGACCGGGCGAGGGTGCCCGGCATTGGATTGGCGGTAGTCTAGGCGGGATGTATGGAAGGGTCGCTAACGCGGCAAGTCCCCCGCGTCACGAGTCTCCTACGTCACGCGGTCGTATCGACGCCCCGCATCGGCGCCGCGTCGCCCGCACCCTTGGACACCACCACCATGGCAGGCTTCAGCAGGCGGCCGTTGAGCGTCCAGGCGCGGGTCCAGGCCGCGAGCACCTGGCCGGCGGGCACGGTGTCGGACGGCTGCTCGGCCATCGACTGGTGCAGGTTCGCGTCGAACTTCTCTCCCGTGGGATCCTGCGCCTGGATGCCGTTGCGCTCGAGGATGCCGACGAAGCTCCGCTCGACGCCCTCGAAACCCTCGCGGAGTTTGGCCACCATCGGGTCTTCGTCGGCGCCGGGGGCGGGCAGGGCGGTGATGCCGCGGCGGAGGTTCTCGGCCGCCTCGACCACGTCGCGCGCGAATTTCTGCACCGCGAACTGCCGCGCGTCCTCGACGTCGCGCTTCGCGCGACTGCGGATGTTCTGCGCCTCGGCCTCCGAGCGCAGCCAGTTCTCGCGCATGGCGGCGAGCTCGATCTCCAGCGCGTTGATGCGCTCGGCCGCAGCCTGCATCGTCTCCTCGGGCCCAGGCGGGGGGCTCGCGGGATGGTCGTTCCTGAGGTGGTGCTCGGTCTCGGCGTGCGCCGGCGCTGCGGCCGCGGCTTCGACAGGGTCGTGTTCGCTGTCCATGCGCCGTGAAGTAGGCGAGACAACCGGCGGGAACAAGTGAGGCTTCGTTGATGGATCGACATGGAGGCCGCACAGCCCCGGGGGGCTGCGCGCAAGTTCCGCTCCTGCTGGCGGCGATGCTGTGGACCGTGCCCGCGGCGGCGGCTCACGATGCGGACGGGCGCGACCCTGTCGCGATCGAGAATGCGCCGGCGCAGAGCAGCGTGGCGATCGTGCCCGAAGACGAGCCGGCGGCCGCATCCAAGGTGAAACCCGCCGCCTCGCCTGCCGCGATCGCGCCGCAGGCGACACCGACCTCGGTCCAGGCCGCTGCGGCATCCATGCCGCCCGCGACCCCTCCAGCTGCACGGCCTGCCGCGATCGCGGGGCAGACGGCGTCGATCCCGGTCCAGGCCGCCCCACCTGCCGCCGCTCCGGCCCCGCCGCCTGTCGCGAGCGTGCCGCAGGCGACACCGACCCCG
Organism: uncultured Acetobacteraceae bacterium; assembly: GCA_964247685.1. Classification (GTDB taxonomy): domain Bacteria; phylum Pseudomonadota; class Alphaproteobacteria; order Acetobacterales; family Acetobacteraceae; genus CAXTPV01. Next base: position 2,647 of record CAXTVZ010000198.1, read on the forward strand.
GTCCAGGCCGCGCCCGCTGTGGCCGCGTCCGCGCCACCCGCCGCCGCTCCAGCCGCACCGGCCGCCGCAAGTGCCCCGCCCGCCATGCCGACCGTCCCCGTCGCGCCGCCATCCGCCACGGCCGCAGCCCCATCGGTCGTCGCGAGCACGCCATCCGTGCCGTCCGCGCCCGTGCAGGTGCCGGCCGCGTCCAGCCTGGCCGGGTCCGCACCTCCACCCGCGGCACCGCCGCGGTTCAGGCCGCTGCGAACCCCTCGTCCGGCCCCTGTGGTCACGCGGACCATGCAGAGCTTCGAGCGGCCCGACGGCAGCATCGCCACGGTGACCACGACGACGGAGACGATCATCACGCCGCCCGCACATCCCGCGCCCGACGACGGGTCCGCGACACCGGCGCGGTCGTACGCGGCGCACCGGGAGGGCACGCTCTGGCGGGTCGCGCCACGGGATGGCGGCGATGCGCGGCTGGCGCGGCTCGACCTGCACCAGGTGGGCGTCGAGGCGCATCTCGCCGAGCAGGCGATCAGCGGCCGCGCCACGCTGCTGGTCGACGGGCAACTGCTCCGCGCCCGGGGCCACCATGCCCCGACCCTGCTGGTGACGGCGGTGGAAGGCGGCGCTCCCGACCGCTGACGCGACGGACACGAGGCCCCGGCTTCCCGAGGGTCCGAAGGCAGTGCCACAATGGGAAATGGATCGCCTCGACCGAGCGCTCGCGCATCTTCCCCGCCACTTTCCCGGCCCGGGCGGCGCGGCGGCCGTGCTGCGCGACGGCGAGGTGCTCGTGCGCCACGCCTGGGGTTTCGCCGACGCCGAGCGCCGCATCCCGTTCACGCCCCGCTCGCTGTTCCGCATGTGCTCGATCACCAAGCAGTTCACCTGCGGCACGGCGCTCAGCCTGTTCCCCGACCTGGCCGCTCTCGACGGCGCGGTGCGGGCGCGGCTGCCGAAGCTCGAGCGCGCGCCGACCCCGCTGCATCTCGCGCACAACCAGTCGGGCTTACGCGACTACTGGGCGATCGCGATGCTGCTGGGCGCGCCCGCCACCGCCCCGTTCGGCGATGAGGACGCCGCGCGCGTGATCGGGGCCGCTGCCGGCCTGCAGTTCGCGCCGGGCACGAGCTACTCCTACTCGAATGGCAATTTTCGCCTCCTGTCGGACGCGCTGCAGGACGTGACCGGCCGCTCCTTCGCGGAGCTCCTGCGGCGCCAGGTGCTCGAGCCTGCCGGGATGGAGACCGCCTTTCTCGCCGCCGACACGACCGCGATGCCCGACGGCACCGTCGGCTACGAGGGCAGCCTCGCGGTTGGGCACCGGCCGGCGGAGAACCGGGTGATCTGGACCGGCGATGCGGCACTCGGGGCCAGTCTCGACGACATGGTCGCGTGGGAGCGCTTCATCGACGCGACGCGCGACGATGCGGACGGGCTCTACCGGCGGCTCTCAGCTCCCGTGACCTTCGCCGACGGCGCGCCCGCCGAATACGGGTTCGGGCTCGGCCGCAGCGTGGAATGGGGGCGGGCGGCCACCGGCCATGGCGGCGCGCTGCGGGGCTGGCGCTCGCACCGGATCCATTTCACGGACGCGCGGGTTTCGGTGGTGGTGATGCTCAATCATCTGTCCGACGCACGCGCGGCCGCCTTGCAGCTCGCCGCCGCCCTGTTCGGCGAGGTTGCCGCCGCACCCGATGCGGCGCTGCCGGCGCCCGCCTGGCTCGGCGCCTATCTCGAGCCCTCGACAGGACTGTCGGCGCGGGTCGAGCTCGCGCGGCCGGGCGAGCTCCGCCTCTGCTACGGCCACGGGCCGGAGCTCCTGCCGCTCCGCACCGACGGGACGGCGGGGCATACGGGCGTGCGGCTCGAACCACAGGCCGACGGGACGCTGCGCCTCGATCGGCCGGGAGAGAACCGCGTCGCCGTGCTCGAACCTCGCGCCGGGGCGGCCGATCCGGAGAGGCTGGCGAAGCGCTATCGCTGCCGCGACTACCCCGGGGCGACGCTCGCGATCGTGGATGCGGGTGGCGCGCTGCATGGCGCGTTCTCCGGGCCGCTCGGCGCCGGCCGCATGGAGCCGCTCGAGCCGATCGGGCCCGATCTGTGGCTGCTGCCCTGCTGGCGGGCACTCGATCACAGCCCCCCGGGCGACTGGACGATCGCGGTGCACCGTGATGCCGGAGACGCCGTGACCGCACTCACGGTCGGCTGCTGGCTCGCGCGCGGCCTTCGCTACGAACCCGAGAACTGAGACTAAGGACGAGACATGTCGCATGCGGTCGCAGCACTCCCGCAAGCCACCGAGGCCGATCGCACGCTGATCGACCGCGCGGCGCGCCACCTGGTCGCGACGCACAGTCCCGGCGGCAGGCGGGCCGGCTGGCTGATGATCGCATCGGTGCTGATCGAGGCCTGGGACCTCTACTCGATCGCCTTCGTGCTGGTGTTCCTGAAGGAGATCTTTCATCCGTCGGCCCTGATGCTCGGGCTGGTGGGGGCGGCGACCCAGGCCGGCTCGGTGGTGGGCGGGCTGCTCGGCGGCTGGCTGTCGGACCGGATCGGGCGGCGGCTGATCTTCCTGCTGACCATGGTGCTGTTCATCATCCTGGCGATCGCGCAGGGCTTCGCGCCGACGATGGCGACGCTCGCGGTGATCCGCTTCCTGCTCGGCATCCCGCTCGGGAGCGACATCTCCAACGGCTACACCTACATCATGGAGCTGATGCCCGCGGGCGAGCGCGAGGTGATGGGCAATCGCTGGCAGCTGATGTTCGCGGTAGGCCAGGTGCTGACGCTGGCGGTGATCGCGGTGTTCCTGGTGGCCCATGTGCCGCATGACCTGCTCTGGCGCGTCGTGCTGGCCCTCGGCGCCGTGCCGGCGGCCGTGCTGCTGTTCCTGCGCTCGGACCTGCCGGAGACGGCGATCTGGCTGATCCGCAACGGCCGCTTCCGCGAGGCGAAGGTGGTGGGGCAGCGGCTGTACGGCGACAAGCTGGACATGCTGCCCGACCACGACGTCGCCGTGCCCCGCCTGCTGGCCCGCGACGTGATCCGCCATCTCCGCTCAGACCCGATCCGGTGGCGGGCGACGCTGTTCTCCTGGATCGCCTGCTTCGCCCAGGGGTCGGAGTTCTCGACCTTCGCCTTCTACATCCCGACCCTGTTCGTGCTGGTGGGCGTGTCAGGCACGCTGGGCACCGACCTCGTGACCATGGTGCTGTTCGGGGTCGCGTCCGTCTCGGCGTTCGTGGGGCCGATGATCACGCCCAGGATCGGCCAGCGCGGGCTGTCGATCGCGGGATTCTCGATCACGCTCGCGGGCCTTCTTCTGGCGGCCCTGGCACTTTACGTGCACGCGCTGCTGCTGCTGCCGGTCGTCTGCGCCGTGGTGCTGTGGGGGCATTACTGGGACGCCGAGAACGTGATGACGATCGCGGCGGTGGCCGCGCGTCCCGCGTATCGCGGCCTCGCGTCTGGGATCGCCTACCTGTTCGTGAAGGTGCCGTCGTTCCTGGCGATCTTCCTGTTCCCGCTGGTGTTCGCGGCTGTCGGTCACGCCAACGCGACGCTGCTGGTGTGCCTCTTCCCGCTCGCGGGGCTGCTGGCGGCGGTGTTCGTGCTGCCCGAGATCTACGGGTCGGCCGAGGATTGAGGGGGCCGCCGATCAGGCGCATGGTGCAGGCCGGATGACCCACACCATCGCCCTGGTCGACGACGACCGGAACATTCTCACCTCGGTGTCGATGACGCTCGAGGCCGAGGGCTTCGCCGTGCGCACCTACACCGACGGCGAGAGCGCGCTGGCCTCGATCACCGCCAAGCCGGTCGACCTCGCCGTGCTCGACATCAAGATGCCGCGCATGGACGGGATGGAG
>CAXTVZ010000199.1:0-6432 GCA_964247685.1 uncultured Acetobacteraceae bacterium
GCGCGCACCCCAGCCCCCGGCCCGTCGGAATGGCCCCACACCGCGCTGATCACCGCCAGGAAATCCGCCCCGGCCGCGACGAGCGGTCCGCAATTCTCGGGCGTGATCCCGCCGATCGCCACCACCGGCAGCTCCATCATCTCCGACCACCAGGCGAGCAGATCCGGGTCGGCCCGCACCGCCGTCTCCTTGCTCGGGCTCGGAAAGAAGGCGCCGAACGCCACGTAGTCCGCCCCCGCTTCGCCCGCGCTGATCGCCGCATCACGGCTCGCATAACAGGAGACGCCGAGCTGGAGGTCCTTGCCGATCAGCGCGCGTGCGGCGCGCGGGTCGGTGTCGTCGGCCCCCACATGCGCGCCGTCGGCGCCCGCGCGCACCGCCAGGTCGGGCCGGTCGTTGATGAGGAACGCCACGTCGCGCGCGATGCAGACCGGCATCAGCGCCTCGGCCGCGCGCAGGATCGTGTCGTCGTCCACGTCCTTCAGCCGCAGCTGGACGGCACCGACATCGCCGGCGTCGAGCGCTTCGGCGAGCAGGGGCGCGAAACGCGCGGGCTCGAGCGCCTGCGGCGTCACGAGGTAGAGGCGGCAATCGGGCATGTGGGACGCTGATTAGCCGCAAAACGCCGCGATGTCATGGCGGCGCCCCCTCCAGGAAGGCGGCGAGCGCCTGTCGCCGCCCCGGTGAGAGCCTCGCCCCGACCCCGAGATCGAAGGCGGGCGGCCGCTCGGGCAGTACGGCCGCACCGATCGCCGAGGCCCGGCCGCGAACGTCGGCGAACCCCACGCTGTCTTCGGCGAGCACCATAACCTGTTGGCCCAGCCGCAGCGCCTCCAGCGCGCGCCCCGAGGCGTCGGCGCAGTCGAGGATGTCGGCCAGCACCAGGCGGGGGAACTCCTCGCGCGCGAAGCGGGCGAGCGCCTGCCAGGCGAGACATCCGACGAACGAGGCGGCCGCGCGTGCGGACAGGATCGCAAACGGCCGCCCCAAGCCGGCCGCGATCCGGACATCGTGCAGCGAGCGCGCCACCACGCAAGGAAGGCCGCCCGGAGGTGGTGTCGCGTCGGCCGTCCTCTCGATCATTGCTTGACGTTCAAGCCTCTGCGCGGCATCCGTTCAAGCCCTGTCAGAGGAACGACATGCTGCCGGCCGACGGATCAGGTGCGCGCCCATCGGCGGCACCCCGCTCATCTCCTGTGCCGGCACCAGGGGCACCCGCCTCGCATGGCCCGTCGCCGGCGGCCGCGCGTCTGTCCGCGGCGCTCGACCGGATCGCGAGCGCGCTGGTCCGTCGCGCCGAGGCGGATGCGGCCGCGCGCGACCGGGCCGAGCAGGACAACCGCGAGCACGTCGCTGCCGCCCAGCAGGCGGGCCCTGCCGAGGCGGCATTGGACACCGAGACGGTCGAGGAACTTCGCCACAGGGTCGACGCCGCCATCCTGATGGTGCGCGCCGCCCTCGACGAGGCTTGACCACGCCCGGGAGGGCGCCCAGGAGGACGAATGGCGCAGGTCACCATTAAGATCAACGGATATGCCTACACCGTCGGCTGCGAGGACGGGCAGGAGGCGCATCTGCAGGCGATGGCGGGCGCCATCGAGGACCGGATCAACAAGGTCAAGGCGATCGGCGGCCAGAGCGGGGAGGCCCGCATGCTGGTGCTCGCCGCCCTGCTGATGGCCGACGAGCTCCACGACACGGCCGAGGCGCGCGCGCAGGCCGAGCGGGCGCCGCCGGTGCCGATCGAACCGCCGGCCACGGAAACCGAGCTTGCGGCGCTCGCGGAACGCGCCGAGGGCATTGCGGCGCGCCTGGAGCGACCCTAGTTGTTGCTGGCGGGGCTGCCCGGTGCGTCAGGACATTCAACCCCTGGGCCGATAAGCACTCCTACGGGAGCTGGCGCTGGCGTGATCCTGGTCACGTTACCTGGCACCCACCTGCACAAGCAGGCTCTGGGAGGTTGTTAGCGCCAACGGCCATGGCGGCTCCGCACTTCTCCACACTCGACGACCGCAAGAGCGAGCTGCGACGCCGCCTGTGTCGCACCACCGGCGACGATGCGGCGCTTCGAGCGCGGCTCCTCGAATATCTTCTGGGGGCCGAGGTCCGCATGATCGGCGCGGTCTGGCCGCTGCCGGGCGAGCCGGATCTGCGCCCCCTTCTCGAAGCACTCGACGCCGCCGGCCGTGCGGTGGCACTTCCCGTGGTCACGCGGCGCGGCGTGCCGCTCCTGTTCCGCGCCTGGCACCCGGGCGACGCGCTGGCGGCGGGTCCGCTCGGCACGCTGCACCCGGCGCACGGCGTGGCGGTCGATCCCGACCTCCTCCTGGTCCCGCTGGTCGCCTTCGACCGCGCCTGCCGGCGCCTCGGTCGTGGTGCCGGCTTCTATGACCGCACGCTGGCCGCACGCCCGGGCGTGCGCGCGATCGGCTTCGCGCATGCCGCCCGCGAAGTCGCGCGTGTGCCGACCGGTCCGAACGACATCACCCTCGATGCGGTCGTCACCGAGCACGAGACCATCGCGTGAGGATCCTCTTTCTCGGTGACGTGGTCGGACGCGCCGGCCGCGAGGCGATCGAACGGGAACTGCCCGGACTGCGGACGCGGCTCCGTGCCGACCTCGTGGTGGTGAACGGCGAGAATGCGAGCCACGGCTTCGGCCTCGCCCCCGCCATGGCGGACGCGATCTTTGCCGCCGGCGCGGACGTCGTGACACTCGGCAACCACGCCTTCGACCGCAAGGAGCTGGTCGGCCATATCGAGCGCACGCCGCGGATCATCCGACCGCTGAACTTCCCCGCCGGCACGCCGGGCGCGGGCGCGGTGGTGGTCGAGGTCGGGCAGGGACGGCGCGCACTGGTGGTGAACGTCATGTGCCGGCTGTTCATGGAGCTGCTCGACGACCCGTTCCGCATGACCGACGAGCTGCTCGCCCGGCACCGGCTGGGCTCCCCGCCCGGCGGCACGGTGCACGCGATCCTGGTCGACCTGCACGGCGAGGCGACCAGCGAAAAGGCCGCCTTCGCGCACGCCTTCGACGGTCGCGTGTCGGTGGTGGTGGGCACCCACACGCACGTGCCCACCGCGGACCACCAGGTGCTCCCCGGCGGCACCGCGTTCCAGACCGATGCCGGGATGTGCGGCGACTACGACAGCGTCATCGGCATGGGCAAGGACGTGGCCGTCGCCCGCTTCCGCCGCAAGCTGGTGGCCGACCGCCTGCAGCCCGCAGAGGGCGAAGCGACGATCGCCGGATTGTTCGTCGAAACGGACGACGCGACAGGCCTCGCAAGGCGCGCCGACCCGATCCGCCTGGGCGGCCGCCTGGCCCAGGCCCTGCCAGGCTGATTGCCAGGCCCTGCCAAGCTGATTGCAGGTCTGGCGGCGCCTTGATCGCTTCGCGGCTCAGGCCGGCGGAGCCCCCGGGCTCTTCTACCGGGCTCCCCCCGACGGCAGCAGCGGCACGTCATGCCGCGCATGCGCCGCCACCTCGTCGGCGGTCAGCATCTCACCGAACAGCGGCCCCTGCACCTCGGCGAACCCAAAGCGGAGCAGCGCCTCGAGCTGCTCACCGCTCTCGACCCCCTTCGCCCCGATCGCGATCCCAAGGCTGCTCGCCAGTCCCGTCAGCGCCTGCAGCCGGGTAAAGGCGCTGATGTCGGATTCCAGCTCATCGAGGATGGCGGCCCCGGTCCGCACCGCATCGACCGGCAGCCCGCGGATCGCCGCGTGCGGAAGGAGATGCCCCACATAGTCGTCGAGCACGATCGGCGTGCCGCCCGCGCGCAGCCGCTTGAGCGCCTCGAGCATCTCGGCGTCGAGCGCGCGGAACGCGGTCTCCGCGATCCCCAGCGAGACGGCACCATGGCCGACGGCGAACTCGGCGGCCTGGCGGAGTTCGGCGAGGTTGGCGACCAGCGCCGCCGTCAACGCCGCCGCGTCGACCGGCAGGATGACGGGGCAGGTGATGCCGCTCGCGGCCACGATCCGGCAGGTCTCGCCGAACGCCCAGGCGGTAAGCAGCCCCGTCGCCTCGGCATCCCCCAGCACCGGCAGGAAGTCGGCGCTGTCGATCAGCCCCACCACCGGGTGGTCCCAGCGCAGCACCGCTTCCGCGCCCGCCAGGCACAGCGTCTCGACCTGCAGGATCGGCCGGAACGACACCGCGACCGCGCCTTGCCGCAGGGCGTCGCGGAGATCGACCAGCAGCGCGCGCTGGAGCTCGGGATCGACCGCGTGGCGCGGCTTGAAGATCTTGAACACGCTGCCGCCGATCGCGAGCGCGCGGGCGAGTGCGATCTCGGCCCGCTCCATCAGCGTCTGCGGGTCGATCACCGCCGGCGGGGCGTGGGCGATGCCGATGCTGACCCGCAGGTCCAGCAGCGATCCCGACACCTCGAACGGCTCTCGCAGCCGGTCGAGCACGCGCTGGGCGGCACACGCTGCCTCCGCCACGTCCTCGGCGGCGAGGATCAGGCCGAAATCGCCGTCGCGCAGGCGGGCCGCGACATCGCCCGTGCGGATGGTGCGTTGCAGCCGCCCGGCGACGGCCGCGATCAGCGCGTCCGCGGTGGCGAGCCCATGATCGGCGCGCAACTCCGCAATCTGGCCGAAAGAGACGCGGAGCAGCGCCAGCCCGTCGCGATCGGTGCTGGCGCAGGCCTCGCGCAGCACCGTTCCGAACAGGGTCCGGTTGGGCAAGCCCGTCAGTGCGTCGCGCTCTACACCCGTCAGGTGTCGGTCGGTCTGGATTGGAACCAGGGCCGCGAAATTCGTACCGCGCATGCCGTCACGCGCCGATCACCTGGACCGGCCTCCCTTCGATCAGCAAGTGTAACATACCATCGACTTCATGAATAAGGATGACCAATGCGCCTTCGCGGCAACCGGTCACCTGAAGGCAGGCTCGTCGAAGCCCCGCAGCTTGCGGGAATGAAGCCGCTCGACGCCCGCCTCGCGCAGCCGGTTGATCGTTTCGATCCCGACCGTCAGGTGCTGGTTGATACGTTCCCGATAGAAGCTGTTCGCCATGCCGCGCAGTTTCAGCTCGCCATGAAGCGGCTTGTCCGACACGCAGAGCAGCGTCCCGTAGGGCACGCGGAAACGAAACCCGTTCGCCGCGATCGTCGCACTCTCCATGTCCACCGCGATGGCGCGGCTGGTGTTGATCTGCGTGAAGAGCGCGCCGAAGCGGAGCTCCCAGTTGCGATTGTCGGTGGTCAGCACCGTGCCCGTTCTTACACGTGTCTTTATCCCCTGCGCGTCGAGTCCGGTGACCGCCATGGTCGCTTCCTGCAGCGCCACCTGCACCTCCGCGATCGGCGGCACCGGAACCCAGGCGGGCAGGTCGTCATCGAGCACGTGGTCGGCCCGCACGTAGCCGTGGGCGAGCACGTAGTCGCCCAGCAGCTGCGTGCGGCGAAGCCCCGCGCAATGCCCCAACATCAGCCAGCAATGTGGCCGGAGCACGGCAACATGGTCGGTGATGGTCTTCGCGTTGGAGGGACCGACGCCGATATTGATCAGCGTGATGCCGTCGGCGTTCTTTCGCTTCAGGTGGAACGCCGGCATCTGCGGCGAGCCGCTCGGGCCCTCGAAGCTCGTGTACTCGCCGCCCCCCTCGCCCCGGCTGCGGGCGACCTCGCCTTCGCCATAGGCGCAGAAGGCGTCGACGTAACGCTGGTAGTTCGTCAGCAGAACGAAACTCTGGAAATGCGCGGGCACGGTGCCGGTGTAGTGGTGCAGCCGGGCCAGCGAGTAGTCGGTGCGCTCGGCGGTGAACAACGCCAGCGGCCTGGGATCGTGCGGGTTGGGCATGAGCTCGCAATTGGCGATCCGGTCGTCGGTCGCGAGCAGGTCGGGCAGCACGAAGTGGCGCTCGAGCCTGCGGATGTCGGCGGTGGTGACGTCGGTGACGGAGTTCTCGATCGTGAACGGCAGCGGGATGCGTCGGCGCGACCGGCCGACGGCGATCCGCGCGCCGTGATGGGCGAGCAGCGAGCACATCTGCTCGTGCCAGTAGGCGCGGAACAGGTCCGGGCGGGTGAGCGTGGTGCCGTAGGCGCCCGGCTCGAGCACCACGCCATGATGGGCGCCGGGCGGGGCGTCCGAAGGCGCTTCATCCACGATGATCCCGAGGAAGGGATAGACCGCCTCGTCGGCCGGCGCCGGCGTGGCGCCCGAGCGGAGCGCCTCGAAGCGCTCGTGCAGGGTGGCGACGCTGGCGTCGTAGATGGCGGCGATCCGGTCGATCGCCTCCTCGGGCGTGGCGCAGGGGGCCAGGTCGTCGGCGGCGGCGGCGAGGATGTGGTCCATGGCCGGAGCTTGGTCACCGGATGGGAGTTTCTTCAAGAGATGTGGGGCGTCGTGCATGGCACGCCTCCGGCATGACGCCCCACGCCCCGCTGGGGTCTTAACCCCAGACCCCTTTAC
>CAXTVZ010000200.1:0-1532 GCA_964247685.1 uncultured Acetobacteraceae bacterium
CATGCGCCAGCTCCCACCCTTGTCCGCGCTCCGCGTCTTCGAGGTCGCGGCGCGCACCGACAGCTATGTCGAGGCGGCCCGAGCGCTCGGCCTGACCCACGGCGCGGTCAGCCGGCAGATCGCGGCGCTCGAGGCGTGGCTCGGCCAGCGGCTGTTCGTGCGCGTGGGGCGCCGCATGGTGGCGACCGAGGCCGCCCGCGCCTTCGCCTCCGAGGTGAGCCGCGCGTTCGACCGGGTGACCGCGGCGGCCGAGGCCTGCGGCAAGCCCGCCGCCGCCAGGCTGCTTCGCGTGAGCGCGCCCACCACCTTCGCGATGCGCTGGCTGGTGCCCCGCATCGCCGCGTTCGAGGCGCTGCGCCCCGAGGCCGAGCTCCGCGTGACCACGGTCACCACGCTGCACGACGACGTCCGCGGCGGGTTCGACCTCGCGATCCGCCGCGAGGCGGGCGACAGTGTCGGGCAGGCCTGGCCGCAGCACTGCGCGCGACGCTTCCTCGACGAGCAGGACGTGCTGATCGCCGCGCCGGCGCTGCTCGAGCGCCACCCGGTCCGTCGGCCGGAGGATCTCCGCCACGCGGTGCTGTTCGCGAGCGAGACGCGGCCGCGCGACTGGTCGGACTGGCTGGCGGCGGCCGGCCTCGCGCAACCGCCCGGGCGGCTGCGGGTGTTCGACCATTTCTTCATGACGCTGCAGGCAGCGATCGACGGCATGGGGTTCGCGATCGGGCCGATGCCGGTGCTCGAGCGCGAGCTCCGGCTCGGACGCCTGGTGGCCCCGCTGCCCGCGATCCGGGTGCGCCGCCCGGGCTATCACGCACTGGTGCCGTTCGACGCCGACAAGTCGGCCTCGCTCGCGGCCCTGGTCGAGTGGCTGGTCGCCGAGGGCGCCGCGCGCGGCAACGGGACGGGTCCGGCGTCGCCGGAGCGCTGATGCGGGGCCGAGCGAACTTGCGGTTCCCCTGGCAAGACGTTCACACTTGGTTCCGATGATCGGACCAGCTCCGACGTGACGACCCCGCATCGAACAGGGAGTTCCTCCGCGCTCGATGCCGAAGAGCAACCAGAGCGGCGACACGCAATACGCGGCTTTGCCCTATCGCCGGACCGCGGCAGGAACGCTTCTCATCATGTTGCTGACGTCGCGCGAGACGCGGCGCTGGATCATTCCGAAAGGCTGGCCGATGTCCGGCAAGAAGCCCTACCGGGTGGCCGAGGTGGAGGCGCTGCAGGAAGGCGGCATCGTCGGCACGGTGTCCAAGAAGCCAGTCGGATCCTACCACTATACGAAAGAGCTGCCGGATCGGGACCAGCGGCTCCTGGTCGTCGAGGTCTATCCGCTGCTCGTGAAAAAGGAACTGCGGACATGGCGCGAGGCAGCTGAGCGCACACGGGCGTGGTTCGCGCCCGAGGAAGCGGCGTCGCTCGTGGCGGAAGGCGGCCTGGCGCTCCTCATCGGCGAGCTGGGATCGATGCGGGTGCGCCGGCCTGGCAAATGAAGCGGTGTTCGACGCGCCGGAGCGAGCCGCACAAGC
>CAXTVZ010000200.1:1632-6392 GCA_964247685.1 uncultured Acetobacteraceae bacterium
GCCGGTCAGCAGCTCAACAAGAGGATTTCAAAGGCGAGCCTTTGATGGGGTTCAAGGGGCTAGCCCCTTGATCTTCTTCTCTCGATCACGGCCCCACCAGCTGCCCCCCATCAACCACGATCGTCTGTCCCGTAATCCAGCTCGCGCGCGGTGACGCGAGGAACAGCACCACCTCGGCCACCTCCTCCGGTCGCCCCAGCCGGCCGAACGGGATCTGGCCGAGCACCGAGCGGTAGAGCTCGGGCGCGTTCTCGCGTCGCTCCTCCCACATGCCGCCGGGGAACTCGATCGAGCCGGGGGCGACGCAGTTGGCGCGGATGCCGTCGCGTCCCAGCATCTTCGCCTGGCTCGCGGTGTAGTGCGCGACCGCGGCCTTGGCCGCGCCGTAGGGAGCGGAGCGCGCGCTCGCACGGTAGGCGGAGATCGAGCCGACGTTGATGATGCTGGCGCCCGCCTGCATGTGCGGGCGGGCGGCGCGGCTGGCGCGCACGGCCGCCATGACGTCGATCGCCAGCGAGACGTCCCAGCCGTCCTCGTCGTCGGTCATGCCGAAGCCGGACGCGTTGTTCACCAGCACGTCGATGCCGCCGAATGCGGTCGCGGCCGCGGCGATGTAGGCCGCGACCGCGTGGGCGTCGGCGAGGTCGCAGGTGCCGGCATGGGCGGCAACCCCGAACCCCTCGATCTCGCGGCGCGTGGCCTCGAGCGTTTCCGCGCCGCGCGCGCAGATCGACACGGCCGCGCCTTCGCGCGCGAAGCCCAGGGCCACGGACCGGCCGATCCCCCGACTGCCGCCCGCGACCACCACCCGCTTGCCCGCGAATTCCATCGCCGACCTCCTCTGCCCGCTTGGCAACGCCCGTGGGCCTGTGGTGTCTCCCCGGCGATGTTGCGCACCGTTTCAGATCCGACCCGCGCCGGCGCCTTCGAGCTGCTCGTCGCCGTCTCCGAACGGCGCCGCGCGCTCGACGAGGCGCTCGACGCGCTGCCGGCGATGGAGAGCCGCGACCGCGCGGCAGCCCACCGGCTGGCGGCCGCCGTGCTCCGGCGCGAGAGCTCGCTCGACGCGGTGCTCGCGCCGCATCTGAAGCGCGCGCCGCCGCCGCGGGTGCGGCTGGTGCTCCGGCTCGGGGCGGCGGGGCTGCTGCTGCTCGACACCCCACCCCATGCGGCGGTGGGCACGGCGGTGGACCTGGTGCGCGCGCTCGGGCTCGCCGCCTTCGCGGGCCTGGTGAACGCCGTGCTGCGACGGGTCGCCGAGGCGGGGCCGGCGGCGCTGGCGGCACTGGACGCGCCGCTGCTCGACACCCCGCCCTGGCTCTGGGCGAGCTGGGGCGAGCGCGCGCGGGCGATCGCGACGGCGCATGCCGGCGAGGCGGCGATCGACCTCACGATGCGCCCGGGGGCCGAGCCGCCCCTCGAAGGCGCGGCGCTGCCCGGCGGTTCGGTGCGCGTGCCCGCCGGCACCCGGATCGCGGGGCTCGCCGGCTACGAGGAGGGCGCGTTCTTCGTGCAGGACGTGGCCGCCACCCTGCCCGCGCGGCTGCTCGGCGACGTGGCGGGACAGCGCGTGTGCGACCTCTGTGCGGCGCCCGGCGGCAAGACCGCGCAGCTGGCGCTGGCCGGTGCCCGCGTCACCGCGGTGGACCGCGACGCGCGCCGGCTGCGGCGCCTGCACGAGAACTGCGCGCGCCTCCGCCTCGCGGTCGACGTGGTGGAGGGCGAGGTGATCGCCTGGTCGGGCGAGGCCGGGCCGCGCTTCGACGCGGTGCTGCTCGACGCGCCGTGCAGTGCCACCGGCACGATCCGCCGCCATCCCGACGTGCTTCGCCTGCGCCGCCCCGCGGACCTGATCGCGGTGGCTGCGGTGCAGGCCGACATGATCCGCGCCGCCGCAGGCCTGCTGCCGCCCGGCGGGCGGCTGGTCTACGCCGCCTGCTCGCTCCAGCCGGAGGAGGGCGAGCGGCAGCTGGCGATGGCGCTGGCCTCGGGGCTGTGGCGGCACGCGCCCGTCGACGCCGCCGCCGAGCTCGAGCCTGAATTCGCGCCCTGCATCGACGCCCACGGCCATCTGCGCACCGATCCGGCCCTCTGGCCGGAGCGCGGCGGGATGGACGGGTTCTTCGCCATGCGCCTTGTTCGAGTGTGATAGGAGATCGGCATGCCGCCATCCCCCTCTTTGAACTCTGGGCTTCCGACCCTCGTGGCCCCGAGCCTGCTCGCCGCCGACTTCGCCCATCTCGCAGCCGAGATCGCCGCGATCGAGGCGGCCGGCGCCGACTGGCTCCATCTCGACGTGATGGACGGGCATTTCGTGCCGAACATGTCGTTCGGCGCGTCGGTGATCGCCAAGCTGCGCGCGCACACGACCTTGCCGTTCGACGTTCACCTGATGATCGCGCCGGCCGATCCGTTCCTGGCCGACTTCGCGCGCGCCGGGGCCGACCACATCCTGGTGCATGCCGAGGCCGGGCCGCATCTGCACCGCTCGCTGCAGGCCATCGAGGCGCTGGGCTGCAAGCCGGGCGTGGTGATCTGCCCCGCGACGCCGGCCGCGGCGATCTCGGAGGTGCTCGACCTGGTCGACATCGTGCTGGTGATGACGGTCAACCCGGGCTTCGGCGGCCAGCAGTTCCTCACGAGCCAGCTCGGCAAGATCGCGACCGTCCGCCGCATGATCGCGGCCACCGGCCGCACGATCCGGCTCGAGGTCGATGGCGGCATCGATGCGGAGACCTCGCGCCTCGCGCGCGAGGCCGGCGCCGACACGCTGATCGCCGGAAGCTCGGTGTTCGGCGCGGGCGATTACGGCCAGGCCATTGCGGCACTGCGTGGCGTGTAATCACGGGCGGACGCCCGAAACGATCGCTAGGCTGTGCGGTTGATCGCCAGGGACACCGGGCCGGGACAGAGGGGGAGAGACGCGTTGGGGGTCAGACGTTGGGGCCGGGATGCCCGGCTCTCGCTCGCACGGCTTCCCGTGCTGACCCATTCGCTCGGCCTGACCCGCATCCCCGACGCGCCGTTGCAGGCGGTGCGCGATCCCTGGCCCGGCTCGCCCGCCCGCGGCGCGCGACTGATGCGCGGCGACTTCGACGCGGGACCGCTGCAGGCGCGGCTGAGCCCGGGTGAGTGGGCCGCACTCGCCGGCGCCGACGTGCCGGTGCGCACCGCGGCCTACGGCTTCGCCTGGCTGCGCGACCTGCGCGCGATCGGCACCGATGGGGCGCGGCAGCGGGCGCGCGCGCTGGTGGCGAGCTGGATCGCGCGGCCGCCCTCCGACCCCGTCGCGCGGGACGCGGCCACGATCGCGCGTCGCGTCACCGCCTGGCTCTCGCATTATGATTTCTTCGCGGCCTCGGCCGAGGACGAGTTCCGCGCCGGCCTGATGCGGCGCCTGCTCACCGACGCACGCGCGCTGCGCGCGCTGCTGCCGCCCGATCGCGCCGATGTCGAGGCGCTGACCGCCTGCAAGGGGCTGCTCGCGGTGGGGGTCGCACTTCCCGAGACGGGCGGGTTCGGCAGCCGCGCGCTGAGCCACCTGCCCGCCGAGCTCGCCCGCCAGATCCTGCCCGATGGCGGCCATGTGGAGCGCAGCCCGTCGGCGCAGTTCGCCGCCCTGCGCGAGTTGGTCGAGATGAAGCTCCTGCTGGCCGCGGCCGGAATCTCGCCGCCCGTGGCACTGGCCGCCTGCCTCGACCGGATGTGCCCGGCACTCCGTGCGCTGCGCCACGGGGATGGCGGGCTGGCACTGTTCAACGGGTCGGGCGAGGAGGAGTCCAACGCGGTCGAGCTCGTGCTGAGCCAGGCCGGGCGCGGCCGCGCGGTGCACGCGACGCTGGCCGACACCGGCTTCGAGCGGCTGGGCTCCGGCCGCACCGTGCTGATCGCCGATCGCGGCGCGCTGGCCCCGCATGGCGTCGACCGGCTGGCCGCCGCCGGCACGCTCGCCTTCGAGATGTCGGTCGCGCGCGAGCGGCTGATCGTCAACTGCGGCGCCGTGCCGGGTCCGCCGGAGCTCCGCCAGGCGCTGCGGGCGACCGCCGCCCACTCGACGCTGGTGATCGCCGACCGCAGCTCCTCCGAGGTCAGGCCGGATGGGCTGGGGCGGCGTCCGGGCAAGATCGTGGTGCAGCGCCAGTCCACCGGCGGCGCGCACTGGCTCGAGATGAGCCATGACGGTTATGCGCGCGCGTTCGGCGCGGTCCATCACCGTCGGCTCTATCTGGCCGAGACCGGCGAGGACCTCCGCGGCGAGGACGCGATCGAGAGCAAGGGCGAGGGCGCGCACGCCTACGCGATCCGCTTTCACCTCCACCCCAACGTGGAGGCGACGCTCGAGGAGGACGGCGAGGCGGTGCTGATGCGGCTCGCGAGCGGCGGGCTGTGGCGGCTGCGCGCCGATGGTGCCGCCATCAGCGTTGAGGACAGCCTCTATCTCGGAACCGGCACGCGCCGCGCGACGCGGCAGGTGGTGCTGAGTGCGGACACCGGCACGTCGCCGCAGGTGCGCTGGGCTGTCACGCGCGTTGCCTAGAAGAGTTGTTCTTTCTTGAAAGAAAGAACCAAAGAACTTCTTCCCGTTGGGAGTCGGAATGGACGGTCGGCGCAATCCCAACGGATGAAGTCTTTTTGCTTCTTTTTCTTCAGAAAAAGAAGATCTTTCAGTCTCTTAGGGACGCCCCGGTGAAGATCCTCGAGATCGCCAACGTCGACTTCTCGCTCGTGCATTTCGTGTGGCCGCTGATGCGGCGCCTGCG
>CAXTVZ010000201.1:0-6372 GCA_964247685.1 uncultured Acetobacteraceae bacterium
GACGGAAGCTCCGAGCGACGCCGCTTGCCAGCACGTTCCATCCTGATAGGGTCCGCGGGGCAGAATCGCCGCGGCCAGAACGCGCGACGCCGGGGGAATAGGTTCAATGACGCTCCTGACGCTCGATCAGGTGGGAAAGTCGTTCGGGGCGATCCACGCGCTGACCGATGTGAGCCTGCAGGTGGCCCCAGGCGAGATCGTCGGGCTGATGGGCGATAACGGCGCGGGCAAGTCGACGCTGGCCAAGGTGATCGCCGGAAACTTCCCGCCGAGCTCGGGCCGCATGCTCTTCAACGACAAGCCGGCGCATTTCACCCGGCCGGTCGATGCGCGCGCCGCCGGGATCGAGGTCGTCTATCAGGACCTCGCCCTCGCCGACAATCTCAGCGCGTCGGCCAACGTGTTTCTCGGCCGCGAGATGAAGCGCCGCGTCGGGCCGTTCCGCTTCCTCGATCATGGTGCGATGGCGACGCGCGCGGCGGCGCTGTTCCGCGAGCTCAAGAGCGAGACGCGCGCCAGCGACCTCGTGCGGCAGATGTCGGGCGGCCAGCGACAGGCGGTGGCGATCGCGCGGACGCGCCTGGCCGATGCGCGCCTCATCATCATGGACGAGCCGACCGCGGCGATCTCCGTCCGGCAGATCACCGAGGTGCTGGCGCTGATCCACCGCCTGCGCGACGCCGGCATCGCGGTGATCCTGATCTCCCACCGCATGCCCGACGTGTTCGACGTGTGCGACCGCGTGGTGGTGATGCGTCGCGGCCGCAAGGTCGCCGACAAACGCATCACCGAGAGCTCGCCGCACGAGGTCACCGCGCTGATCACCGGCGCCCTCGAATTCGCCTGAGCACCATCCCAAACGACAGGCGCGAGAGGCCGACCACATGAGCGAGTTCACCAATGTCGGCCGCGGCGCGTGGCACAGCCGCGGCTTCTTCGCGACGCAGACCGCCTATGTCTCGCTGGCGCTGCTGGTGCTGGTGATCGCGATCTCCGCGATCGCGCCCGAGTTCCTGACGCTCGGCAATCTCGTCAACGTCTTCACCAACTTCTCCTACATCGCGATCGTCTCGCTCGGTGCCACGCTGGTGATCCTCACCGCCGGCATCGACCTGTCGGTCGGCTCGACGATGGCGCTGACCGCGATCATCACGGCGCTGCTGTTCGGCCGGCTCGGACAGACCGCACTCGCCCACGTGCCGGGCCTGGTCATGATCGGTGCCGTGCTCGGCGGCCTCGCGGTGGCCGCGATCGTGGGCGGCATCAACGGCTTCCTGATCGCGCGCATCGGCCTCACGCCATTCGTCACCACGCTCGGCATGCTCTCGGTCGCGCGCGGCCTGTGCTACGCGATCACGCAGGGACGCGGCGTCACGATCTCGGGCCCGGACAGCGACCTGTTCTTCCGCATCACCGACGGCACGCTGCTCGGTGTGCCGATGCCGCTGATCTACCTGGTGGTGCTCGCCGGCGTCATGGGCGTGTTCCTGCATCACACCGCGACCGGGCGGCACGTCTTCGCGCTCGGCGGTAACGAGCGCGCGGCGGCGCGGACCGGCGTGCCGGTGGTCGGCATCAAGGCCGGACTCTACATCGCGTCCTCGCTCGCCGCCGGCTTCGCCGGCATCCTGATGGCGGGCTGGCTCGGCTCGGTGCCGGCCAACCTCGCGACTGGCTACGAGCTGCGCATCATCGCCGCCGCCGTGATCGGCGGCGCCAACCTGAACGGCGGCATCGGCGGCCCGGTCGGCGCGATCGTGGGCGCCGCCCTGATCGAAACGATCCGCAACGGTCTGGTGCTGGCGGGCGTGAACACCTACTGGCAGGATACGTTCGTGGGCGTAATCATCGTCGCGGCCGTGCTGGTCGATCGGGTGCGGACACGCCGGATGGGCGCGTGACGGGCGACGAGCGACAGCCCGTCGTTATCAACAAGAACAAACCGGGAGGAAACAACACATGAGACGGATCCTGATGGCATCGGCGGCCCTGTTCGCCCTGGCGAGCGCCACCGCAGAGGTGGCAGCTGCGGCCGAGCTCCGCTTCGCGATCGTGCCGAAATCGATGAACAACCCGTATTTCGACCTGGCGCGCAACGGCTGCCAGACCGAGGCGGCCAAGCTCGGTGTCCAATGCATCTACCAGGGTCCGGTGGAGCAGGAGCCGGCGACCCAGGTGCAGATCATCCAGGACATGGTGTCGCGCCATCTCGACGGCATCGCGATCTCGGTGGCCGACGCGGCGTCGGTCTCGCGCGTGATCCGGCAGGCGCGCGCCGCCAACATCCCCGTCATCACCTTCGACGCGGATGCGCCCGACAGCAAGCGCCAGGCCTATGTCGGCACCAACAACAAGGAGCTCGGCGTCGAGATCGGCCAGGCGCTTCTGAAGGTCCATCCGAAGGCCGGCACCTACGCGATGATCTCGGGCGGCCCGGCCGCGGTGAACCTGCAGGAACGCGTCGACGGCGTCCGCTCCGTGCTCAAGCCGGCCGGCTGGACCGAGGTGTCCGGCTCGCCCACCTTCTGCAACGACGACAGCGCGCTCGGCGTGCAGCAGATGACCGATCTCAAGACCGCCCATCCCGATCTCGGCGCGATCGTCGCGGTCGGCGGCTGGCCGCTGTTCTCCGGCGAGGCCTATGGTCGCTTCGTCTCCCACAACGCCGACGCGATGAAGAGCGGCGCGTTCGCGATCGTGTCGGCCGACACGCTGCCTGCCGAGATCACCGAGCTGAAGAGCGGCCAGGTGAACGCGCTGGTCGGCCAGCGCCCGGCCGAGATGGGGGCGGACGCGATGGACATCCTGATGAAGCTGCACAAGGGTCAGAGCGTGCCGACCATCACCTATGTCGGCCTCGATACGGTGACCCCGCAGAACGTGGACCAGTTCGGCAAGTAGAGCGATGCGGCGGACCCTTGCGGGTCCGCCAGTCTCTCGCCGGAGACGCTGCAAGGTCCGCTGATAGCGTGAGCGGGGACATCCAGGTCGTGTGAACACGCTTTGCCGATGGAGTAATCTCGTTCATCAGCTTGGGCGAACGTCGCCACGCATCGGCGCCGAACGCCCCTGCTTCAGGCTCCCGCGCTCCCCGGCTCGTGGATCGGACAACCATTCGTCCGCGCCCGGAATGCCGCCGAATGCTCATACGTCGCCTTGCGCGCGCGATTGATATTTCCGAGGGGCTGGTGCGCCGCCAGACCCGTCCAGATCGAGAACCGCATCCCTTCATCCACGTCGGCGACGCGCTGCGGATCCCAGCTGTCCTGCGGCCCGACCGTGATCCGTGCGACCGTCTGGAAGGGGCTCTCATCCTCCTTCCACAGCACCGTCGGATCCTCGATCGGCTGACGCTCGAGGTCACGACACAGCTGCACGCGCAGCTCCCACACCCCGTCGACGTTGCGCATCTCCTGCTGCACCGTCTCACGGATCGCATCTGCCCGGTCGGTCGCGTCGATCTTCGTGCCCGTCAGCACCGTCAGATCCGCCGACACCGGCACCAGCGAGAACTTCGCCACGTGGTCGCCGTATCGGAACGGCGTGACGCTGTAATACGTCTCACCCAGCGGATCACTGTTGGGCGCGCCGCCGAGCGACTGGATCTTCGGGCTCTCGACGCCGACGGCCTCCAGCGCGGTGTTCACGCCGCGAAGCACCGTCGACATCACGGTCTTCGCGCCCTCCATCCTGTCGGTCGTCTTGGCGAGCATCTTGAGGTTGCCCAGGAACTTGTCGGCCGTCGGCGCCTGGAACACCGGACCGTTGACCATGATGAAGTCCTGCGTGGTCCCTTCCGCATCCGGCAGTCGCGGCCCCTCGACGTCCAGCACCTTCAGCGCCAACCCGCGCGGCAGGCTGATCGCATCGGGCAGGATGTCGCCCGCATTGGTCGACAGGCGCAGCAGGCACCGGTGCGCGCCCGGCGTGGCGAACAGGCCCTGCGCCAGTTCCGCAGCGAGCCCCGGAAGCACGGTGAGCGTTCCTTCAAGGATGCCATGCGCCTTCGCATGCACGGACCGGACGGCATGCCCGTAATCCTTGGCCGTGGTCGTCAGCACCTGATCGAACGCCTCGTTCAGACCGGCGATCGTTTCTGCTTCGTCGGGCTGGATGCTCTCGAGGCCGGGCGCGTAGCGGATGGGGACGGCGAGGCTCATGGCAAAAGCTCCATGGAAGGGTGGATTCCCGTCGGGAGTCCTGAAAAGCTTTTCAGGTCGGGTCGGTTCCAAATCGCGATCGAGGTGACGTCGGTCAGGCAGATCTCCTGCCTTCGCCCGGCATCGTTACGATGCGCCGGGACAGCAGTGCAACCACCAGCAGGAACACAGCGCCGATGAAGACAAGGACCGCGTGAAGCATCCAGAACGTGGCTCCGGGCAGGCTGACCAGCAGGCCGCCCAGCCATCCCGCCAGCAGGTTGGAAAGGAAGAGACTGAGCGCGTAGCTGTTCACCAGCGTGGCGCCGAACGCGCGGGGCGCCAGCCGCGAGTAGAGCGCCATCCCGATCGGATACATGCTCGCGTAGCCGATCGAGTTGATCACGTGAAACGCGATGCCCCATTGCAGTCCGATCGCGTGCCGGCCCGCGTCCCGCCAGGCGGCCAGGGCCAGGCACAGCGGCGCGCCGGCCATGATCAGGGCCCCGGTCACCATCTTGCCGAGCTCGTTCGGTCCCGAATGCCGTCGTGCCCACCACCGCCAGAACATCAGCGACAGCAACGTGGTCGGCACCCCGCTGGCCGCGTCGAGCGACAGCAGCCAGCTCACCGGCATGGTGTGGCCGAAGAAGGTGAGGCGGTAGTTCTCCTGCGCCCAGATCAGGTAGGCGTTGAAGATCTGCGTGTTGCCGACCATCACGAGGGCCACGATCGGCAGCAGCAGCAACACGAGTGCCACCGCCTTGGCATCGCCGGCGGCCCAGGTGCGGGCGGTTCCGCGATCGCGCGCCTGCCGGAGCGGCGGCTCGGGCGGGAGCACGCGGCGCCCGGCGAGATAGACCGCGAGCCCGATCAGCATGCCCACGCCGGCCGCGGCGAACCCCCAATGCCAGTGGTAGGATTCTCCGAGCGTGCCGCAGACCAGCGGCGAGACGATCACCGCCAGGTTGACCGCGAGCTGGTAGATCTGGAACGCGTCGCCGCGGCGCGTGTCGGCCCGCCCGTAGAGTGCGCCGACCTGCGCGCGCGTGCAGGCGCCGAGACCGATGCCGAGCACCAGGCAGAGCAGCGCCAGCAGGAAGCTCGCATCGAAGGCCATCAGGAAATGTCCTGCCGTCATCAGCAGGCAACCGAGCACGATGGTCCGCGTGCGCCCGAGCACGCGATCGGCCAGCACGCCGCCCACGATCGGTGTCGCCCAGATCAGGGCGACGAACAGGCCCATGATCACCGAGGCGAGCGGCTCGCCCTGCAGCGGTCCGTAGATCGGCCGGAGTGCGGCGAGCAGCGCGCCGAAGCCGAGCACGTGCCCGACATGCGCGGGCTGCAGGAGCGAGCCCATCATGTAGAGAACGAGCAGCGACTGCATGCCGTAGAGCGAGAAGTCGATCCAGCCTTCGGTGAAGGCGAGCACGGCCAGGCCGCGCGGATGACCGAAGAACGCTTGGTCGCGATCGCCGGCGCCCTGAGCCGGGAGGAGGGCCTGAGCCGCGTCGCCACCTGTCAGAGACGGTTCCAATCTGCGGCTCCAATTACGCTGTCTGCAGCTTGTAGCGTTCGAGGCGCGCGTAATAGGGCCCGGCCGCGTCCGCGATGCGGCGCAGGGCATCATCAAGCCGGGCCGGCGGCCGTGCGCGGGCGCTCGCGAAACCGGTGGAGCGTTCGACCTGGTCGTACCAGGCGGGCGCCCACACGCCGTCGCTGGCGCGGCGTCCGGCCGGCCAGGCGATCATGCCGGGGTCGAAGGCGAGATCCAGTGCGGCGCACAACGCGCCCAGCACCGAAGCGGGTGCTGCAAGGACGTCCGCCGCGTCGAGCACCGGCGGCGCCTGGCCCAGCCGATCGGCCACCTGGTCGAACAGTTCCGCCTGGCGCACGATGCCGATCGCGGCGAGGTCGATCTCTGCGCGCTTCTCGCGATAGGAGGCGATCACCTCGGCGGGCCGGCGGATCAGGAAGACGTTTCGGCAGAACGCCATCCATTCGGTGCCGAAGCCCGGAAGCATGTGGTGGGTCATGTGCTTGGCGTAGAAGACCGGCGCGCCGCCGGGCACCGCGCCCCGCAGCAGTGCTGCGACCGCACGCCAGTCCTGTGGCTGGCTCGCAAGCACCTCGTCGCGCATCGGATGGTCGAGGCCGGTAGCGGCGAGGTAGGCCGCGTAGAACGGCTCGTCCACCACCGCCGTGTCGGGCCGGTTCTCGAAGGCGCGCA
>CAXTVZ010000202.1:0-6350 GCA_964247685.1 uncultured Acetobacteraceae bacterium
GGGGTCTGGGGCCAAGGCCCCAGCGGGGTCCAGGGGCAGAGCCCCTGGCCTTCCTACTGCGCCGTGGACTGCGTCACCGTCGTCCCATGCGCCGCCTGTTGCAGCACGTAAGAGAAGCCCCAGCTCACCGGCACGAACTGCTGCACGTACTGGTTCCAATAGCTGTAGCCCATCGCGATCGAGCTCTTCGGCACCATCACCACGTCGCCCGAGGCGAGCTGCACGTCGGCCAGAGGATTGGTGCCGTCGATCACGTCCTTGTAGCGCGTCGCGAGAAACATCGGCTTTCCGTCCGCGCCGTGACGCAGGATGAAGACGCGGCTCTCGTCGGCCGCGAGCTTGACGCCGCCGGCACTCGCGATCGCCTGGGTGAGCGAGATCGTGTTCTCGTCGGTCTTGATCTCGCCCGGCTGGTTGACCGAGCCCGCGACGAAGACGCGGATCGGGGCGGAGGATTTCACCACCACCGCAATCTCCGGCTCGATCAGCTGGTGCTTGTAGGCGTGGTCGAGCACGGCCTCGAGCTCGGGGACCGTGCGCCCGGCCGCGTGCTCGTCCGGGTCGAGGGTGGCCGAGATGCCGCCATCGGGGCGCACCGTCACCTCCTCGTCGAGCTCGGGCGAGAGGGGAAGGCGGATCGCCAGCGTGTCGCCGATGCGGATGCGATAGGGCGCGGCAGGCACCACGAAGGCCAGGTCAGGGACGGGCGGTGCGAAGGGCATGTGGCTCGTGCCCACCGTGCCGCAGCCGGCGACCACCAGGGACGCGGCCGCGGCCAGGGGGCGACGGGCTTCGGCGAGGGCGGCGCGCGCGACCTGGCGGGTCGTGCGCCTGAGCTGCGCGCGGAACACGCGGGGCGCGAAGCGGGCGAGCGCCGGGCCGTGCGCGAGCATCAGGGCTGCGAGACCCCGCGCACGGCCGGTAATGAACGCGCGGTCGTGGAACGGATCGAGCCGGCCGAGACGCACCACGAGCTGGTTGGGTGCGTCCTGGTGGTAGAGGCGGAGTGCGTCCTCGTGCAGGCGCGAGCGGTGGAGGCGCGCGAAGTCGAGGTGGAATTTGTCCTCGAGCATGCGATTGTCGGGATAGCGGAGGTGCCTGAACGCGGAAGCGCGCACGCAGCGAATCATGTCGCGCGACACGCCGTGCGTGCTCTCGAGGAAGCGGAGGTAGCCGCGGTAGTCGAGGTCGCGCGCGTCCGGCAGGTGGGGCGGGGACAGCGTGCCGTCATCATGCACGCAACGAAACCAGAGTGCCGCGAGTGACGCGGGGGCGGCGCGCGCGAGCGCGGCCATGCGGGCGAGCGCATCGGGGCCGGCGAGCTCGTCATCGCTGTCGAGAAACACGAGCCACTCGCCGCGCGCCGCATCGATCCCGGTGTTGCGCGCCGGGCAGACGCCGCGGTTCGCCGCATGTGCGAGCACGCGGATGTTCGAACACGCGTAGGTCTCGATCAGTGCGCGCGAACCGTCGATCGAGCCGTCGTCGACGGCGACGATCTCCCAATCGGTGAAACGCTGTGCGGTGACGCTGGAGAGGCAACGGCGGAGAGTGGTGGCCCGGTTGTAGACCGGAATGATGATGGAAAATAACGGTGCGTTTTCGCTCATGCAGGCTGTTCTTTCGCCATCCGCAGAGATGTTCCATCTCTGCCGAGGCGACGTAGCACGAAGCCACTGACCAAAAGGCTCCCAAGAAATGAGAGGGCGGACCATGCCGCGATCGCATCGGTGGCAGATGAGGCCAGCAGGATTGCGGCCAGGCGGAACGGCAGCTGCACCGCCTGGAACGCGAACAGCTCGCGCTGCCACATGCGCACCACGATCGCGGTGACAGCGGGAATGTTGCTGATCCCGGCCATCTCGGCCGCGAGCAGCAGGGCGGCGCACGTTCCGGCGTCGCCCCAGCGTGCGCCGAACACCACCGCGAAAAGCGGTTTCGCGATCGCGGCGAACAGGACGGTCGCGGCCCCCAGCCCCAGCAGCAGCCCGCCGGACCAGGCGCGGCAGGTCGCCCGCAGCGCGCCCTCGTCGGTGGCGTCGCGTGCCATCGCCGACAGCAACGTCTGGCGCAGCGCCTCGCCGATGGTGGCGGCCGGGATCTGCACCACGCGGTTGGCGAGCGCGAAGACGCCGGCCGCATCCGCGCCGAAGCAGCGCGCGAGCAGGATCGGCACGCAGGCGTTTCCGAACGCGTTGAGCAGCGTCTGCGGCGCCGACCAGCGCAGCAGCGCCTGGTGGCGCCAGGCGAGTTCCCGGAGGTTCTCGCGCGACGGGATGGAGGGCAGGCCGGCCCGCCCGATCATGGCGATGGTGGCCGCGGCCGCGAGCGCCTGGCCGATCACGGCGCCGGCGGCGAGCGACAGGGCGGTGGGTGCGGCCAAGGCGAGCCCGAGCTGCACGACACCCGCGCCGGCACTGCGCAGGAAGCGGCCCATCGCCACCGCACGGTGGTTGTTCAGTGCCAGCGCCTGGTTGGCCGCGGCGCGTCCGACGCCGAGGGCGAACACCGACGGGCCGATCAGGAGCATCAGCGTGCGGCCGCAGCCGGGGAGCGGCACGGCGAGGCCGATCAGTGTCGCCAGGACCGACACCACGAGCGCCACCAGCACCGAGGCGCCGTAGGCGTCGCGGCGTTCCGCCGGGTCGCGGCTGAGCAGGATCGCGGATTCGACGCCGAGCGAGGCGATCGAGGCGGCGAGCGCGGTCGCGGCCGCGAGCACGCCATAGACGCCGAACGCGTGCAGGCCGTACAGGCGCGCGAGCAGCGGTGCGGTCGCGAGTGCGGCCACTTGGCCGCCGGCGGAGCCCGCGAGCAGCGTGCCGAGCTTGTGGGCGAGGCCGCGCGCGCGCGGCGGCAGGCGGATGGCGGGAAGCAAGGGCGGTGCGCCCGAACCGAGGCGGCGGCGCA
Organism: uncultured Acetobacteraceae bacterium; assembly: GCA_964247685.1. Lineage (GTDB taxonomy): Bacteria > Pseudomonadota > Alphaproteobacteria > Acetobacterales > Acetobacteraceae > CAXTPV01. The sequence continues at coordinate 2,911 of CAXTVZ010000202.1, forward strand.
GTGCCAGGAAGGGCTGCTCGAGCCCGTACCAGCTCGCGACCGCGAACACCGTGGTCAGCACGCCGAAGCACAGCACGAAGCGGGGGCCGTGCGGGGCGAAGCGGGCGGCCAGCATCAGCGCCAACCAGTGCCAGAGATAGAGCCCGTAGCTCAGCCGCCCGATCGTGCGCAGCGGCAGCGATCCGAGCACGCGACGCACCGGACCGTCGCCATGGATCAGGGCCGGCACGAGAACGAGCAGAGCCACACCTTGGGCCGTGCAGCGCCAGGTGTCGCGCGCGATCGGGTTTCTGAAAGTGAGGCTCGCGATCAACAGCATCGCGGCACCGGCGACGAGCGGCCGGGCGAAGCGGGTGCGGCCGGCGAGTGCGGCGATCGCGCCGAAGGCCAGGCTGTCGAGCCGGGTGTCGGTGGCCTTGTAGATGCGGTCGTCGGGGTGCAAGCCGCACAAACCGTGGTTCGCGGCGGCATGCAGGTCGCAGAGCGGGGCGAGATGCACGCGCCAGGCGAGCTCGGCCGCCGTCACGAGCAGCAGGGCGGCGAGCGTCGTGGTCCGCCCGCGCGCCAGCAGCAGCGCGAGCGTCACCGGCCAGACGAAGTAGAAATGCTCCTCGACCGCGAGCGACCAGAGGATCGTGAACGGGTGCGGCACGCCGGGCAGCGAGCTGTCGAGCGTGCGGGAAAACACCGACGCGTAGTTCGAGCCGTAGAACACCGAGGCGAGCCACGCGCGCGCGCCCACATGACCGCCGAGCAGAACGAACGCGCCGCCCGCGATCGCGACATAGCCGAGTGCTGCCGGCATCAGCCGCACCGCGCGGCGCGCGTAGAACCCGCCCCAGGCGATGCGTCCGGTCGTGGCATGCTCGCGCGCGAGTTGGCCGGTGATCAGGTAGCCGCTGACGAAGAAAAACACCGTCACTCCGAGCCCGCCCGGCACGATCCGCTCGAGCCCGCCATGGGCCAGCAGCACGAGCAGGATCGAGACGGCGCGCAGGCCGTCGAGTGCCGGCAGGTACATCAGCCGGCGGGCCGCACGATCGGCGTGATTGGGGCCATGTGGGCGAAGGCGTCTTCCGGCCCGAACTCGCCGATCACGGGGACGCCGAGCCGCTCGATCTCGCCGGCGAGAAGCACGGTGCGGCGGGCGGCGTTCAGCACCAGCGCCGCGCCGGCGGGGGCGAACAAGGCCAGCGCGAACCCCGCCACCAGCACCAGCAGGCGCCGCGGCGAGGGATGGGTGGGCAGGCTCGGCGGGGTGGCGACACGCACCGCCGGCACCGCTCGCGCCTCGATCCCCTCGACGCTGCTCTGGGCTTCGGCGAGGCCGGCCAGGCGGCGCCAGTTGTCGAGGCGGAGGTCGCGCTCGGCGGTGAGGCGCTCGAGCGCGCGGGCATCGGCGTCGAGTGCGGCGACACTCGCCTGCAGGCGGTTGACCTCCGACATGTCGGCGTCCAGCCGCGCCTGCGCCGAGGCGAGGTCGGCGCTGGCCCCCGTGAAGCCCTCGACCGCGGTGTCGAAGGAAGGATTGCGCACCGTGTGCGTGGTCGGGATCACCGGGCCATGCGCTTCGGCCTGGAAATCCTGCGCGCGGGCAACCGTCTGCGAGGCGATCGCGTGGGCGAAGGCGCTGTCGGGCCGGAAACGGCTGAGCGTCTCGAGCTCCTGGGAGCGGAGGTCCTCGGTGGCCTGGCGCACGGGCGCGGTCTCGGTGTCGTGGTCGAGATCGACGCCGCCCGAGACGATCGCGGGGAGGTGACCCATGGCGTGCGCGAAGATGTCGCGCCGGGCCTGGGCGGTGGCGACCGCGCGGCGGGCGTTGGCCTCGTCGGCGGCCGCATCGCCTTCGGCGTGCAGCGCGATCGTCATCTGCGTCGTGTAGTCCGGCAGCGTGTGGCCGGCGCGGAAGCGGGCGAGGCTGGCGACCGACGCGTCGAGTGCGGCGCGCGCCTCGGCTGCCTGCTTGTCGATCGTGTCCGTCTGGCCCGGCGCGTAGAGCGCGCGGCGGCGCTCGAGGAACAGCCGCTCGAGGCAGAGCAGCGTGTCACGCGCGATCCGCGGGTCCTTGTGGGAGAACGCGACGTCGATGACGCTCGCCTCCTTCGACGGGCGCGTGGTCAGGTGGCCCGCAAAGATCACGGCGGCGAGGTCCATCGGGTCGGCGGCACCGGGCTTCTTATGCACCAGGCCGAGCGCGCGGCCGATCGTGGTCGGCACACCGAGCACGGCCGCGAGGAGGCGGTGCGGGACATCGGGTGGCAGCAGCAGGTCGGGATAGAGGCGGTCGATGCCGATGGCGCGGATCACCGCGCGATGGAGGTCGTCGCTCTCGAGGATGGAATCCTCGGTGCCCAGGATGCGGTCGGGATCGAGCGTGGTGTTGGCGGTGCCCGCACCGCCGGCCGGCTCCTGCACCGCGTATTCGGGACCGAGCAGGAACAGCAGCGACGAGCGCGAGGTGAATCGGTCCGACAGCACGGCGGCCAGCGTCACCGCGAGTGCGAGGAACGCGCAGCCGAGCATCGCCAGCCGTCGACGATGGGTCCAGGCGGTCTCGGCCACCAGGCGGATCGCCAGCGCCTCGTCTTCGCGGAAGTTTGCACTCATGCGAGCGGCCTCGTGACGGCCGCACCCGGCGCCATGCAGGCGACGAGCACGAACAGGATGTTGCACTTGCGTCCCAGCGAGTTGCTGGTGGACGCGGCGAGCAGCAATGCGATCGTCGCCATCCGGCCGCAGGTCGAGCCGTTGCGCCACAAATGGCGGAGAAACGCGAACAACGCCGTCCCCCAGATCGCGAACCCGACCAGACCGAGGTCGAGAAGAGCGAATAACCAGAAGCTCTCGATCCCGGTCAAAGGATATCGCAGTCCAATCTTGTAGATCAGGGCAGGGAAATCAGCGATCGGCGTGCCGAACATCCACGCGTGCAGATCGAGGAGACCGAGGATGCGCCACTCGTCGATGCGGGCCGACGCGCTGCCATCGACGCCCGCATGCGCGCCAAGCCGCTCGCCGATCGCCGTCGCGGTGACGATGATCGCGAGTGCCACCGGCACGGCGGCGACGCCGGCGGCCACGCGCAGCAGGTGCAGCATGCCCACGCGCCGATGCAGCAGCGCGCGGAACTCGCGCCATGCGAGGCGGATGGCGAGGAAGGCGAGGCCGATGCCCAGCGCGGTGCGCTCGCCGAACGACACCAGGCCGAGCGCGAGCAGGCAGGTGGCCGCACCCATCATCCAAGGGCGCAGCCGCAGATCGGGCAGGGTGAGCAGCGCTGTCATGGTCACGGCGGACGCGGTCAGCGGATGGTCGTAGAGTGCCGACGGCCGGAACTCGCCTGGCGCGTCCGTCAGCGGGATCTCCTCGAGATAGATCGGAACCAGGTGCATGTGCGCGAAGGTTTCGCCCAGCGCGAGAACCACGTTGCCGGCCACGAG
>CAXTVZ010000203.1:0-6337 GCA_964247685.1 uncultured Acetobacteraceae bacterium
CCGGCGCGAGCGTGACGGTCCAACCGTCCGGCCAGATCCTGAGCGCGTGGGATGGATCGAGCTGCCAGGCCCGTACCTCCTCTCGCCAGGCGGGACCATTGCGAATATCCCGCAGCGTCGCTCCGTACGTCCCCGCCCCGACCACGATCAGCCAGACCACCGCGACCCAGGCGGCACGTGCGACACCCTGCGAGGCCGATGCCGTGAGCGCCAGGATCCCGAGTGCCAGCAACGCCTGCGGCACGAAGACGTAGCGCTCGCCGGACTGGGCTCCGATCAGGATCGCCGTCCCACCGATCGCGCCGTAGCAGGCGGCGACCGCCACGAAGCCGGCGGCGACCAGCAGCCACCGGGACGCCGCCGCGAGCAGCGTGCGCAGTGCCACGACGGCAAGGGGCACGAACACCGCTACCGGCAGCAGCACCGCCCAGACCGGCGCATGACCCGATGCGAGCTGACGCCGTACGTCGTGGCCCGCCTGATACGCCACCTTCAACCCGAACAGCGGCTCGACCACGTGGCGGATCGAGACCACGCAGAGCAGCATCAAGGGGTCCAGGCGATAGGTCCGACCGGCGAACGGCCCGATGAACAGCAGGAGCTGGATGGCACTTCCCGCGCCCAGCACCAGCCCCTGCAACAGGCGCGCGCCGGAGCGATCGAGCGCCGCCCGCGCGAGGAACAACGGGACCAGCACGATCCCCCCGGGACCGCAGAGCGGCGTCAGCGCGAGGATCGCCAGCCGCCCGACGCGGCCCCCGCCGGCGATCGGTTCGAGCGCCAGGATGATGCCGCAACACAGCGTCAGCTCGAACTGGCAGTGCAGGCTCTGCAGCCAGATCTCCTCGGACCCCGGCACCAGGAGGACCAGCAGGGCGCCCGCGACCCGGGTCCGCATCGGCCTGAGCCATGCGTCGTCCGCGGTGAGCAGCAGCAGTGGCGGCAGCAGCTGGAAGGCGAGCCCGACGGTGATGGTCATGTAGGGCGCGAGGCGCAGCGGCATCAGCAGGCGTGCCGCCAGCGTCGCGCCGTTCGCGACCAGGTTCAGGTAGCCGCCATAGGGCGCGAACAGCGCCTGAAGCGGCGGCACGACCGACGCATGGACAAAAAAGTTGCGGCCTTCTTCAGCCCAGAAGCGGCCCTTGAGCACGATCTCCGGCATGCGGGCGACCACCAGGATGGCGAACAGGGCCAGGAGGAGCGCGCGCGAGAGCCGGGGCCACCGCTCCTCCGCAGCAGATGGGGTCATGGAACTCCGGGGGTCGTCGAGTGGTATCGGCCCGACGCGCGGTCGGCGCGAGGGATCGCGGTCTCGAATGAGCGCAGGAACGGTGCGATGTCGAGTGGTGTCCACACTTTCCAGGAGGCCACCCTTGGCACGAGAGAACGGCCTGCTCGACGCCCTGCTGGCGGCTGGCGCCGTGCTTGCGGTGTTCTTCCTGCTCGGACCCTTGCTCCGGATCCCGCTGCACATCCCGCTCGGCTACAATGAGGGCTGGAACGCCTACTTCGCCCTGCGCGCGGTCGATCCTTCGCTCGGGCCGCTCTACCCGCGCGCCGATACGCTGGTGTTCAACAACTACCCGCCGCTCTCCTTCTATGTGGTGGGCGCACTTGGACGATACGTGGTCGGCGACGTCATCGTGGCGGGCCGGATCGTGGCACTGGCCTCGTTGCTGATTTCGGCCGCGCTGATCGCGCTCTGCGTGAGGCGGCTGGGAGGCAGCGCCAGAGGTGGCATCGCCGCCGCCGTTCTCGTGCTGCTCTACACATCCGTCGTGTTCCGAAGCTACGTCGCGGTCGACGAGCCGCAATGGTTCGGACACGCGCTGGCGCTCGGCGGACTCGCGGTGCTTCTGGGGGGTCGAGGACCAGGGCGGTTCGCCAGCGGTCACATCGTCGTGGCGGCGCTGCTGATGACCGCCGGCGGCCTGGTGAAGCATCTCCTGGTCGGCCTGCCGCTGGCGGTGACGCTCTGGCTGGCCCTCGAACATCGGCGCGCGGCCGCGATCTGGCTGAGCACGGCGGCCTGTGCGGTCGGCGGCGCCGTGCTGCTGACCGGCCTGATCCACGGACATGATGCGATCACCGACATCCTTCGGCATCGCCGGATCTATGACTGGGTCCGCGTGCCCGAGGCGCTGGAAAGGCTGCTGCCGCCGCTTCTGCCGATGCTGGTGATCGCCTGCATCGCCTGGCGTGCACGAAGAGCCCATGACGCGCCGATGCTGCTCGCCGGCCTGTTCGTGGCGAGCGCGGCGATCACCGGGCTCGCCGAGCGGGCCGGCGAGGGGGTGAACTACAACGCACATTTCGAAACGCTGCTGGCATGCTGTCTGATGAGCGGGCTGGCGATCTCGCGCGGGCCGGCGATCTCGCGCGGCCTGGTCATCGGTCCGGCGCTGCTGGCCGGGTTCGCCGCGCTGCCGCTGCTGGTGTTCATGCCGCTCGACGCCGTCCGCGCCTGGCAGGACATCGCCGACGCGCGCGGTCGCGCCGTGACCTGGCGACCGATCATCACCCGGATCGCCGCATCGCCGGGGATCGCGGGGTGCGAGACCCTGTCGCTCTGCTTCTGGGCGGGCAAGCCGTTCGCGGTGGACGTGTTCAACCTCGAGCAGAACATCCTGGCCGGCGGCTCGATCGCGCGCTTCGACAAGCTCTCTCGCACGCATGGCTTCGGAGTGTTCGAATTTGGCCGAGCGGTCGGTGATGGGAACGGACACATCACACTCACCCGCGATGTGTTGGTGCGGAATCTGGTGCGGCAAGGCTACCGCGCCACAGTCATTGGACCGGAGGGCAGCGTGCTGCTGATGCAATAGAGAAGGCCAGGGCTCTGCCCTGGACCCGCTAAGGGCGAGCCCTTAGAACCCGTTTGTCTGGACCATGCGCCTGGGGCTCGCTCCTTGGCGCGGGTTCAGGGCGTCACGCCGAGGGCGGGCTGCGGACGCACCTTGGCCTTTCTGCTGCCAACCGGAGTCCTCAACGGCCTTCAGGACCCCTGAATTCAGCGGCTTGATCTAGTTCAGCGGCGACTGTCCGCGCTTCGTCCGGTCAAGAGGAGCAGTCAGCGGGCCGGATGGTGGCGGCCTCGTGACGAGCGTCACGCTCGTCCGCTGCGCCGCAAAGCCCGCCTTGCTGTAGCCGCCTCCAGCCCCTATTCCAGCGACCCATGCAGGCCCGAACAACAATCACTTTGCCCCTTTTTAGATCGGTCTTCCGGCAACAAAACACGGCTTTTCGCAGCACGCGCCGACGGTGCTGCGTCGTGGCGACTTCTCGGCCTCGCCACTCGCGATATCGTATCGTGCCATATGTCCTGCCGTCTGCCTGCGCTGCCGATCAAGACACTTGCACCCCGTGCAGTTTTGTCGAACGACGCCGGTGAAGGTCCTCTTCACGTTCGAGAATCCTCTTCCAAGTCGCGAGGCCGACGCGGAGGTCTTCGTGACCACAGCGCGTTACCTGGCTCCTCTCCTGTCGCAGGCGTGGCTGCACGTGCCATCGCCGCAGAACATATCCTCCGATGAGATCGGCACGCTCGCCGGCATGACGGTCGTTCGTGCCGCAGCACCGCTTCGCCCTGCCGCACTCCGACATCTCTTTTGCGGTCTCACCCTGGTGGGTCGGCGCGAGTTTCGCGAGGCCGATCTCGTCTATACGCGCAATCTCTGGATCGCGTGGATCTCGACGGCGTTCGGAAAGCGCGTCGCGTTCGATCATTATCGTCCGTGGCCGGACCAGATCCCGCCGCTCCAGCGCCTGCTCTACCGCCTGCACTGCAACGCTCGTTTCCTGATCAACATCTGCCATTCGAACTACACGAAACGCGCCTACCTCGCGCTCGGCATCCCGGAGCAGAGGCTGCATTGCGTCCATAACGGCTATGAGCCGCGTCGACTGGCCGATGCGATCCCGCTGGACGTCGCAAAAACTCTGATCGACGTCCCCGTGACGCGCAGGACGGTCGTCTACACCGGACGGCTGAACCATAAGAAGGGCCTGGAGCTGGTGGTCGAGGCGGCGAAGCGTCTACCGGACATCCTGTTCATCCTGGTCGGCTCGTCCGGCGAGGGCCCGATCGAGATCGCGTCACGCGGTGTCGAAAACATCCGGATCGTCGACTGGCAATCGCCGGACGTCATCGCGCGCTACATCCGCGCTGCCGACGTGCTGCTGATCCCTCCCTCCTGGAAACCGCTCGCCGAGTTCGGATCGACGGTGCTCCCACTAAAGATGTTTCTCTACATGGCCTCGGGACGACCAATCCTCGCGGGCGACACGCCCGATGTGAGGGAGCTGCTCACGCACGGGGAAAATGCCTTCCTGTGCCGGCCGGACTGCCTCGCGGATCTGGTTGCCGGCGTCCGGGCTTTGACCGGTGACGACGCGCTGGCAGCACGACTGGCGAAGGCAGCCCAGGCGGCATCACGAGATTTCACCTGGGACATGCGAGCGCACACGATCGCAGGTCTGCTCGAGCAACGGTTGCGGTCGTCGCCTGCGTGTCACGGCGCCTGGAACGGCGCGCGCACGCGACGATGGCTCGAAGGATCGTGGCGCTGGCTCGTCCATCTCGCCCGCACGGGATCCTGGGTGCTCCCGCCCGATCTCGCGGCACCCGACGCCTCTCGATGAGCGTCCATTTGCGCTCCCTCGGGCGCGGCTTCAACTGGCTGGCCGGTGCGTCGGTGATCGCCAGGATCGTCGATTTCTCGACCATCCTGATCATGCTGACATTGTTGACGAAGCAGCAGGTCGGCGTCGCGTCGCTGGTGATGTCGGTCGGCATGGTGGTGGAGGCGTTCAACGGCCTTGGCACCAGCGAGGCGGTGATCCAGGCGCGCGCGGTCTCGCGGCTGCAGCTCGACACGCTGTTCTGGTACATCATCGGCGCGGCGGTCGTGATGGGCGGCCTCACTCTCCTGGCTGCACCTTGGATCGCCGCGATCTACGGCGCCCCCGCAATGGCCACGTATTTCGTCGCGATCGCGGCCAAGCAGCCGCTGGTCGGTGCAGCCGTGATCCCGCTCGCGATCATGAACCGCAAGCTGCACTACGAGCGCATCGCCGTCGTGAACGTCTGCGCGACGCTGGGCGCCGCCCTGACCCGTCTCGGCCTGGGCGTGGCGGGCGCCGGCACCTGGGCACTCGTCGCTGGCTACGCCGCAAGCGGCCTCTACACGCTGATCGGCGCCTCGATCGCGCAGCCGTTCCGGCCAGGATGGCGCTTCCGGTTCACACCTGCCCGGCCGCTCATGCGCTTCGGCGTCCGCGCGGCGATCGCCAACATCTCCGAGCAGATGTTCAAGAACGTCGACTACCTGCTGGTCGGCTGGTTCTATGGCGCCTCCCAGCTCGCGATCTATCGCGTCGCCTTCGACGTCGCGATGGAGCCCGCGATGGCGGTCGGCACCATCGTCAATCGCGCGGCACTGCCGGTGTTCGCACGCGTCGCGACCGTACGTTCCCATATGGCGCAGACGCTGACCTGGTCGCTGCACAGGATCGCGCTTCTGGTGGCGCCGCTGATGGCCGGGCTGGTGCTGGCAGCCGGGCCGCTCACCTCGCTACTGCACGACCACGGCGGCCACAGCTACGCGGCCGCCGGCATGCCGCTCAGGGTGCTCGCGATCGCGGCGCCGTTGCGGCTGGTCGTGCAGCTGTTGGCCACCGTGATGATGGGCTCAGGACGGCCTGCCACGGCGGCCCGGCTGTCGGCTGCGACCCTGCTGCTGCTGTCTGCCGGCGTCCTGGCGGCGGGCGTCCTGTGTCCGGCGCGTTCCGGGCTGGTCGCCGTGTCCGCCGTCTGGCTCGGCATCTATCCGTTGCTGCTCGCCTGGGGTGCTCGTTACCTGCGTCGCTCCCAGGGGATCTCTCCCCGCGTGCTTCTCCAGGCGTTCGGCACGCCCTTGCTGGGCACGGCCGTGCTGGTGGCAGGCGTGCTGGCCAGCCGCCTGCTCTATCCGGAGCGGAACGGACTTATCCAGCTCGGCATCGTATCGGTCGCGACGGCGCTTCTCTACGCAGGCCTGTTCGTCCACGAACGGCGGCGTCCCACTCTTGCGGCCTGAGAAGAAGGCCAGGGGCGCTGCCCCTGGACCCCGTTAAGGGCGGAGCCCTTAAAACCCCATACTTCGGGACGAACCCGACAATCAGGGTTCCAAGGGACGACTGTCCTTTGGCGGGTCCAGGGCAGAGCCCTGGCCTTCCTAATGCGCGACGACGTGCGGCACCTGCCGCCCCCGGTACCGATCGAACATGCTCATCTGATGCACGCAGCTCAGCGTGCAGGTCGGGCTGCAGGATTTCTCCGTATGGAATTCGCGCTTGA
>CAXTVZ010000204.1:0-6337 GCA_964247685.1 uncultured Acetobacteraceae bacterium
CACCCCGTCCGCCATGAAGACGTCCAACAGACTGTTCTTGGCCGCCGATCGCCTTTGTAGCGAACGAGTTATCTTCATTCGTGAGCGACACCTGGCCGGCTGACCGCCACAGGTCCTGCATCGTAGCCGGCCCATGTCGGTCACGAGCAGCAGGTGGTCGCGGGGTAGACGCTGCGTCGCCAGGTTTATCGGGAGATCAACACCGATCGGGCAAACCCGCAAACCAGCTGGATCTACGGCCGGTCCATGGCCCAGAGCGGGATGACGAGGACGGCAGGTCATTCGCCACGAGGGGAATCAAGCAGGAACCTAGCCGTCGAGCCGAGTCGCTCGGTCGAGACGGTGGCCGTGACAACTCGGCAGCAGCTTGCCATAAGGAGGTATGCTCCACCCTGCGTCATCGAAGGACGTCGCGCCTATCACCTTGACGGCCATCAAGCTGCTTAGCGACCTCGATCGCGCGAGAGACGTGATGTTCCGACAACTGCTGGGAAAGACGTATAAGCCGACTTACCTGCGTGTCGCCCTGCTCAGACAGCTCATTGCTGACCTTGCGACCGCGCAGAAGACGACCATCCGTCGCTGCGCTCAAACTTTCGGGTTCATGGCCTCCATCAGCACCATCAGAACGGAGATGGAGGGTCTGGTGACCTCACGCGTGGCGGTCGCCATGCAAGGTGACAAGGGCACCTACTACAAGCCCGTGCTGGCGGTCGTAGACGGTTACAACAAGCGGATGCGTTCGCTGGCTATCGAGGCGGCGCACGCGCTCGAGCCGCTCAGGCTTGAGGTCGCCCGTCTGAAGGCGGACCAGCGCTTCGAGGGATCGTCGCAGAGGCAATCCCGCAACTCCGATCTGGAGCCGTCCACAACGGGCGCGGTTGTTCTGTTCCATCCAGGCGCTCGCCGCTAAGCGACGCGCTCCAGCAGCGCCACGACGGCACGCTCAACGTGTTCGATGGTCGACGGACCTGGCTCGTGCAGCGCGGGCTTCATGGACGCCGACGAGCCTCCACCGGCAGTGTCACCGGATCGGCGCGACCAGACAGCTCTCGCCTCTGGACAACGACGCACTGACCAGGAGGTCAGTTCGGCAGACCCCCTCTGTTCATGACGCGACCTGGAGACTTCCGTCGGGAGCGCGCGCCGGTCATCTTCCGTCAACGAACAGAGCGTAGGATCACGCTACGCTGGTAGGCCGGCTGAACGCGGCAAAGGTCGGTCGGATGAGTGGTGTCTCAGGTCTTTCGGGAGGTTCGATCGTCGTCGGCCTGACATCGAGTTCAGGCAGCGCCTCCACCGCCGCCAACGGCGCGTCGGCATCGACCGCCTCTGCGGCGTCCGCGTCGCCGAGCAGCGGAGCGGCGCCAAGCGGCGGCGGTGGCGCCGGCGGCGCGAGCTCATCCTCCAGCGGCGACACCACCGCCACCGTCACGAACGCGAACGGGTCCGTCACCACGACGGTCACCAACTCGCAGGGCGTGGTGATCTCGGAATCGACCACGGGCGGCAGTTCGAACGCGCAGAAGAGCGCCGGCAGCGCCGGTTCTGCAGGGCTGCTCGACGTCGACGCCTGACACGCGGGTCGCCGCCGCCAGCGAGACTCGGCCGGCGCTGGTCCCGGTCGTCACCGACCCCCTCGACGATGCCGGTCGGGCGCACCCGGCCGGCTCCGTCATCAGGTCGGCCTAGTGCGGGTGATGGTAGCTGTGGTGGTGGTAGTAGTGGTGACGGACGTAGTGATGGTAGGGCGCGGCCATCGCGGCCGTGGCCACGCCGACCAGCGCCAGGCCCAGCAGAATCGGCTTCAGAAATAACGTCATGGTGCTGCTCGTTTGTTACCGGCGGCACAGTGACACGCGCGCAACGATCCCGCCAACGGCAACCGGCGCGTGCCTTCATCTCGGTGCCGTGGTGTTGCCGATGCACCCTCTTCGCGCCGGACCGGCGCCGGGAGGACTGGCGGCATGGGGTCGCGTGGCGCACACGGGCGCCCATGAGCGCCATCATCGACACGCGGATCATCGACGGGCGGGCTCTCGCGGCGCGGATCCTCGACGAGGTCGCGAGCGGCGTGGCGGCCCACGTCGCGGCGACCGGATCGGCGCCGGGACTCGCGGTGGTGCGCGTGGGCGAGGATCCGGCGAGCGCGGTCTACGTCGCAGCCAAGCTGCGGGCCGCCACGCGCGCCGGCCTTCGCCCGATCGAGCACCATCTCCCGGCCACCATCACCAAGCCGTCGCTGGTCGCGCTCATCGCCGGCCTAAACGCCGATCCCGCCATCCACGGCATCCTCGTGCAGCTCCCGCTGCCCGCGCATGTGGCCGCCGAGCGCGTGCTCGCCGCCGTGGCGCCGGGCAAGGACGTGGACGGGTTCCACGTGGAGAATGCGGGCCGCCTCGCACGCGGGCTCGCGGGACCGGTTCCGTGCACGGCGCTGGCCTGCCTGGCTCTGCTCCACGACGAACTCGCCAACCTTGCCGGCCTGCACGCGGTGGTTCTCGGTCGTTCCACGGTCGTCGGCCGCCCCGTTGCCGCTTTGCTGCTGCGCGAGGATTGCACCGTCACGATCGCCCACTCGCGAACGCGTGATCTCCCGGCGCTCTGCCGCACCGCCGACATCCTGATCGCGGCGGTCGGACGTCCGCACCTGGTTGGCGCCGCGTGGATCAGGCCGGGCGCGGTGGTGCTCGATGTCGGCATCAATCGTGTTCCCGGCCCGGACGGAAGCGCGCAACTCGTGGGCGATGTCGTCACCGCCGAGGCGATCGGCATCGCGCGCGCTATCACGCCGGTGCCGGGTGGCGTGGGTCCGATGACGGTGGCCTGCCTGCTGCGCAACACGCTGGAACTGGCCTGCGCGGCCGACGGCAGATGAACGCCGCCGGCGTCTTCGGCTTGAGGATCACCGCATCCGGGTTATAAGGAGCGCGGCCGCATAAGCATGGTTGATTTGCACCGCGGTGGCGCCCTTGCCGAAGGCCTGCAAGGGGTGCCCCCATGGGATGAGACGAGCGGGGAAGGGAGCCCGGCCCGGATCGCATCCCGCACGGCTGTTGACCTGATGCGCGGGGATAGATCCCTGCAGGAAGCGGAGAGCGATACCATGCCCGAGGCCGCGACCATGCCGGTTCTTGCCAGCCAGTCCGTGTTCCGCGGCTATTTCGACGGCTTCGAGAACGCGCATGCCCGTGGCTGGGTGATGGATGTGGCCGCACCCGAGGAGCCGGTCGAGCTCACCGTCCTGATCGACGGCGAGGAGGTCGAGCGCATCGTCGCCGACGCGACGCGCGAGGATGTCCGCCATATCCTGCAGCACCCGGATGGCCGCGTCGGCTTCTCCTACGACGTGCGCGACTCCTATCTCGACGGCGTCACCCACCGCATCAGCTTCAGGCTGCCGGACGGCACGTTGATGGCGCATATCGGCCAGGGCGGCGTCACCGACCTGCTCGAGGCGCACGAGTTCAGCGGCTATCCCACCGTCACCATCGAGGGAAATGTCGACAACTACTCGCGCGGCGCGCTGCGCGGCTGGGTGCTGCGCCGCATCGGTCGCGACGACAAGGGCCGCGGCGGTTGCCACCTGACCGTCACCTGCAACGGCGTGCGCATCGGCCAGGTGAAGGCGGATCGGTTTCGCATCGATGTCGCAACCGCGATGGGCTGCGACGCCAATTGCGGCTTCGAATTCGCGATCCCGGTGCAGCATCGCAAATCCTATCCGCAGACCTTTTGCTTCTTCGTGATTCCCGATCAGGTCGAGATCGGCGGTTCGCCCTTCACCACCAGCGTGATCGACGATCATCTCGAAGGCCGGCTGCTCGACATCACGGCGCGGATGAACAACCTCCACCGCGATTTCCTGCGCGACCTCACCAGCCTGCGCCGGGACATGGCGCTGCTGCTGCCCGAGACCAGCTACAACATCGACGACTACGACCGCTGGGCGCGGCGTTATTACGATCACCTGCGCGCGCGCACCGCGACCGCCCGCCGTCGCGAGCGCGAGGCCGGCGGCATCACCGAGCCGCTGGTGACCGTGATGGTGCCGGTCTACAAGCCGGTGATCTCCGACTTCGTCGCCTGCGTCGAGAGCGTCATCGCCCAGACTTGGCAGAACTGGGAGCTCATCCTCGTCGATGACGGCGGCAAATCGCCCGAAGTGTCGCGCCGGATGGACGCGTTCGCGGCCGCCGACAAGCGCATCCGCTGCATCCGCCGCCAGCGCAATGTCGGCATCGCCAAGGCCACCAACGTCGCACTCGAGGCCGCGCGCGGCGAGTGGATCGTGTTCTTCGACCATGACGACGTGCTGGTCGACGTGGCCCTCGAGGTGATGCTCCGCGAGCAGCGCCGCACCGGTGCGAAGATGCTCTATTCCGACGAGGACAAGGTCGACGCCGCCGGATACTTCCAGGAGCCGAACTTCAAGCCGGACTGGAACTACCGCTACATGCTCGGCTGTAATTACGTGTGCCACCTGCTGATCGTGGACACCAAGGTGATCCGCAAGGTGGGCCTGCTGCGCTCCGACTACGACGGCGCGCAGGACCACGACTACATCCTGCGCATCTCCGAGCAGATCCCGCATTCCGCGATCCACCACGTGCGCGAGATGCTCTATCACTGGCGCAAGACGCCGAACTCGACGGCGTCCGACATTTCCAACAAGGGCTACGCGGTGCAGGCCGGCGTGCGCGCGGTGACCGACCACCTCAAGCGCATGGGGCGCGCCGCCGACGTCGAGGCGATCAACAACCTCACCATCTACAGCGTGGCCTTCCTGCCGGAAGGCCAGCCGAAGGTCACGGTCGTGATCCCGTTCAAGGACGAGATCGAGACCACGCGCAACTGCATCGAGACGCTGCTCGAGACCACCGATTACACGAATTTCGACATCGTCCTGGTCGACAACTGGTCCACCACGCTCGAGGCACAGGATTTCCGCGCCGAGATCGCCGACATGCCGCGCGTGCGCATCCTGCCCGTCGAAGAGGAGTTCAATTACTCCCGCCTCAACAACCTCGCGGTCGCGAACAGCAGCTCCGATCTCGTGCTGTTCATGAACAACGACGTGTTCGTCACCGAACCCGGCTGGCTCGGGCGGATGATCGGCGAGTTCACCGACGGCCAGGTCGGTGCCGTCGGCGCCAAGCTCGTCTATCCGGTGGGCAGCGTGCAGCATGCGGGCGTCGTGGTCGGCATCCACGGAGCCGCCGCGCATGTGCATGCCGGCATCGGGGCCGAGGATTACGGCTATATCGGGCGCGCCCGGCTCAGTCAGGAATTCACCGCCTGCACCGCGGCGCTGCTGCTGGTGCGCCGCTCGGTGTTCGACGAGGTGGGCGGCTTCGACGAGCGCCAGCTGCGCGTCGCCTACAACGACGTCGATTTCTGCCTGAAAATCCGCGACGCCGGCTACAAGATCATCTGGAACGCCGAGACCGTCGCCGAGCATCACGAGAGCCTCAGCCGCGGCAGCGACATGCGCCCGGAGCAGGAGCAGCGCTTCTTCGTCGAGCAGCAGGCGATGTTCGATCGCTGGGCCAGCCACAAGCTCTTCCTCAACGACCCGGCCTACAATCCCTGGTTCACCCGCGAGGACCGGCCATTCTACGACCTGCGCGATCCCGCCTCCGACCCCACCGCGATGCTCGAGGATCAGCCGACCTCGTGAAGCGCGCGCTGCTGACGGGCCTGGTCCTCGTTCTCTCCGGGTGTGCGGCCGCCCCCGGTCCCAGCCTGTCTCCCGCCGACCAGGAGGCGGTCGCCACGGTCCAGTCCTGGCTCGACGGGCTGCACGGGTTCGAGGCCGACTTCGTGCAGGTCTGGCCGAACGGCGTGGTGGGCGAGGGCCGCGCACGCTTCGACCCGCCGGGCCGCCTTCGCCTCGACTACCTGCCCGCCGGCAGCATGACGCTGGTCGCGAGCAACGGGCACATCGTCTTCACCGACGGTCGCACCGGCAGCGTCACCCGGATGCCCACGCATGCGAGCCCGCTCGGCCTCCTGCTCGAGGGACAGGTGCGGCTCGCGGGCGACATCCGCGTCACCGACGTCCAGCGCGCGACCGGCGTGCTGCAGCTCTCGCTCGCGCGCACCAGCAACCCAGGCCAGGGGCTGCTGACGCTCACCTTCGCGCAGGGTGCGACGCTGGATCTCACCGGGATCGAGGCGGTGGACGCCGAGGGGCGGCACTCGAGGTTCCATCTGACGCATGAGACGACCGGTGCACGGTTTGCGCCTGGGACGTTCGTGCCGGCGTCTTAGCTGGGGGCAAGGAAGGCCAGGGGCTCTGCCCCTGGACCCCGTTAAGGGCGGAGCCCTTAAAACC
>CAXTVZ010000205.1:0-6240 GCA_964247685.1 uncultured Acetobacteraceae bacterium
CGCTGAGCACCTCGCTCGCCGCCGCACCCGTGTCGTTCGCGGCACGGCTGACACCCGAGATGTTCACCGTCACGGTCTCCGTGCTCGCCGCGGTCTCCTGCACGTTGCGCGCGATCTCCGCGGTGGCCGCCCCCTGCTCCTCGACCGCGGCGGCGATCGCGGTCGCGATCGCACCCACCTCCTCGATCACGGTCACGATGTTGCTGATCGACCCCACCGCCTCGTGCGTGGCGGCCTGCACCTCGCCGATCTGCGCCTTGATCTCCTCGGTCGCGCGTGCGGTCTGCTGCGCCAGGCTCTTCACCTCGGACGCTACCACCGCGAAGCCGCGACCCGCCTCGCCCGCCCGCGCCGCCTCGATCGTCGCGTTCAGCGCCAGCAGGTTCGTCTGGCTGGCGATGGAATTGATCAGTCCCACCACGTCGCTGATCTTGCGCGCCCCCTCGGCGAGCGCGCGCACCACACCGTCGGTGCGGCGCGCATCGGCCACCGCGTTCTCGCTGACGCGAGCGGCCTGCACCACCTGACGATTGATCTCGCCGATCGAGGCGGTCAGCTGCTCGGCGGCGGCGGCCACCGTCTGCACGCCGGAGCGCGAGGCCTCGGCGGCCTGCGCCACGGCGGAGGCCTGCTCGTCGGTCGAGGCCGCGGTCGCCGACATCGAGCGCGCCGTCTGCTCCATCTCACCGGATGCGCTGGTGAGCGAGCCCACCGCGGTCGCCGCTGTCTCCTCGAAGTCATGCACCAGCTTCTCCAGGCGCGCGGCCCGGATCTCTTTCGCCTGCCGTTCCGCGACCCCCGTCGCGGCAAGCTCGTCGGCCCTGATCATGTTGTCCTTGAACACCTGAACCGTGCCGGCCATCGCACCGACCTCGTCGCCGCGATCGGTATACGGGATGGCGACGCCGAGATCGTGGCGCGCGAGGCGTGTCATGACGTCGGTCATGGCGAGGATCGGGGACGCGATGCTGCGGCTGAGCATCACGCCCAGCAGGATGCAGGCGCCTGCCATCGCGAACAGGGCGACGGTGATCCAGATCGTGGCGGAACGGCCGAGCGCGGCACCGGCATCGGCGAGCGACCTTCCGGTCGCGACGTTCAGCTGCGCGCCCTCCTGGATCGCCTCGCGGAAGGCGTTCATGGCCGGGTTCATCTCGTCGAGACGCGCGGCCGCATCGGTGCTGCGACCGGCGGCAATCAAGGCGGCGAGGTCCGCCGAGACCGACTTGTAGGACTGCCACGAGCGGCTGATCTGGGCGGCGAGCGCCGTTTCGCGTCCCGGATGCACAAGCTTCTGGTAGTCTGCGAAAGTCGCGTCGAACGCCTCGGTCTGTTTGGTCATGCCGGTCAGCATCGCGTCGCGCCGCTTTTCCGAGTGCGTGGTTGCGGCGATATACTGATCGAGCCGAAGCCGCTCGGCGGTCTGGGCCAGCTTGCCGAGCAGGCGCGTGGATGGGAGTGCGTCGTTCCGGATCGCGGCCGCCAGTCCGTTCACCGCAGCGACCTGATCGAGAGCGAAGCCGCCCAGAACCGCGGTGCAGCACAACACGGCAGCAAACGCCAGGGCGACGCGGGTTCGCACCTTCGCGTTCCGAATCCAGCGCATGCGCGCTCCTCTGTCTCGTCAGCCTGAATGTTGGACGGGAGAGGTAAACAAACCGCTCATGCAACGTCGCAGACCGCCGGGGCAAGCGACCGTACGTTACGTCCTCGAGACGGCGACGTTCATGCCTGCTTCGGTCATCGCCCCGCCACGACCGCCGCCTCGCGACGCAAGCCAGCGAGCTCGCTCGCAGACTTTGTCGCCAGCAGGATCAGCCCCATCTCTGGCCCGTCATGACACACGCCACCCACCTGCCCCTCCTGATCCTCTTCATCCTGGGAAGCCTGGCCGCAGAGGCGACCTCCATCTGGCTCGCCCTGCGCCAGGCCCGCTTCGTGCAGCGCCACCGCGACGAGGTGCCTGCGGCGTTCCAGGCGACGGTCACGCTGGCCGAGCATCGCCGGGCTGCGGACTACACGGTCGCGAAGGCGCGCTTCGGCATCCTCTCCGGCCTGGTCGGGCTCGCGGTCACGCTCTTCTGGGTCTGCGGCGGGCTGGACCTCGCGGCGGGGATCGTCGACCGGGCGATGCGGCCGTCCGCCTGGCGCGACACGGTTCTGGTGGGCGCCATCTCGACGATCTCCGCACTCGCGACGCTGCCGCTCGGCGCCTGGCGCGCCCTGGTCCTGGAAGAGCGTTTCGGCTTCAACCGCTCGACGCCGGCCCTGTTCGCCGTGGATCGGCTGAAAGGCGCCCTGCTCGCGCTCGCGATCGGCGGCCCGCTGCTGGCGGCACTCTTCGCCGTCATGCGGCACGCCACCGGGCTCTGGTGGCTGTGGGCCTGGGCGGGCATCTCGGCGATCAGCCTGCTCGCGCCCAGCATCTACGTCCGGCTGATCGCGCCCCTGTTCAACCGGTTCGAACCCCTGTCCGACCCCGCGCTGGCTGCGCGCATCGCCGCACTCCTCGAGCGCTGCGGCTTTCACGCGTCGGGCCTGTTCACCATGGACGCATCGCGACGTTCCAGCCACGGCAACGCCTTCTTCATCGGCTGGGGGCGGAACAAACGCATCGTGCTGTTCGACACGCTGCTCGCTTCACAGACCCCCGAGGAGATCGAGGCCGTGGTGGCGCACGAGCTTGGCCATTTCAGGCACCGGCATGTCGTCTGGGGTGCGGCGCGCGGGATCGCCACCAGCTTCGTGCTGCTGGCGCTCGTGGGCTGGCTATGCCGTCAACCCTGGCTCACCGCATCTTTCGGCTTGGCGCATCACGACGAGGCGGTGGCGCTGCTCGCGGCCAACTTCCTGCTCGGGCTTCTGGGACCGGCTCTGTCGCTGCCCGGCAACTGGCTGTCGCGCCGCCACGAGTTCCAGGCGGACGCCTACGCGCGCCAGCAGGTCGGCGCGGCACCTCTCGCCGCCGCCCTGACCCGCCTCACCCGCGACAACGCCTCCACGCTCACGCCCGATCCGCTCTACGCGCTGGTGCACTACAGCCATCCGCCGGTGCCGGAACGGCTCGCGCACCTGCTCGGAACAGGCGCCGCCTGAGCACAATCACCTGTAGCGCGCGAGCCAGTGCGCGTAGGGCGGCGGCAGGGTCGCCCAAGCCGGGTTGTCGATGCCCAGCACTTTCGCGGCCGCATACGGCCAGTGCGGGTCGGCCAGGAGCGGTCGGCCGAGCATCACCAGATCGATGCGGTCGTCGCGGATGAGCGCGTCGGCCTCTTCGGGTTTTGAGATATACCAGCTGGTGGCACCCGGAAGCCTGGTCTCGCGGCGGATGCGCTCGGCGATCGGCGCCATGAAGTTGGGCGCCCACGGGATCGAGGCGGCCGGCGTGTTGAAGCCGATCGACACGTCGACGAAGTCGAGGCCGCCCTGCTTCATCCGCTGCAGCAGCGCGATGCTCTCGCCGATCATCTCGACGCCGCCGTCAAATTCCTCGACACCGAGGCGGATGGTGAGCGGACGATCCGCGGGCCACACTTCGCGCACCGCGCTGAACACCTCGAAGAGGTAGCGCGCGCGGTTCTCGGCCGATCCGCCATACGCGTCGGTCCGCTTGTTCGAGATCGGCGAGAAGAAGTTCTGCGCGAGATAGCCGTGCGCCATGTGCAGCTCGAGCCAGCGGAAGCCGAGATCGCGCGCACGTACCGCGGTCGCGACCGTGTCGGCGCGGACGCGCACGATGTCGTCCAGCGTCATCTCGCGCGGCACGCGCGGGAGGCCGTCACCGAAGGCGACCGCGGAGGGCGCGATGGTTTCCCACGAGTTCGGCTCGCCGAGAGGGATGTGGTCGTCACCTTCCCAGGGTCGGTTGGCCGACGCCTTGCGCCCTGCATGCGCGATCTGAATACCGGGCACCGCACCCCAGCGCGTCATCTCGGCCACGATCGGTGCGAGCGCCTCGGCCTGCGCGTCGTTCCAGAGCCCGAGATCGCCCCAGGTGATCCGGCCTTCCGCGGCGACCGCGGCCGCTTCCACGATCACGAGACCGGCACCACCGCGCGCGAGCGAGGCGTAATGCGCGCGATGCCAGTCATTCGCGACGCCGTCGGTCGCCATGTACTGACACATCGGCGAGACGGCGATCCGGTTGCGAAGTGTCACGCCCTTGAGCGTGTAGTGCTCGAACAAACCCGCCATGCCGATCTTCCATCCGGTTCGGTCGACCTATGTCGAACTTTCGCAGGCCGAGACAAGAGGCGGCCTGATGCGGTGGGCACCAGGTCCGCTTCCCCGACGCGGTTCGGGAAACGGGCACGAGGATGCCGGTCGCGCGCACCGGCGGCGGCAATCGCAACGCGCGGTTCCTAACGCGGATCGTCACGCAAGCCTCGCCGCGGCGACGAGGTTGTGACGTGGCCGGCGCGACGCCGAGCCCGCCGCTAACCACGTGCCCGACGCTCGATCCCGGCGCGTCGCGACATCGGAGACCGGTAAAGGCCGTCGAGGACTCGCGCCGCCGCCGTTTCACTCCGGACAACCCAGCCGCCTCAGAGATTGACGGAACGCATCCCTGCCTCGTGGTAGCGCGCGCCCAGAAACGATTGCGGCGGCAGGATGCGGTCGATCTCGGCCAGCTCGTCGGGCGTGAGAACGATCGTGGCGGCCCCCAGGTTCTCGGCGAGGTAGGGGCGCCGCTTGGTGCCGGGGATCGGCACGATGTCGTCGCCCTGCGCCAGCACCCAGGCCAGAGCCAACTGCGCCGGCGTGCAGCCGCGCGCTTCGGCGAGGCGCTTGACCTCGGCGACCAGCTCGATGTTGCGGTCGAAATTCTCGCCCTGAAAGCGCGGCATGTTGCGGCGCACATCGTCGGAGGCGAGATCCTCGAGCCTCGTGATCTGCCCGGTGAGGAAGCCGCGCCCGAGCGGCGAATACGGCACGAAGCCGATGCCGAGCTCGCGGCAGAGCCCCAGCAGCTCCTCCTCCGGCTCGCGGCTCCAAAGGGAATATTCTGTCTGCAGCGCCGTGATCGGGTGCACGCGGTGGGCGCGCCGGATCGTCTCCGCGCCCGCTTCCGACAGGCCGAGATGGCGCACCTTGCCGACGCGAACCAGCTCCGCCATGGCGCCGACCGTGTCCTCGATCGGCACGTTCGGGTCGACGCGATGCTGGTAGTAGAGGTCGATGTGATCGACACCCAGACGCCGGAGGCTGGCCTCGCACGCCTCGCGGACATAGGCCGGATCGCCGCGCACCGGACCGCGCGCGCCGGTGGCCGGGTCCCAGGTGTTGGCGAACTTGGTGGCGAGCACGACGCGGTCGCGGGCTTCCATGTCGCGGAGCGTGCGGCCGACCAGGAGCTCGTTCTCGCCGTTGCCGTACATGTCGGCGGTGTCGATCAGCGTGACACCGCTCTCGATCGCCTGGCGGAGGGTGGCGGCCGATTCCCCGTCCTCGCGGCCGCCATAGAAGGCCGACATGCCCATGCATCCAAGGCCGATGCTGGCGACGGTGAGGTCGGATCCGAGCGTGCGTGTCTGCAGGGCCATGTGGGTTCCTCCCGGCGATTGGACGAGGCGGCGGCCGGCCGACCCTCAGGCGGGGCAACGCCGGGTGGGCGGCTCCGTTCAACTCGCCAGGCCCTCGTCCTCGGCTTATGCGTGTGTCGTTGACAAGTGCTGGCCGGTGCAATCCTGCGTTCCGGCTGCCTTCCCACAGGTGATGCGATGGTCCTTCCCGCGCGAACGCCGCCCGATCCCGCCCAGCTGGTCCGCGAGATCGACCGGTCCTGGGCTGAACGACTGGAGGCGGAGGCGGCACGCTATGCGCAACTCGACCGGCATTCCGGATGGCGGCGCGCCGGCGCCTGCCTGCTGATCGCGCTCGCCGTGGTGGTGCTCGGCGTCAGCGGCTTGCGCTACGAGACCGACACGCGATACGCGCCGGTCCGCAACGTCAAGTCGCCCGGCTGGGTCACCGTCACGCCGCTGCGCTGATCTTGTTTGCTGCCGGTGATGACCTCCGGCTTGGAGTTGTCGCGGACAACGACCGGTCGGCCCGAAGAGAAGAACCCAGGGCTCTGCCCCGGGACCCCGCCAGGAGCCGGGGGCTCCTGGACCTCCCTGACTTGGCGGGACCGGCGCGGCTCGCTGGTAGACCCCGCTATGGCTTTCCGGCTTCTCCGATCAGACACCCGGGGTCTGGGGCCAAGGCCCCAGCGGGGTCCAGGGGCAGAGCCCCTGACCT
>CAXTVZ010000206.1:0-6228 GCA_964247685.1 uncultured Acetobacteraceae bacterium
GGGGCCTTCACTTGCCGCAGGCGTAGGCGCCGTGGAGCGCGTCGACCACCGGCACGGCGGCCGGCTTGCCGCGCATGTCGGGATGGGAGTTCAGGTAGTCGCGCACCGTCGAGCGGAGCGTCGTGGTGCTCACGATCTGCGGGATGCAGGTGTCGCCGGCATCGCCGCCGGCGGCCTGGGTGTCGAAGTGCTTGGCGCCCGCGAGCCCGTCGGCGACGCCGGCGATGTAGGCGTCGCACAGCTTCTCCTGACGCATGTCGCCGCAGATCTGGGCGAGCTGACCCGCGGTGATGCGCGACACGCGCTGGGCGTCGGCCACGCCGGTTGTCGCGACCAGGACGGAAGCCAGGGCGGGAAGAAATCGGTTCATCGGAGCTCCACGGCAAAGTTCTCGATCACGGTGTTGGCGAGCAGCCGGCGCGCCATCTCGGTCGCGCGCTCCCGCAGTGTCTCGGGCGCGCCCTCGCCCAGCTCAAGCTCGATCACCTTGCCGGCGCGGACCTGCCCGACCTCGCCGTAGCCCAGGTGGTGCAGCGCCTGGCCGATCGCCTGGCCCTGCGGGTCGAGCACGCCGTCCTTGAGCATGACGGTGACGACAGCCTTCATTGCGCGGCCTCGGGTCCCTTGAGGTCGACGTTCCCCGCCTCGGGCAGGATGCCGAGCCGCTTGGCCACCTCCTGGTAGCCCTCCTCGACGCGACCGAGGTCGCGGCGGAAGCGGTCCTTGTCCATCTTCTCGTTGGTCTTGCTGTCCCACAGCCGGCAGTTGTCCGGGCTGATCTCGTCGGCCAGCACGATCCGCATCTCGTCGTTCTCCCACAGGCGGCCGAACTCGAGCTTGAAGTCGACCAGCGTGATGCCGACGCCGAGAAAGAGGCCGGTGAGGAAGTCGTTGATCCGGAGCGTGACCGAGACGATGTCGTCCATGTCGGCGGTGGACGCCCAGCCGAACGCGGTGATGTGCTCCTCGGCCACCATCGGGTCGCCCAGCGCGTCGTTCTTGTAGCAGTATTCGATGATCGAGCGCGGCAGGCGGGTGCCCTCGGGGATGCCGAGCCGCTTGCTCAGCGAGCCCGCGGCGACGTTGCGGACGATCACCTCGAGGGGGATGATCTCCACCTCGCGGATCAGCTGCTCGCGCATGTTCAGGCGCCGGACGAAGTGGGTCGGCACCCCGATCTCGGCGAGCCTGAGCATCAGGTATTCGCTGATCCGGTTGTTCAGCACGCCCTTGCCGGTGATGATGCCGGTCTTGGCACCGTTGCCGGCGGTCGCATCGTCCTTGAAGTATTGGACGAGGGTGCCGGGCTCCGGACCCTCGAACAGGATCTTGGCCTTGCCCTCGTAGAGCTGTCGACGACGCGCCATGGCGGGACGGGATCCCCGGAAATTGTGCAGCTTCTGTAGCAGCCGAGGGCCCGAACCGGAAACGCCCCGACCGAAACGGCGAGACCCTAGAGCGGCACTTCCTCGAAGTTCGCCCGGTCGGGCGGCCCCGCGGTGAAGAGCCAGTGCGGCTTGCGACCAGGATCGCGCGGCACCCCGAGCAGCGAGGAGGAGGACGTCCCGAAGCCGGTGCGCGGCGGGATGTTCATCTCGCTTCCGGCGGGCAGCGAGCGGTCGGCCATCAGCGCGGTCCAGTCGCCCCAGTCGGGCGGCTCGGGCACCGGCGCCTTGTCGAAGCGCGGCAGGTGGCGGGCGATCCGCGGCGTGTGCGGGTCGTCCGGCTCGCCGGCCGCCAGCATGTGCAGCCCGGGCGAAAAGGCGTGGATCTCGGGATGGCCGTAGCCGAGGCCGCGCACGAACCAGGCCTCCTCGCGGTCGGCCACCACCATGTTGAAGGAGCGCCAGTTGGCGGCCTCGATCGCGGCGACGCGTCGGGCGCCCGCGGCCGCCGTCTCCTCGTGCAATGCCACCAGCGGCAGCTCGCCCCGGCTGCGCTTGTTGGGTGCGGGCCCCAGCGAGCCCACGCGGTTCAGCACGACCGCGACCACGCCCGCCTGGTTGATCGCCATCCAGGTGCCGCCGCCGGGCACGTCCTTGCCGCCGATCACGTGGGGCAGGTCGGGCCAATGGGCCGCGGGAGGCTCCCACGGTCGGTCCAGCCTCTCGTCGCGATTGGCGCCGATCAGGAACGGCCAGGCCTCGCCCGGCCGGAGAAGAAAGACCACGGTGCACACAAGCCGGCTTCTAGACCGAAGAAAGCCCGGGCGAAAGATCGCCTTTCCGGCCGGAGGACGTAAAGCGACAGATCGAATTGCGCACTGCACCGTTGCACGCAGCACGGCACGGGTCGATCTGAGGGATGAAGGAGGAACGGGTGGTTGGAACTCGCTGACGGCACCGACGGCCCGGTGGCCTCGATCGACGACGCCCGCGTGACGCACGCGATTCGCGAGGTCCTGGCCGGCCAGCGCCGCGGGCCGCGCACGGCGCTGCTGTTCGCGGGCCCCGCAGTGGTCGCCTCGATCGCCTACATGGATCCCGGCAATTTCGCGACCAACATCCAGGCGGGCGCCGGCTACGGGGTCGCGCTGGTCTGGGTGGTGCTGGTCGCCAACGCGGTGGCGATGCTGTTCCAGGCGCTGTCGGCGCGGATCGGGCTGGTCACCGGCGAGAGCCTGCCGGCGCTGTGCCGGGCACATTTCGGGCGGCGTACCGTGCTTGGGATGTGGGCGGTCTCCGAGATCGCGGCGATGGCGACCGATCTCGCGGAGTTCCTCGGTGGCGCCATCGGGCTGTCGCTTCTGCTCCGGCTGCCGCTGCTGGACGGCATGGTGGTGACCGGGATCGTCACCTACGCGCTGCTGGTCGCGGCCGGGCGGGGGTTCCGCAGGGTGGAGCTCGGGATCGCCGCCTTCGTGGCGGCGATCGGCGCCTGCTACCTGCTCGAGCTCGTGATCGCGCCGCCGGACTGGGCGGACGTGGCGGCCCGCACCCTGCGCCCGCGCCTGCCCGACGCGAACGCGGTGACGCTGGCCGTCGGCATCGTCGGGGCGACGGTGATGCCGCACGCGATCTACCTGCAGTCGGGCCTGGCCGGCGCGCGGCCGCGCGCGCGCAACGAGGCGGAGCGCCGGATGCTGCTCCGCTTCTCGAACCGCGAGACGGTGATCGCGCTGACGCTAGCCGGCGCCATCAACGTGGCGATGGTGCTGATGGCGAGCCGGTTCCACGCCGGCCATAGCGACGTGGCCGACATCGAGGGCGCCTACCGGACGCTGGCCCCGCTGCTGGGCTCGGCCGCGGCCGGGATCTTCCTGCTGTCGCTGATGCTGTCGGGGATCTCGAGCTCGGTGGTGGGCACCATGGCGGGCCAGCTGATCATGCAGGGCTTCGCGGGGTTCCGCATCCCCGTCGCACTCCGGCGCGTGATCACCATGGTGCCGGCCTTCGTGGTGGTGGCGTGCGGTGCCGACGCCACGCGCAGCCTGGTGCTGAGCCAGGTGGTGCTCAGCCTAGCGCTGCCGGTGCCGATGGTAACGCTGCTGCTGATCGCGCGACGGCGGGACATCATGGGCGCGCACGCGCTCGGGCCGGCGGTCATGGTCGCGTCGTGTGTCGCGACCGCCCTCGTGCTCGCGCTGAACGCGGCCCTGCTCGCGCAGATCGCCGGCATCGCCATCCCCGGCATCGGGTAGGCGAGGCCGGCGGCGCCGTCGCCTCGCCGCCGCACCACGGACGCGTCAGCGAGGGCGCCTAGGCCGCATCCTCGCCAAACACGCGCCGGAACTGCGCGTCGACGAAGGCGAGGTGGCGGCGCGCATCGAGGGACGCGTCGATGGTGGCGGCATCAATGCAGGCGGTCACGGCCGGGTCGGCGAGGAGGTTGTCGCGAAAGCTGCGTCCGTCGGGCTGGCCGAGCCGGGTCCAGGTCAGCATCGCGTTGCGCTGGACGATCTCGTAGGACGCCTCGCGGGTGAGGCCCGCGCGCGCGAGTGCGAGCAGCACCTCGCCCGAATGGACCACGCCACCGAGCGACTCGACATTGGCCGCCATGCGCTCGGGATAGACCAGCAGCCGGTCGATCATGTCGGCCAGGCGGTTCAGCGCGAAGTCGAGCGCGATCGTGGCGTCGGGACCGATCACGCGCTCGACCGACGAGTGCGAGATGTCGCGCTCGTGCCAGAGTGCGACGTTCTCGAGCGCCGGCACCGCGTAGCCGCGCACGAGGCGGGCGAGCCCGGTGAGGTTCTCCGACAGCACCGGGTTGCGCTTGTGGGGCATCGCCGAGCTGCCTTTCTGGCCGGCGTGGAAGAACTCCTCCGCCTCGCGGACCTCGGAGCGCTGGAGGTGGCGCACCTCGGTGGCCAGCCGCTCGATCGCGGTCGCGACCACGGCCAGCGTGCAGAAATAGGCGGCGTGGCGGTCGCGCGGGATCACCTGCGTCGAGACCGGCTCCGGGGCGAGGCCCAGAAGGTGCGCCACCTCCTCCTCGATGGCCGGATCGAGATGGGCGAAGGTGCCGACCGCGCCCGAGACGGCGGCGGTGGCGATCTCGGCGCGGGCGGTGACCAGGCGCTCGCGGCCGCGCGCGAATTCGGCGTAGTGGCCGGCGAGCTTGAGGCCGAACGAGGTGGGCTCGGCGTGGATGCCGTGGCTGCGGCCGATGGTCACCGTGTGCCTGTGCTCGAGCGCGCGGCGCTTCAGTGCGGCGAGCACGCGGTCCATGCCGGCCAGCAGGAGGTCGGTCGCTTCCGCGAGCTGGAGGCTCAGCGCCGTGTCGAGCACGTCGCTCGAGGTCATGCCGAGATGGACGAAGCGGCTGTCGGGACCGATGCGGCGGGCGAGCCAGGTGAGGAAGGCGATCACGTCGTGGCGCGTCTCGCGCTCGATCGCATCGATCTCGTCGATATCGGCGGGGCCGATCGCGGCCAGCGCCGCGTCGCCGCGCTCACGGATGGTGCGGGCGGCCTCGGTGGGGATGTCGCCGCGCCGCGCCATCGCCTCGGCCACCAGCGCCTCGATCGCGAACCATTTGCGGTAGCGGTTCTCGGGCGACCAGATGGCGGTCATGGCAGGACGTGAGTAGCGGGGGACCAAGGAAGCCTCCGGGGCGGCTGTTCGGTGTGTCCTTAAACAGATGGAGGTCGGCGAGCCATCGTGCTTTGCGCGCCTCCGGCATGACGCTCCTGGTGGGGTTCGGAGCAAAGCCCCGATAGAAGGGCCTCGTGGACACCCATACCCTGCTGCATCACGCAGCCACCCTCGCCCAGGTCCTCCTGATCGACCTCACTTTGGCCGGCGACAACGCCGTCGTCGTCGGCATGGCGGTGATGGGCCTCGCGGGTGCGCAGCGCCGTCGCGCGATCCTGTTCGGGACGATCGGGGCCACCGTGATCCGCCTGCTGTTCGCGCTCATCGCGGTGCGGCTGATCACGATCATCGGGCTCACGCTGGCGGGCGGACTGCTTCTGCTCTGGATCGCGTGGCGGATGTATCGCGAGCTGCGAGCGCACCAGGCAGGCGGCGCGCCCCGGACCGCGCCGGCGAGCTTCCGGGGCGCGCTGCTGCGGATCATCCTCGCCGACCTGTCGATGAGCCTCGACAACGTGCTCGCGGTCGCGGGGGCGGCGCGGCAGGACATCGCGGCGCTCGTGGCAGGGCTGGTGTTCTCGGTGCTGCTGATGGGGGTGGCCGCCTCGACGGTCGCGACCCTGATCGAGCGCCACCGGTGGATCGCCTGGGTGGGGCTGCTGATCGTGCTCTACGTGGCGCTGCGTATGGTGTGGGACGGAAGTGCCGACGTGATCCATCGCACGCTGGCGGGGTAGCGCTCCCCGAATGGTGACCGAGCCGTCGCGAAGCTCCGGCGGGCGGCTCCCGTTCAGCCGGGGCTCTCACCCCTGCTCAGGATGTTCCGCATGGTCTCTCGCGTCGCGGCTCGCTTCCTCGCCCTGTTCGGCATCGGGCTGGGCCTGGCCCAGGTCCTCGCCGCGCGCGACGTCGCCCGCGCGAGCGGCCTCGAGGGGCGCGAACGCGAGCTGCGGGTGTTCGGGTGGCGCGAGATCGTCTCCGGCGTGGTGATCCTGACGGCGCGCCGGCCCGAGAACTGGCTGTGGATGCGGGTTGCGGGCGATGCGCTCGACGGGCTGCTGCTGGGCGGGGCGCTGAGTGTCGACGCGCGACGGGAGCGGGCATGGCGCGCGACGATGGCGGTGGCGCCGGTGGTGCTTCTCGACGTGGTGTTTGCGCGTCGGCGGAGCTGAAGATTGGGGCTCTGCCCCAA
>CAXTVZ010000207.1:0-2238 GCA_964247685.1 uncultured Acetobacteraceae bacterium
ACCACCGACCCACAGCTTAGAAGGCTGTTGCTCTATCCAACTGAGCTAAGGGCGCCCGTGGCTCGGCGGACGCTCAATGCGTCCAATTGTTCCGCCGGCCGAACTTGAAATTATCCGCATACGCCTTCGGCTTCGTCACCCGCTCCGGCGTGATCTCGACCTCGAGCGTCAGCCCCTCGCGCTGTGCAAAGCGCTCGGCCTCCTCGCGGGTGTCGAACTGGAGCTTCACCTGGCGCTGCGTGTCGCCCGAGCCGATCCAGCCCATGATCGGATCGGCGCGCTGCGGCTCGCGGCGCTCCCATTCGAGCACCCAGCCGCCCGTGTTTGCCTTGCCCGACTGCCCGACATATCGCGTCCGCTCGTAGAGACGCGCGCGCAACGATTCCGCCATCGCTGTTCCCCTGCGATCCACACCGGTGGTCGGGGCGGCCGGACTCGAACCGGCGGCCTCGTGTACCCAAAACACGCGCGCTACCAGGCTGCGCCACGCCCCGCTCACCAGGCGCGGAACCTATGGGGCGGGGGCAAGTTCCGCAAGCGCGACCCGGAGACTGCCGCCCGCGCGCGCCAGCGCCGCCACCGCCGTCTCGGGCTCGACGCCGCCCGCGACCAGGATCGCCTCCTTGAGCCGGCCGTCGGTCCGGGCCAGCGCCGCCTCCGCCTCCTCGGGCGACACCGAGGCGAGCTCGGCCACCATCCGCATCGCCCGATGGTGGAGCTTCGCGTTGCGCGCCCGCATGTCCACCATCCGGCCGCGATGGATGCGGCCGAGCCCCGCCATGATCCCCGTGGACAGCAGCGTCAGGATCACCTTCTGCGCCGTGCCCGCCTTCATCCGCGTCGAGCCCGCGACCGGCTCGGGCGCGGTCTCGGCGAGGATGCCCCGCTCGGCCAGCGTCAGCAGGGGCGCGCCCGGGCTGTTGCTGATGCCGATCGTGAGCGCGCCCGCGGCCCGCGCCGCTTCCACGGCCGCGCAGGTGAAGGGGGTGGCCCCGCTGGCCGCGACCCCGATCACGACATCGGCGGGACCGATCCGGTGCGTGGCGATCGCGGCAATCGCGGCCTGCCGGTCGTCCTCCGCGTTCTCGATCGAGCGCATCAGCGCCTGCGGGCCGCCCGCGGGCAGCAGCAGGAGCCGGTGCTCGGGCCAGTCGAAGGTCGGGTTCAGCTCGGCGCCGTCGCCGGCCGCGAGACGCGCCGAAGTGCCGGCGCCCGCATAGACCAGGCGGCCGTCCGCGTGCGCGCGCAGCAGCGAGGCCGCCGCCGTGACCGCTTCGGCCATGGCGGGGAGTGCGGGTCCGATCGCGGCGACCGCGGCGAGCTGGCCTTGCCAGAGCACGCGCAGCTGGGTCGCGGGCGGCCAGGAATCGAGCTCCTCGCAGGCGAGGTCCAGGGCTTCGGTCGCCGGAAGCTCGTGAACGGGGAGATGCACGATCATGCTTCCATGTCCTCGGAAATGCGGCGTGCGGTATCGGATGCGCGTGGCGCGGGCACAACGCGCCAGCGGGCGGCGGGTGCGAGCGACGCCGCGAACAGAAATGGCGGGACGTGGTCCGACCGGGCGCCGACCCCTGCCGGCCCCGCCGCGACCGTGACGCCGATCGCGGCCGCGAGCGTCGGGCCGGTCTCGGCCTTCCATGGCCCGACCGTCCCGGTCAGCGCGGGGCCGCCGGGGCGGCGCATCGTGGGCTGGTGTCCGCTCAACCCGTGGGCGCGCCGGTGGTGGGGTTGGTGGTGACCGCCTGCGTGTCGAACCGCGCGAAGAACGCGACATTGGTGCCGTCGCCGAACCGCACGAACAGCGCGCCGTCGCCGTTCACCCTGTTCTCGTCTGCGTATTCCCCGGAATTGCCCTGCATCATGTGCACGTCGTGCACGCCTTGCGCGGGCGAGAAGCCGAACACCTCATCGCGTCCGTAGTCGGAGAAGAAGTCGCCGAACACCATGATCACGGCGGCCGCATCGGTGGTGGCGCGCGCGACGAGGCTGGTGAAGGTGGCGGCGAGCGAGCCGTCGCCACCCGTCGCGGGTGCTGGGGTCATCGTCGACAGGTCGAACAGCCCGTCGCGCACGTAGTCGAGCCCCTGGCCGCCCGGGCCGGTGGTCAGGCGCATGAACCCCTTCGCACCCGCGGCGAGGCCCGGTAGGTCGAGCTTCGTCGCCGTGCTGGTGAACGCCTGGTCGACGAGCACGAGCACGTCGGACTGGTCGGTCGAGCGGACGTTCACCGCCGCGCGG
>CAXTVZ010000207.1:2338-6195 GCA_964247685.1 uncultured Acetobacteraceae bacterium
GGCGTCTGCGCGCCGAACTTCTCCAGCTTGCCCGGCAGGTTCCCGCCGGCCACCTGCAGCGGCGTCCAGAACGGGCCGGGGGCGACCCCGTTCACCCGGATGCCGCGCTCGATCATCTGCTTGGCGAGCCCGCGCACGAAGATCATGATCGCGCCCTTGGTGCAGGCGTAGTCGAGGATGTCGATGCCGGGCGTCTGCGCGTTCACCGACGTGGTGCACACGATCGAGGCGCCCGCCGGCATGTGCGGGATGGCGGCGCGCACCACCCAGAACATCGCGAACACGTTGGTGGTGAAGGTGCGCTCGAGCTGCTCGGTGGTGATGTCGAGGATGGTCTTCTGCGCCTTCTGATAGGCGGCGTTGCTGACCAGCGCGTCGATGCCGCCGAGCTGCCGCGCGGCCTCCGCCACCAGGTGGTTGCAGAAGTTCTCGTCGCGGAGGTCGCCGGGGATCAGCACGGCTTTGCGTCCGGCTTTGCGGATATAGCGGGCGACGTCCTGCGCATCGGATTCTTCGCTCGGGAAATAGTTGATCGCGACATCGGCGCCTTCGCGCGCATAGGCGATCGCGGCCGCGCGCCCGATGCCGGAATCGCCGCCGGTGATCAGCGCGCGCCGTCCGGCCAGCCGGCCCGACCCGACATAGGTGGTCTCGCCGCAATCGGGCACGGGACGCATGCGTGATTGCAACCCCGGCCAGGCCTGCTCCTGCGCCTCGAACGGGGGTTTCGGGTAGCGATCCCTCGGGTCCGACAGAGGCGGGGCGACGGGGGACTGCCCCGGCTCGCTTTGTGCTCGCGCCTGCGTCATCGCTGCCGACGCGATCGAGCCCGCGGCCACGCCGCGCAGAACGTCCCGCCGCGACGTGGAATTGTTGTCGGTCATCTGCTTGTCCCCACCGGCTTCGCGTCGCCAACCGGGAGGGAAGAAAAGAGTTCTACGGCCTGCGCGCCATCGGGGGCACGAAGAGGGGAGCGGTGTCCCAGGGAAACAGGATCCAGGTGTCCTGGGCGACCTCGGCGACGTAGGTGTCGGTCGCCCGCTGGCCCGCGGGCTTGGCGTAGAGGCAGGCGAAATGCGCGCGCGGCAACAGGCGGCGCACCACCGCGGCGGTGACGCCGGAATCGACCAGGTCGTCGACGATCAGGAAGCCCTCGCCGTCACCCGCCGCGGCGGCGGGCTTGAGCACCACCGGCTCGGCCTGCTCCTCCTCGGCCGCCCCCTCGCGTCCGTAGGAGACCACCGAGATCGACTCCACCAGCCGGCATTCGAGCTCGCGCGCGACGATCGCGGCCGGGATCAGCCCACCGCGGGTGACCGCCACGATGCCCGCGAAGGGCGCGCGCGGCATCAGCTTCTCGGCCAGCAGGCGGGCGTCGCGGTGCAGCTGGTCCCAGGTGACGGTGGCGTAGGTGATCGCCATCAGTACAGCCTGCCGCCGATCGGCACCTCGAAGTCGGGCCTGACCAGCACGACCTCGCCGCTCTCGTCGGGCAGCCCGAGCGTCAGCACCTCGCTCACGAACGGGCCGATCTGTCGCGGCGGCAGGTTGGCCACCACCAGCACCTGGCGCCCGATCAGCTGGTCGCACCGGTAGTGCCGCGTGATCTGCGCCGAGGAGCGCTTGATGCCGATCGCGGCGCCCAGGTCGATCGTGAGCTTGATCGCGGGTCGGCGGGCTTCGGGAAAGGGCTCGGCGCCCACGATCACGCCCACGCGGATCTCGACGGCGTTGAACTCGTCGATCGTGACGCTCTCGGTCATGCTCTCTTCTCGCGCGTCGCTCGGCGCCCGTTCTCGCGCGTGGCTCCGCGCTTGCCAAGCCGAAATCCCGCGCCTAGAAGGACCGCGCTTTGGCTGTTCGGGCGTAGCTCAGCGGTAGAGCAACCGGCTGTTAGATTTGACACTTCGGTGGGAAACCACCGTCGATCATCGGGTGAATTCGGCGAAATCCGACCGTCGCGGGCCACACCCCGCGAACAGGGCTACGCCGAGCCGAGCCGGACGCGGGGTCGTTTGTTCCTGTCTCTCGCAGGATCAGGCGTGCGTCCGGAAGGTGTAGAGACTAGGCGGTGAGGAGCCTCTCCGATAACCCGCCCACGAGCGCCCGACACCCTCCCGGCATGGGCTCTCACAAGCCTGGGCCGCGGGTGAAGACATAGTCCGACACCGTCAGGAATGGCGGAAACAGGTGAACCGGTTGGTCGTAGGTTCGAATCCTACCGCCCGAGCCATAAGCAACCCTCCATGAACGACCGCACCATTCCAGGCCTCAGACGGCCTGGAAGACGCGACCTGCTCCTGGGCCTCGCTTCTCTCCTGCCCGCGGGCCGCCGGGCGGCGGCGGCACCGCCGCCCGGCCGCGTTCGCCTCGCCTGGCAGCCGGGGCTCGCGGCCAACATCGCCGTGCGCGTGGCGCGCAAGGGCGGGCTGTTCGCGGCCAATGGCTGTGATGTCGACCTGGTGGTGGCTGAGAGCGCTCCGGGTCTGGCCGATCTCCTGCGAGAGAACGAGGCGGATGCCTGCATCGGGGCGGCGCTCAGCCTGCTGCCGCCGCTGCAGGCCGGGCTCGACGCCAAGCTCACTGCGGGCATCTCCGGCGGCGGCTTGCGACTGATGGCCGAGCGCCGCTCCAAGCTCCGCCATATCGAGGACGTGAAGGGGAAAACGATCGGCGTGGCCCGGCTCGACGGCTCGGCCAAGCTGTTCTTCTCGATCATGATGCGGCGCAAGGGCATCGATCCGTTCCGCGACGTGACCTGGGTGGAGCTCGCCCCCGCCGCGCAAGGTGACGCGCTGCAGCACGCCGCGGTCGACGCGGTGGCCGCCGCCGACCCCGACGCCTTCGCCCTGCGCGAAGAGATGAAGCTGGTCGAGATCGCGACCGACATCTCCGGCAGCTACCGCGACCGGACCGCCCAGGTCCTGGCCTGCAGCGGCCGCCTCCTGCACGACGATCCCGCTTCGTGCGCCGGCATGACCCGCGCGCTGCTCCAGGCGGCGGCGGCGCTGGCCCATGATCCGAGCGCCGCGTCCGGCCTGGCCGGCGCGTTCGCACCGAAGCTCTCGGATGCCGACCGCGTCCGGATGCTGCGCGCCGAGGCGCCCGACCAGCACCCCACCGGGCGGGCGCTGGTGGAGGACATGGCCGCCTACGCCGACGAGCTGCGTCTGCTCGGCCTCTTCCCGTACGAACTGAACGCGGGAAAATTCGCCCGCAGCGTCTGCCAGCTCGTGACATAGAACGATTGCGCAACGTGGGTTGTGAAATCTTCTAAGAACCCCTTCCATTGCGTGCACATCCGATTATATCCCGCATCCCAGACGGGTGACCGGAATGTTCGTGTCCAAGCACGGTTTGCAGCACATCGCTGTCGAGGACACGGCCTACGCGGCGCTGGCGGCCTCGGGACTGGGCGGCGTCGACCTGCTGGCGCGTGCGATCCGCCGGGATCTGCGGGGACGCATCGCGGTGGTCTCGTCGTTCGGTGCCGAATCTGTGCTGCTGCTGGCCCTGGTCGCGGCGATCGATCCGGCCACACCCGTGCTGTTTCTCGAGACCGACCGGCATTTTCCCGAAACGCTCGCCTACCGGTCGGCGGTTTCCGCACAGCTCGGTCTGACCGACGTGCGCGACCTCCGCCCCGCGCCGACCGAGGCCGCCGACGCAGATCCCATGGGCGAGCTCTGGTACTATGATCCGGACAGTTGCTGCGCCTTGCGCAAGGTGCGCCCGCTCGAGCGCGCGCTCGCAGGCTTCGATGCCTGGATCACGGGCCGCAAGCGTCATCAGGCGACGACGCGCGAGCGGCTGCCCTTCGTCGAGCTCGAGGGCGGCCGGATCAAGCTGAACCCGCT
>CAXTVZ010000208.1:0-6145 GCA_964247685.1 uncultured Acetobacteraceae bacterium
CTGTCGAGCAGGCTCACCGGCATGAAATGGTGCTTCCGCCAGCGCATGCGTTCGATCAGCGTCTGGCGGCTCGCCTCCAGGTAGAGGATGCGCACCGTGTCGCGATGACCGTCGATCAGGTAGTCGCGATAGACGCGCTTGAGCGCCGAGCAGGTGATCAGCCCACGCCCGTCGGCGGCGAGGCGCTCGTCGATCCACGCCTTGCACCGCGCGAGCCAGGGCCAGCGATCCTCGTCGGTGAGGGGCACGTTGTTCGACATCTTGTCGATGTTGGCCTGGGGATGGAGCTCGTCGCCCTCCTGGAACGGCCAGCCGAGCAGCGAATCGACCAGCTGTGCCACGGTCGACTTGCCCGATCCGGACACGCCCATGCAGATGAGCACGCAAGGTTTGACACCGCGGTCGTCGGCGATCGGGGAGGTCAATGCGCCTCCGGATGAAATCGTTGGACGCCGTGCTCGCCCGCGACGATCGCGAGCCCCGCGCGCCCGATGAACAGTCCGGTCTCGATCACGCCGACCACGTCGCGGATCGCGCGCTCGGTGGCCGCGGGGTCGGCGATCATGCCGAAATTGCAGTCGAGGATGATGTTGCCGCCGTCGGTGACGAAGAAGTTCCCCGTGCCCTTCTCGCGCGGCTGCGGATGGGCGCCGATCTCGAGCAGTCGCCTGGCCGTCGCTTCCCAGCCGAACGGCACCACCTCGACGGGAACAGGGGTGCGCTCGCCGAGCCCGGTCACGAGCTTGCTGTCATCGGCGATCACCACGAAGCGGCGGCTGCTGGCCGCCACGATCTTCTCGCGCAGCAACGCGCCGCCGAGGCCCTTGATCAGGTCCAGCCGGCGAGGTTCGATCTCGTCGGCGCCATCGATGTCGATGTCGATGTCCTGGGTCGCGTCGAACCCGATCACCCGCATGCCGCCCGCGCGCGCCTGCTCGGCGCTGCGCTCTGAGGTCGCGATCGCGTCGATCCGCAATCCCTCGCGCACGCGGGCCGCGAGCGCGTCGATCAGGAAAGTCGCGGTCGAGCCGGTGCCGAGACCCACCACCATGCCGCTCTCCACCAGCAGCGCCGCCTCGCGGGCGGCCTGCTGCTTCAGATGCGCGCGCGCATCGCTCATCCGGCGGCCGCCTCGTCGAGGAACCAGTTCACCCGGCCGATGCTGGTGATGCGGCTCGCCGGTTGCGTGCGGTCGCCGGCCTTGACGCGGCCGAACACCTCCTGCTTGCCCGCGCCCGCGAGAAGGAAGGCGATTTCGCGGGAACTCGCAATCGCCGGGTAGGTGAGCGTCAGCCGCGTGTGCGGCGCGTCGAGCGGCACGCATGGCACGACCCAGTGCAGCGTGTCTTCCAGCGCGGGCGTGCCCGGAAACAGCGAGGCCGTGTGGCCGTTCTCGCCGAGACCCAGCAGCACGACGTCGAACAGCGGCCGCTCGGCCAGCAGCGCCTCGCTCCGATGATAGGTCTGCAGCTCGGCCTGGTAGCGCGCGGCGGCGTCCTCGGGTGTGCCGCTGGTCGGCATCGGGTGCACGTTGGCAGCGGGCAGATCGACATGCTCGAGCAACGCCTCGCGCACCATGCGGAAGTTGCTGTCCTTGTCGTCGGGCGGGAGGAAACGCTCGTCGCCGAAGAACAGATGGACGCGCGACCAGGCAAGCGAGGTCCGATAATCGGCCGCCAGGATCTCGTAAAGCCGCTTCGGCGTCGAGCCGCCCGACAAGGCGATGGCGAACGGGCCTTCGCTCGTGCCAACCAGCTTCGCGATCCACATCGCCGTCTTGCGCGCCAGCGCCTCGGCGTCGGCGGAGACCTCGAGATTGTCGATCTGGGTCATGCGTGCTCCCCCCCAAGAAGGAACCGCTCGATCCCGATTGCGAATCCCTCGTGCTCGCTGTCTTCGGTCACGTAGGTCGCGGCCTCCTTCACCTCGTCGGCGGCCTGGCCCATGGCGATCGACACGCCGCCTTTGCGGAACATCAGCACGTCGTTCGGCTGGTCGCCGAAGGTCGCGAACTCGGCTGGCGGTATGCCGAGGAGCTTCGACAACGCGCCCACGACGTCGCCCTTGTTGGCATGCGGATGCGTCACGTCGAGGTAATAGGGCTGCGAACGCGCGGCGGACGCATCGTCGCCCAACTCGCCCTGCAAATCGTGCTCGGCCGCGCGAACCAGGTCGAGATCGTCCGAGACGCCCACGATCTTGACCGCATGGTCGAGGGCCGCGTCGATATCGGACGAGACCTTGGGCGGGAACTTCACCGTCCACTGTTCGCGCGCGACATGCGGGCCCTCCGCGTCGGGCACGATCCAGTCCTCGCCGGCATAGACCCAGACATCGAGCTTGTGCTTGCGCAACGACGCGACCGTCTTGTCGGCGGCGTCGCGCGACAGGTTGCGGCTCTCGATCACGGTCATGTCGGGCTTGACGATGAGCCCGCCGTTGAAGCCCGCGATCGGCGTGTCGATCTTGAGCGGTTCGATCACCATCGACATGCCGCGCGGGGGACGTCCGCTGGTGATCGCGAACTTGATGCCCCGATCCTGCAGCCTGTGCACGGCCGCGATCGCGCGCTTGGTCAGCAACTTCTCCTTGGTCACCAGCGTGCCGTCCACATCGGCGAGCAGGATCGAAATCTTCTGCGCCATGGCGCCTTCTCCCAGGTCTCAGTTGGCGCCCGGCGCGCGGGGCAGGATGTGGGTGTCGATCGCCTGCGCCCAGCCGTCATGCGTGTTCGGCCCGGTGACCACCGTCGCCGCATCCTGGACATCGTCCGGCGCGTTCCCCATCGCGATCGACAAGCCGGCGATCGCGAGCATCGAGATGTCGTTGGGCATGTCGCCGATCGCCGCGGTCTCTTCCACCGACACATCGAGCAGCCGCGCGATCGCCCGCAGCGCATGTCCCTTGCGCGCTTCAGGATGCGTGACGTCGAGATAGTAGTCCTGGCTCCGATGGGCTGCGACCGAGTTGCCGAGCCCGGTGAACATCTCCGTCTCGAGGCGCTCGAGCATGTGAAAGTCGTTGCTCGATCCCATGATCTTGCCCGCGCGCCCGATCACGCTCTCCCAGTTGGCGAGCACCTTCGGCTCGAAGCCGATCGCGCGCCGTTCGAGCCCGACATAGGGCGCGGCAGGGTTGGTCAGGTACCACTCCCCGTCCGCGAACACCCAGGCATCGGCGCCGTGGGTCTCGATCATCTCGACCACCAGGCGCGCGGCGGGCTCCGCGATCAGCAGGGACTCGAGGACCCGACCATCGGCCGCGATGATCTCGCCCCCATTGAACCCGGCGCGTGGCGTATCGACCCCGAGCTGGGCCGCCAGCTTGTCGATGCCGCGAGCCGGTCGCGCGCTGACCAGCGCCAGCTTCACGTTCGCCGCACGGAGCCGCTCTGCCGCGGCCAAAGTTTGCGACGTCAGCTCCTTCTCCGGCGTCACCAGCGTGCCGTCGATATCGGTGACGACGAGCCGGATCTTGCCGGACGGCGTCGTCATCGCGCGAGCCTCAGCCAGCGTCGCCCATCGCGGGCGAGCAGTGCTGCGGCCTCGCGCGGCCCTCCGCTGCCGGCCGCGTAGAAATGCACCTGGCTTTCGCCGGAATCCGCCGCATCGAGCGCCGGCTGCACCGCCCGCCACCCGGCCTCAACATTGTCCGCGCGCTGGAACAGCGTCGCATCGCCGATCAGGCAGTCGTAGATCAGCGTTTCGTAGCCGGTGCTGGGGCCTTCCTCGAAGAAGTCGGCATAGTCAAAATTCATGCGCACTGCGCCGAGATCGACGGTGGGACCCGGCTGTTTCGCGCTGAACTGCAATGTCACGCCTTCGCGCGGCTGTATGTGCATCACCATGATGTTCGGCGTCAGCTTCTCGACCGGCGTGTTGCGGAACAGTGCGTATGGCGCCTGCTTGAAGTGGATCGCGATCTCCGTACGACGCACTGCCAGCCGCTTGCCGGTGCGGAGATAGAAGGGAACGCCCGCCCACCGCCAGTTGTCGATCTGCAGCTTCATCGCGACGAAGGTCTCCGCCGTCGAGCCGGGTGCCACGCCCGGCTCGCTGCGGTAGCCCATCTTGGTTTCGCCGTTCATCTCGCCAGACGCGTACTGCCCGCGAATGGTGGGCGGGAACTCCACGCCGAACTGCATCGGATGAATGGCCGCGAGCACCTTCGACTTCTCATCGCGCACCGCGTCGGCGTCGAATGAGATCGGCGCCTCCATGGCGGTCATGGCGAGCAGCTGCATCAAATGGTTGGGCACCATGTCGCGCATGGCGCCCGTCTGCTCGTAGAAGGCCGCGCGCTTCTCCACACCCACAGTCTCTGCAGCCGTGATCTGGATGTGGTCGATATTCTGCCGGCTCCACAGCGGCTCGAAGATGCCGTTCGAAAAACGCAGCGCCAGGATGTTCTGGACCGTTTCCTTGCCGAGATAGTGGTCGATCCGGTAGATCTGCGATTCGTCAAGCGATGTCAGCAAGCGCCTGTTCAGCGCGCGCGCCGAGGCAAGATCGGAACCGAACGGTTTTTCGACCACCACACGCCGAAAGTGGCCTTCCTCCTCCGAGGCGAGGCCTGACTGACCAATCCGATCGACGATCGGCCCGAAGAACCGCGCGGCGACCGCAAGATAGAACATCGCATTCAGGCCCGCGACGCGCGACCCCAGTTCCGCATACGTCGCCGGATCGTCGAAATCGCCCTTCACATAGGAGATGCGCTGCTCGAGCCACGCCCATTTCTCAGCGTCGAGCGCCACACCACCGCCCGCACCGCGGCGCTCGGCGACGAAGTGCTGAAGATGGTCACGGTAGCGG
This sequence comes from uncultured Acetobacteraceae bacterium, assembly GCA_964247685.1. GTDB lineage: Bacteria > Pseudomonadota > Alphaproteobacteria > Acetobacterales > Acetobacteraceae > CAXTPV01. The sequence continues at coordinate 4,815 of CAXTVZ010000208.1, forward strand.
TCACGCAGCGCCTCGTCGTCCAGATCGAGGCGGTCCACGCCAATCACTGCGAATTGCGGATCGAGCAGTCCGGACACCGAGAGATTGTAAAGTGCCGGCATCAGCAGTCGCGCTGTCAGATCGCCGCCGGCGCCGAAGATGACGACCGTGCAAGGTGGCGCGGGTGCCGGCTTCTCCTGCGGCTCGATCTCCGAATCCGCGAAGGCGGCAAGCTCGCTGACGTGTCGAAGCGCCACGCCGCTCTCCCTGTTCAAATCTTCGCTGCTTGCTGCCCCTCGGGATCGACTCCAGCACCGTGCTTGTTCTCGACATGTGACTGCTCGATATGACCGCCGAACTGGAAGCGCATGGCGGAGAGCAACTTCTCGCCGAAATTGTTCCCCGAGCGGCTGCGGAAGCGCGCGAACAGCGACGCCGACAGCACCGGCACCGGCACCGCCTCCTCGATCGCGGCCTCGATCGTCCAGCGGCCCTCACCACTATCCGAGACCTTGCCGGAGTAGTCCGACAGCGTCTCGTTTTTCGCCAGCGCCGACGCCGTCAAGTCGAGCAGCCAGGAGGCCACAACCGAGCCGCGCCGCCACACCTCAGCGATATCGGCCGTGTCGAGCGTGTAGCGCTGATCCTCCGCCAGATCTCCGGACTTCTTGCTGTTCAGAACGTCGAAGCCTTCCGCGTAGGCCTGCATCATCCCGTATTCGATGCCGTTATGGACCATCTTCACGAAATGCCCCGACCCGGCCGGACCGCAGTGCAGATAACCCTGCTCGACCCGTGGATCGCGACCCTCACGCCCCGGCGTCTTCGACACGTCGCCCATACCGGGCGCCAGTGCGGCAAGGATCGGATCGATATGGTCAACCGCGTCCTTGTGACCGCCGATCATCATGCAGTAGCCGCGCTCGAGGCCCCACACGCCGCCGGAGGTGCCCACGTCGACGAAGTGGATTCCCTTCTCGGCGAGTTCCTTCGCGTGACGGATGTCGTCCTTGTAGAAGGAATTGCCGCCATCGATGATGATGTCGCCTTTCCCCAGCAGGCCGGAAAGCTCGCCAATCGTGTCGTTGGTGATCTTGCCAGCCGGCAACATCACCCACACGATCTTGGGCGAAGCGAGCTTCTCGACCATGTCGGACAGGCCCGACGAAGTCTTGCTTTTCTCGGCACGGCCATGCACCGCGTCAAGCGCCTTCGCGTCACGGTCGAAAAGCACGACTTCATGCCCATGGCGCGCCAGCCTCACGCTGATGTTGCCACCCATGCGGCCGAGCCCGATCACGCCGATCTGCATCAAATATCTCCTGAGAAACTGCGGTGTCGCACGCCTGGAT
>CAXTVZ010000209.1:0-6127 GCA_964247685.1 uncultured Acetobacteraceae bacterium
CCGCTGAAGACGCCGCTACAATCGTCCCGAACTCACGGGAAATCGACGCATGCCCGACCGCCTCCAATCGTTGCGCCTCCTTCTGTCGCAGGCGTCGGCCGAACTTGATTTGTCCAACGAATTTCAAGTTCCCCGCGGCCCGGCCACCTGTCGCACCGCTCTGCCAGCTGCGCGAGCCAAGAGCCCCGCCAGCGAAGTCGCCCCGCCTCTACCGCGTCCGCAGGATGAACCGCACCGGCCGGTCCGGCTGCGTCGTGACGATCCCGCGCGGCAGCACGTGCTCGCTCCCCGGCGCCAGCTCGATCCGGAAGCGCTGCAGCAGCCGCCCCAGCACCACCATCGCCTCCGTGATCGCGAAGCTCGCGCCGATGCAGATCCGCGGCCCCGCGCCGAACGGGAGGTAGGTGTGACGCGCCGGCGGCTGGCGGGCGAAGCGGCCCGGGTCGAACCGGTCGGGATCGGACCAGAAGCGCTCGTGGCGATGCACCACGAAGGGCGAGATCGAGACGATCGCACCGGCCGGAACCTCGTAACCGCCGAACGTGTCCGCGGCCCCCGCCTCCCGCGTGATCAGAAAGGCCGGCGGATAGAGCCGCAGCGCCTCGTCCACATGGCTGCGGAGCAGCGGCAGCCGCACAGCCGCCCCCGCGGCAGCATCGGGCGAGAGGTCGACGCCGGCAGCCTCGCCGGCGAGCTCCTCCTGCCACCCCGGGAACCGTGCCAGCAGGAAGCACGACCAGAACAGCGTCACCGCCGTGGTCTCGTGGCCGGCCAGGATCATGGTGGCGACGTCGTCGCGCAGCGTCGCCGCATCGAACGCAGCCCCCGTCTCGGGATCGCGCGCGCCCGACAGCATGTCGAACAGGTCCCGCACCGTGCCCTCGGGCCGGACCGCCGCCTCGCGCTCGGCGATCAGCCCGTCGATGAAGCGCACCCAGTCGACGCGGAAGGCGGCACGCCGGCGGTCGGTGGGGCTCGCAATCCGCTCGGGCAGCAGCAGGTCGAGCGGCCCCGGCTGGGCCAGGCCGCGCGCATACCGGAACAGCAGGCCCCGGAGCTCGTGCCCGTGCGCCGCCATCTCGAGCGAGAACATGGAGCGCCCGGCGATCCCCAGCGCCAGGTGCTGCAGCACGGGGAGCAGCTGCACCACGCGGCCGGCGCCGTCCGCCAGCCTGGCTTCGGCCACCGCCGCCTCCTCCGCCACGTGCCGCGCCAGCAGGCTGAGCGCGCGCGGCGCCATCGCGGGCGCGATCGTGCGGCGCTGGTGCCGCCAGCTGTCGCCTTCCGCGAGGAACAGCCCGTCGCCCAGCACCGGCCGCAGGATGCGGCGGGTCGCGGCGTTCCGCGTGTAGTTGGCGGCGTTGGCCACCAGCACCTGGTGGATCGCGTCCGGATCGTTCACCAGGAACTGGTGGCGCCCGAGGAAACGTCCCTCGAGCACGCCCTCCCGATACGCGACCGGCCCCCAGAGCTCGAGCGGGTTGCGCCGCAGCACCATCAGGGTCGCGAGGTTGCCGCGGATCTGCGCGGGCAGTGGCGGACGCGCCAGCAAGGAGTTGGGAAGAAGAGCGTTCATGTGGCGGGCTTGCCGATGCTGCTCGAGATGATGCCCACGGGGGCGCCCCCGTCGACATGGCCCGCGAGCCGTCCCTTCGGGTCCACCACGTAGATCAGGTTGCTGTGGTCGTAGCGGACGCCGCGCGGCGTGTCGTGCGGCACGGCGTAGACGCCGAACGCCCGCTCGGCCGCCAGCGTCGCATCCGCCGGGCCGGTGAGTGCCGTGACCTGCGGCACGAACGGCCGGGTGAAGGCGGCGAGTGCTGCTGCGTCGTCGCGGCCGGGATCGAGCGTCACGAACAGGGCCACGACATCCGCACGCGCGGCGGCGGCCTTCTGCATGCCGGCGAGCGGCCCGGTGCAGTCGCTGCGGCAATGGATGTAGCCGAAATAGACCAGCACCCATTTGCCGCGGAACTGGTCGAGCGACACGTGGCGGCCGTCGGGCGAGCTGAGCGCGAGATCGGGCAGCGGCGGCGGCGGTGGCGGCAGGTGGTGCAGGCGGCTCACGACCAGGCTGACCACGACCAGGAGCGCCGCGCCGATCAGCGCGAAGCCGGAGCCGCCCTTCAATGGGCCTCCGCCCAGTTCGGGCCGATGCCGGTCTCGACCACGAGCGGCACCGAAAGCGCCGCCGCGTCCTGCATCACGCGGCGCGCGAGTGCTGCGAGGGGTTCGGCTTCCGCCTCGGAGGCCTCGAACAGGAGCTCGTCATGCACCTGCAGCAGCAGCCGCGCCGACAGGCCCGCCTCCGCCAGCGCCGCGGGCAGGCGCACCATGGCGCGCTTGATGATGTCGGCCGCACCCCCCTGCAGCGGGGCGTTGATCGCCTGCCGCTCGGCATAGCCGCGGCGGGCGGCGTTCTTCTCGGCGATGCCCGGGATCCAGCACCGCCTGCCGAACGGCGTCAGCACGTAGCCGTGCAGGCGCGCCTCCTCGCGGGTGCGCTCCATGTAGGCGCGGATCTCCGGGTAGCGGGCGAAATAGGCGTCGATATAGGCGCGCGCCGTGCCCCCATCGATGCCGAGGTTGCGGGCGAGCCCGAACGCCGAGATGCCGTAGATGATGCCGAAATTGATCGCCTTGGCCCGACGGCGGGTGAGGCTGTCCATCCCCTCCATCGGCACGCCGAACACCTCGCTCGCGGTCCGCGCGTGGATGTCCTCGCCGCGGGCGAAGCTCTCCTTCAGCGCCGGGATGTCGGCCACATGCGCCAGCAGACGAAGTTCGATCTGCGAGTAGTCGGCGGACACCAGCACATGCCCCGGCTCGGCGACAAAGGCCCGGCGGATGCGGCCGCCTTCCTCGGTGCGGATCGGGATGTTCTGCAGGTTGGGGTCGCTCGACGACAGCCGGCCGGTGCTGGCGATCGCCATCTGGAAGTTGGTGTGCACGCGGCCGTCGGTGTGCATCTCCTCGATCAGCGCGTCGGCGTAGGTGCTCTTGAGCTTGTCGAGCTGGCGCCAGTCCACCACGCGGGCGGCGATCGTGTGACCCTGCTCGGCGAGCTGCTGCAGCACGGCGCTGTCGGTGCCCCAGGCGCCGGTCTTCATGCGCTTGCCGCCCGACATGCCCAGCTCGTCGAACAGGATTTCTCCCAGCTGCTTGGGGCTGCCGACGTTGAAGGGGCGGCCGGCGAGCGCGTGGATCTGGCACTCGATCTCCGCCATGCGCTCGCCGAACTCCTTGGACATGCGACGGAGCTCGTCGCGGTCGACCTTGACGCCGGCGCTCTCCATCTGCGCCAGCAGCGCCACCATGCGCCGCTCGATCTGCTCGTAGAGGGCGAGCGCGCGGTTGGGCAGCAGCTGCGGGCGGAGCGTCAGCCAGAGGCGAAACGTCACGTCCGCGTCCTCGGCGGCATAGGCCGTGGCGCGATCGAGCGGCACGCGGTCGAAGGTCACCCGGGCGCGGCCGGTGCCGGTCACCTGGTCGTAGGAGAGCGGCGTGTGGCCGAGATGACGCGAGGCGAGCTCGTCCATGCCGTGGCCGTGGCGGCCGGCGTCCTGGGCGTAGGAGATCAGCAGCGTGTCGTCGACCGGCACGATCGGCCCGCAGCTCTCGCGGCCGAGCACCAACAGGTCGAATTTCCCATTGTGGAAGATCTTCAGGACATTCCGGTCCGCGAACAGCGGGCACAGCATCCCCGGCAGCGCCGAGACCGGCACCTGGGCGGCGATCGGCGCATCAAGCGTGCTCTCGTGGCGCAGCGGCACGTAGCAGGCGCGTCCCGGCGCGATCGCGAGCGAGATCCCCACCAGGCGGCAGCGGAACGGGTCGAGCCCGTCGGTCTCGGTGTCGATCGCCACCGCGCCGGCGGCGTGGGCCTCGGCGATCCAGCGCGCGAGCGTCGCCTCGTCGGTCACGCACTCGTAGGGGCCGTAGGGCAGGGTGGTGTTGGCGGCGGCCGACACCGGAGCCGGCTCGGCGATCGCGGCGGCCGTCTCCTCCAGCGCCATGCGCTGGCGGATCGAGCGGAAGCCCATGGCGGTCAGCCACGGCCCGAGACGGCCGGCTTCCGGCGGCGAGGCGCCCAGCGCCGCGACGGGGAGCGGCAGCGGGCAGGTGGTGCAGAGCTCGACCAGGCGGCGGGAAACCAGCGCCTGCTCGGCCTGTTCCACCAGCGTGTCGCGCTGCTTGCCGGCCTTCATGGTGCCGGCGCGCGCGGCGGCGATCACGGCGTCCACCGTGCCGTATTCGTTGATGAGGGAAGACGCCTTTTTCGGGCCGATGCCGGCGACGCCCGGCACGTTGTCGACCGGATCGCCCATCAGCGCCTGGATCTCGACCATCTTGTCGGGACCGACGCCGTATTTCGCGAACACCTCGGCTTCCCCGATCGTGACGTTCTTGATCGGGTCGAGCATCCCCACGCCCGGGCGCAGCAGCTGCATCAGATCCTTGTCGGACGAGACGATCGTGACCTGGCCGCCGCACGTGGTGACCGCCTCGGCGTAGGACGCGATCAGGTCGTCCGCCTCGTAGCCCTCGAGCTCGACCGCCGGCACGCCGAACGCTGCCGTCGCCTCGCGGATCAGCCCGAATTGCGGGATCAGCTCCTCGGGCGGCGGCGGCCGGTGCGCCTTGTAGTCGGGGAAAAGCTCGTTGCGGAACACGGTGCGGCCGGCGTCGAACACGCAGGCGAGATGCGTGCCCACGTGCTCGCGCAGCAGCTTGGCCAGCATGTTGCAGAAGCCGAACACCGCGTTGATCGGCGTGCCGTCCGCGCGCGTCATCGGCGGCAGGGCGTGGTAGGCCCGGAAGATGAAGCCGGACCCGTCGATCAGGACGAGATGGACGTCGGCGAAATCGGGCGCCTCGGCGGCGGCGCCTGCGACGGCGGCCGCCTCGTCGCGCTCGTCCTCCGCTTCCGTCCGGGCGCTGTCGTCGGGCGCGGCGCGGGCCAACTTAGTGTCCGTGGTCGTCTCCTGCGTCGGCGGCGAGCACGAACACGCGCGAGCAATACGGGCAGTAGGTCTGCTGCTCGACGATCCGCAGCCAGACGCGCGGATGGCCAAGCGGCCCCGCGCCGCCGTCGCAGGCGACCACGTGGCTGTCCACGGTGATCGTCTCGACCAGGCCAAGCGTCGGTCGGGGGGTTGATGCGCCAAACGGCATCTGCTCGCGTTCCTGTTCCAGGCGGCCCGGTGGGGCGGTCAAAGCATAAGGGGTGGGCGTCGGTGCGCAAGGTTCGGACAACACTCGCGGCCGTGGGCCTCCTGGCACTCGGGGGCTGCACGCACTCCGCGCTGCCGCCGATCCGGCAGGACGCGGCGGTCGTCCCGCCCGATCTCATCCTCACCGCCGATGACGGCGCGAAACTCCCCGTGCGCGTCTGGCGCCCCGCCGGCGGCCTGCCCGCGCGCGCCACGATCCTGGCGCTGCACGGCTACGGCGACAGCCGCGACGCCTGGGACCAGGTGGGACCCTATCTCGCGCGCCAGGACATCGCCCTCTACGCGATCGACCAGCGCGGCTTCGGCGCCGCTCCCGGCCGCGGCCACTGGGCCGGCACCGATCGCATGCTGGACGACGTGGCCGAGGCGGCGGCGGCCATGCAGGCGCGCGAGCCCAACACGCCCGTCTACCTCATGGGCGAGAGCATGGGGGGTGCGGAGGTGCTGCTGCTGTCGGACGGCATCCGCCTGGCGCGGCACGGGGTGCACCCGCGGAGCATGATCGCACTCGCCCCCGCCGTCTGGGGGCGCGGGCAGATGAGCCTGCTCACCCTTCTTTCGCTCGACGGGGCGGATGTCGTGGCTCCCGACTGGGTGCTGACCGGCCGCGAGATCCCGCTCCACGTCCACCCGAGCGACGACCGCGCGGCGCTGGAAAAACTCGCCCGCGACCCGCTGACGCTGGTGGGCTCCCGCGTCTCGCTGCTCGACGGCCTGGTGGGGGAGATGACCGCGGCGCAGGCGGCTGCGAGCCGCGTGCGCATCCCGTTGCTGGTGGTCTATGGCGCGAAGGACGACCTGGTGCCCGCGTCCGCCACGGCCGCCGCCTGGGCCAAGCTGCCGCCCGGCGTGCGCGTGGCCTACTACGCGAACGGGTATCACCTGACGATGCG
>CAXTVZ010000210.1:0-6104 GCA_964247685.1 uncultured Acetobacteraceae bacterium
CCGCAAGGACGCCCCCTGCGTTGACCGCGCCCGGCCGCATGCGCATAGACAGGAGATGAGGGAACAAGGCGCGCAGGACATGGCCGCGCTGGCGCCGTCGCAGGACGGGCTTCGGGCGCTCGACTGCGCGCGCGAGGTGCTCGGCGCGGAAGCCGAGGCGTTGCGACTGCTCGGGGGGGCACTCTCCGGCCCGCTCGGCAGCGCCTTCGCCCGGGCGGTCGACGCGTTCGCCGAGGCGCACGGCCGCGTGGTGGTCTCCGGCATCGGCAAGTCGGGTCATGTGGGGCGCAAGATCGCGGCGACCCTGGCGTCGACCGGCACGCCGGCGATGTTCGTCCACCCCGCCGAGGCCTCCCATGGCGATCTCGGCATGGTGCTCGACGGCGACGTGCTGCTTCTCCTGTCGAATTCCGGCGAGACCGCCGAGCTCGCCGACCTGGTCGCCCATGCGCGCCGCTTCGGCCTGGTGCTCGCGGCGATCACCGGCCGCGCGCAGTCCACGCTCGCCGTCGCGGCCGACATCGCGCTGATCCTGCCCGACGCTCCCGAGGCCTGCGCGGTCACCGGGGCGCCCACCACCAGCACGATCATGACCATGGCGCTCGGCGATGCGCTGGCCGTGAGCCTGCTCCGCCGCCGCGGCTTCACGGCGAGCGAGTTCAGCATGTTCCACCCGGGCGGCCGGCTCGGCAGCCGCCTGCGGCGCGTGGGCGAGCTGATGCACACGGGCGAGGCTGTCCCGCTCGCCCCCCCTCACCTGCCGATGCGCGACGCCGTGGTGCTGATGACGCAAAAATCCTTCGGCTGCCTGGGCGTCGTGGATGCGCAGGGATGTCTCGCCGGCATCGTTACCGACGGCGACTTGCGCCGCGCCTTCGAGCGCGACCTGCTGGCACTCGACGCGGGCAGCGTGATGAACCCGCGTCCGCGCACCGCGCGCGCGGGCATGCTCGCCGCCGAGGCCCTGCGGGTGATGAACGCCGGCACGCGGCCGATCACCAGCCTGTTCGTGGTGGACGAGCAGCGGCGGCCGGTGGGCATCCTGCACATCCACGACCTTCTGCGCGCGGGGATCGCGTGAGCCCGCCGCCCGAGCCGATGCCCGACTCCGGACCCGACGCTGGGCGCGATTCTGGACCCGACACTGGGCGCGACCGGGTGGCTCGCCAGCTCGCGGCCGGGCGTCGCGCGACCATGACCACGCCCTCGATCGCGCGGGTCGCCCCCGACGCGGCGGGGATCGCGCGGCGACGCCGCCTGGTGCGCTGGAGCAAGCGCCTCCTGCCGGCCGTCGCCCTGCTGCTGCTCGGCTCGATCGCGCTCTGGCCGGAGCTCGATCGGCTCCGGCGCGTGGGGCACCAGGCGCTGCGCGAGGCCGCCGCGATCCGCGAAGCCAACGGCATCATGACCAACGCGCGCTATCGCGGCATCGACAGCCACGGCTCCCCCTACACGGTCACCGCCCGCAGCGCGCATCAGACCGCGCCCGACCGCGTCGACCTGGTGGCCCCGGTGGCCGACATGGTGCAGAGCGGCGGGCGGTGGATCCTCGTCCAGGCCGATCGCGGGGTCTACGCCCCCCACGAGCAGCTGCTCGATCTCGCGGGTCATGTCTGGCTCTACCGCGACGACGGGACCATGATGTGGGCGCCCACCAGCACGCTGGATGTGAAGAAGGATGTCGATGTGTCGCGCGACTGGGTCCACATCGAAGGCCCGTTCGGCGTGCTCGACGCGCAGAGCTACTTCATGGCCGGCCATGACGGGGTGGGCCAGTTCGCGGGGCCGGCGCGGCTCGTGCTGAACCAGTCGCGGGACGATCCGGCGCCTGGCGCGGGGGCCGCGCGGTGAGCGCTTCCGTGACTCTGCGGCGCCTGGCACTGGTCGCCGTGGCCGCGATGCCGGCGGCGGCTCGCGCCCAGGCGCTCGACCTCAGCCATGGCGGCCCGGTGACCGTGACCGCGCTCGGCGGCATCGACTGGGACCAGAAGGCGCAGACCGTCACCGCCTATACCGACGCGCGCGCGGTCCGCGGGGTCGTGACCGTGGACGCGGACCGGCTGATCGCGTTCTATCGGAAGAAAGCGACGGCGACCGGGACCGCCGCCCCGGGCGCCACGTCGGCCGGCGCATCCACCGGCACGACAGCGGCAGCGACGACAACCACCTTGGCCGCGCCAGGCGCCATGTCGGCCGCCGCCAAGGCGCCTGGTTCCTCCGGCGCGACGGTCGCCGTCACGACAAAGGCCGCCGCGACCGCGGCCGCCGCAACACCTCCCTCACCCGACACGATGCCGGGTGCGGCCCCTGCCGCGACCGCGTCGGGCCCGGGCTCAACCACCGATCCCGAAGGTGCGAACGAGATCTACCGCCTCGAGGCGATCGGCCACGTCCACATCTACACCGCGACCGACCAGGCCTGGGGCGATCACGGGATCTACGACATCGACCAGGCCGTGCTGGTGCTCACCGGCCATGCGCTCAAGCTGGTCACGCCGAGCGACACGATCACCGCACGCGACAGCCTGGAATACCACCCGCCCACCCATGTGTCGGTCGCCCGCGGCAACGCGGTGCTGGTCACCAATGACGGGCGGCGCATCGCCGCCGACATCCTGGTGGGCTACTCGGTGCCCGACAACGCGCCCGCCGGGGGTGCGACGGCGGCCACCAGGGCCGCGGCTCCCGCCGCACCGGCCAAGCCCGGTGCCGATCCGCTCACCTCGTCGGGCAAGCTCAAGAAGGCCGAGGCCTACGGCAATGTCGTGGTGCGGACACAAACCGAAACCGTGATCGGCGACCGGGGCGTGTATGTCACGGACACGGGCATTGCCCGGATCATGGGGAACGTCCACATCACACGAGGACAGAACCAGCTGAACGGTCGCGCCGCCATCGTGAACATGCACACCGGTCTTGCCACCATGACCGAAGATCCGGGCAGCCGGGTCCAGGGTCTGATCGTGCCGAACGACAACACGGCGAACGCACCTGCGGGCAGTGCCGGGGCAAAACCGCGCGGCAGGCCAGCCACCGCGGGCGGACGCTCGTGAACGAGCAGATGCGGGTCGCGACCGAGGGCGCCGAGCACACCGGGCGGGTGACGGTGAGCTCCACCGGGCTGGTCGGCACCGGGCTCGGCAAGACCTACAAGAAGCGCGCGGTGGTGCGGAACGTCTCGATCAGCGTCCGGCGCGGCGAGGCCGTGGGCCTGCTCGGACCCAACGGCGCCGGCAAGACCACGACCTTCTACATGATCGTGGGGCTGGTGAAGCCCGACACCGGCGCCATCCTGCTCGACGACGCCGACATCACCGCGCTGCCGATGTATCGACGCGCCCGGCTGGGGATCGGCTACCTGCCGCAGGAGGCGTCGATCTTCCGCGGCCTCAATGTCGAGCAGAACATCATGGCGGCCCTCGAAGTGGTGGAGCCCAGGCTCGACCGGCGCGAGGCCATGCTCGACGAGCTGCTGGTCGAGTTCGGGATCTCGCATCTGCGTCGCGCGCCCTCGCTGGCGCTGTCGGGCGGCGAGCGCCGGCGCCTCGAGATCGCGCGCGCGCTGGCGAGCCAGCCCTCCTACATCCTGCTCGACGAGCCGCTGGCCGGCATCGACCCGATCGCGGTGGGCGAGATCCGCGACCTGATCTCGCACCTCAAGGATCGGGGAATCGGCGTGCTGATCACCGATCACAACGTCCGCGAGGCGCTCGAGATCGTCGACCGCGCCTATGTCATGCATGACGGCCAGGTGCTGATGGAAGGCGAGCCTCGCGAGGTGGTCGCCAACGACGACGTCCGCCGCGTCTACCTCGGCGAGATGTTTTCGTTGTAGCCTCGCCGCATGGATAGCCTGCTGTAATGGCCATCGGACCGAGGCTCGAATTCCGTCAGTCGCAGACACTCGTCATGACGCCGCAGCTGCGTCAGGCGATCAAGCTGCTGCAGTTCTCGAACCAGGAAGTGGCCGCCTTCATCGACGAGGAGCTCGAGCGCAACCCGCTGCTCGAGCTCGACGAGCGCCCCGAGACCACCGCCGAGCTTCCGGCGCTGGACCAGCGGGCGCCGCGCGACGCCGGGGCGGCGGAGGCACCCGACAGCGCGGAGCTCGTCCGCGACGGGCGCCTGCCGGACGCGGATGCGGCCCCGCTCGAAATCGACTACGTGGCCGAGCACGACGGCGGCTCGGCCGACGTCGCGGACGGCGCGGGCCTCGGTATGCTCGGCGCCGGCAGCGGCAAGCGGGGCTTCGAGGACAGCGACTGGGGCGTGGACGACATCGCGGAGAACTCGCGCTCGTTGCGCGACCATCTCGGCGAGCAGCTCCGCCTCGACACCCACGACCCGCACGCGCGGCTGATCGGCGCGCATCTGATCGCGCTGCTCGATCCGTCGGGTCGGCTCGGCGCGGATCCGGCGGCGATCGCGGCAGCACTGGGCACCTCGCTCGAGGTGGTGGAAGCGGTGCGCGCACGGATGATGCGCTACGATCCGGTGGGCGTGCTCGCGCGCTCGCTCAGCGAATGCCTGGCGGTGCAGCTCGCCGAGCGCAACCGCCTCGACCCGGCCATGCAGGCGATGCTCGCGAATCTCGAGCTGCTCGCACGCCGCGAGCTCCGGCGCCTGCAGGCGATCTGCGAGGTCGATGCCGAAGATCTCACCGACATGATCGCGGAGCTGCGGTCACTCGACCCCAAACCGGGCGCCACGTTCGACACCACGCCGCCGATGCCGGTGGTGCCCGACGTGCTGATGCGCCCGTCGGCCGAGGGCGGCTGGGTGCTCGAGCTGAACCCCGAGACGATGCCGCGGCTGCTGGTCAGCGAGGCGTTCCATGCGAAGGCGGTGGTTCGCGCCGATCGCGAAGAGCGCGTGTTCATCGCGGAAAAACTCGCGAGCGCGAACTGGCTGGTGAAATCGTTGCAGCAGCGCGCGCAGACGATCCTGAAGGTTTCAGCCGAGGTTGTTCGCCGCCAGGACGGGTTCATGCGGCTCGGGGTGAGCGGTCTGCGCCCGCTGATCCTGCGCGACATCGCGGACGCGGTGGAGATGCACGAAAGCACGGTCAGCCGTGTCACCGCGAACAAATACATCGCGACGCCGCGCGGCACCTTCGAGCTCAAATACTTCTTCACCACCGCCATTCCCGGCATGAGCGGGCAGACCCACAGCGCGGAGGCGGTGCGATTCCGCATCCGCGGCATGATCGAGGGCGAGAGTCCAGCCTCGATTCTCTCTGATGACCAAATTGTGGCAGCTCTGCGACGAGAAGGCGTGGACATTGCCCGTCGGACCGTGGCCAAATACCGCGAGGCGCTGCGGATCCCGAGTTCCGTGCAGCGCAAGCGGGAGAAGGCTCTCTCCGCCTGATCCCGCTGCGGAACTCCGGCCGCTGAAAGCCGCGACGTCCGCCACTCGAGAAACGGGAGGAAGAGCGATGCAGGTCACTGTTTCCGGTCGACATCTCGATCTCTCCGACGCGCTCCGAACGCGCGTCGAAGCCCAGCTCGACGTGATTGCGCACAAATATTTCGATCATGCGCTCGAAGCAAACGTCACATTTGGTCGTGCGCGCTCGTTCTTCACGTGTGACATCAACGTCCATGCGGGACGTGGACTTACCCTGCGCGGCGAAGGCGAAGCAGCCGACGCGCACGCGGCTTTCGACGATGCCGCCGAGCACATCGCGAAACGGCTGCGACGTTATCGCAGGCGTGTGAACGGCCATTCGCGCGACGAGGCGCAGGGGCGTGCGCGGCCGGAGATGGCGCGCGAATACATCCTGCTCGAGAACGACGAACTCGCCGATACGCTCGAGCCGGTGGTGGACGGGCACATTCCCGAGCGCGCCTATGCGACGGTGATCGCGGAAAACCCGACCGAGATCGGCGTTCTTACGGTGGGTGATGCGGTGATGCGGATGGATCTCGCGGACCAGGGCGTTCTGATGTTTCGCAACCAGGCCTCGGGAGAATTGAACGTGGTGTATCGGCGCTCGGATGGGCATGTGGGCTGGATCGACCCGACCGCCGCTCGCAACTGAGCTGATAGGAAGAAGGCCAGGGCTCTGCCCTGGACCCGCCAAGGGACGGTCGTCCCTTGGA
>CAXTVZ010000211.1:0-6044 GCA_964247685.1 uncultured Acetobacteraceae bacterium
GGCCGCAGCACCGTCTCGGCCACGCTGCGGGTGAGCAGGCTGCCCGCAACGATCCCCGGGATCGAGCCCGTCAGCAGCGAGGCGAGCAGCGGGAACGAGACGTTGCCCAGATACCAATGGCCGATCCCGGCCACGAAGGTGAGCGGGACGGCATGCGCGATGTCGCTCGCCACCACGCAGCGGAGATCCATGTCGCGATAGAGCAGGATCAGCGCGGTGACGCCGATCGCACCCGCGCCGACCGACGAGATCGACACCAGCACGCCGAGCACCGCGCCCATCACCACCGTGAGCCAGGCCACCGCCTGCGGCGAGGGTGTGCCGATATGGGCGGCTGCGAAGCGCAGGATCAGCGGCCGGAACAGGACCGCGAGCGAGGTCAGCACGAGCGCCACGCCGAGCACCGTCGAGATCAGTACCGCCTCCTGCTTGCCGCCCGGCCCGAGATGGTGGAGCGCCAACAATGTGGCGGCCGTCATCGGCACGCTGCCGAGGGCCAGCCGCCCCACCACGCGCCACGCGATCGCGCCCGCAGCCCCGTGCACGACGCTGCCGACGGTCTTGGTCACGGCCGCGAACAGGAGGTCGGTGCCGACCGCTGTCGACGGGTGGATGCCGAACAGCAGCACCAGCAGCGGCGTCATGAGCGAGCCACCGCCGACGCCGGTCAGGCCGACCAGCACCCCGACGACGAGGCCGGAAAACACATAGGCGGGTGAGATGGTATGCACGGGATGCGGTCTCGTGGTTGGGCAACGTTGCTATTATACGCCGCGTCCGCGGGATACCAGCTATCCTCTCGCAGCCAGGCGTAGCGCGTGAACCACGGTCTGGCTGCGGACTTCCCGCCGATCGCCTGGGAACAGCACGGTTTCGGTGTGAACGCCGGCTGGCCCCGCCACGCCGAACCAGACGGTGCCCACCGGCTTGCCCGGGGTGGCCCCGCCAGGACCCGCGATGCCGGTGACCGCGACCGCCACGTCCGCACCGGTCCGGGCGCGCGCACCTTCCGCCATCGCGGCCGCGACGGCGTCGCTGACCGCGCCCACGCGCGCGATCAGGCCAGCGTCCACGCCGAGCATGCCGGTCTTGGCCGCGTTCGCGTAGGTCACGAAGCCGCCATGCACCACGTCGGACGAGCCGGCGATCGCGGTGAGTGCTGCGGCGATCAGGCCACCGGTGCAGCTCTCCGCGGTGACCAAAGTGAGGCCGCGCGCGCGCAACGCGGCGAGGCAGGCGGTGGCTGCGGCTTCCAGCGTCGCGTCGATCACAGCCAGCGTCTCGCGAGCCGCAGGAGCACGGCCGCGATCGCGCCTGCGATCACGTCGTCGCCCATGACGCCCAGCGCGCCCCGCTTGCGGTCGGCCCAGCCCACCGGCCCGGGCTTGGCGATGTCGAGCCCGCGGAACAGCGCGAAGGCCAGGCTTAGCCCGGCGGGCGAGGGACGGCGGCCGAGGCCCAGCATGGCGATCCACTGCCCCGCGATCTCGTCCACCACCACCCAACCGGGATCGAGCGCCACCTCGGGTAGGCGTCGCACGGCCAGCGTGCCGCCGACCGTCGCCGCGAGGGCCGCGAGCGGCAGCGCCCGCCCGAGCCGCGCCCCCGCGGCCACCGCGGCGAGCGAGGCGACCGTTCCGGGTGCGGCCGGCGCGCGGCCCAGGCCGAACCCGGACGCGATCTCGCGCGCGAGGCGGCCCATCAACTGTGCGGCGGCAGCGCCAGCATCGCCTCGGCGGCGCTGGGCGCGGGGGCGGCGGTGCCCGCGTAGACGGCCTCGTTCTCGAGCACGCGCTCGACGTAGTTGCGGGTTTCGCTCACCGGGATGGTCTCGATCCAGTCGATGGTGCGGTCGTCGTCGAGCGAGGCGGCGGGTGCGGCCGGCCAGCCGGCGACGCGATGCGGACCGGCGTTATAGGCGGCGATCGCGGCGGGTGCCACGCCGCCGAACCGGGTCAGCAGCGCTGCGAGATAGGCTGCACCCAGACGCATGTTCAGCGCGGGATCGGCGGTCAGGCGGGACGCGCCTACGCGCATCCCCTCGCCACGGCCGAGCTCGGCCGCGGTCGATGGCAGCAGCTGGGTCAAGCCGAGCGCGCCCGACGGGCTGACCGCGCCCGTGTCGAACCCGCTCTCCTGGCGGATCAGGCCGAGCAGCAGGGCTGCCGGTACGATCGGCGGCGGCACCACGGGGCGCGGCCAGCCGAGCCGCGGCATGGCCACGCCCGCGCGACCGGCGCGCCGCGCGATCGTGACGGCCTCCTCCGGCAGGCCGAGCGTGAGGGCCAGCCGGGCTGCCAGCGCATGGCGGGCGGGATCGGTGCTGCCCGCGTCCGAGGCCTCGATGAACGCGCGAGCCCGCTTGGGCTCGCCCCAGGCGGTGAGCAGGAGGGCGGCGCGCGGCATCTCCTCGTTGGCGTAGGCGAGTGCGGCCGCACTGCTCGGCGCCGGGTCGGCCAGTGCCGCGAGCCTGCCGGACAGCGACGGGCCGCCGAGCAGAACCGAAGCGCGCTGTCCGTAGAAGGTGGTGGGGAAGCGCGCGGCCTCCTGGGCGTGATGCCGGGCGCCCGCGCTGTCGCCGGCAGCCGTCGCGGTGCGGGCGAGCCAGTAGGCGGCCCGGGCCCTGGTGACCAGGCTGGTCGAGAGGGCGGCGAGCCGGCCGAACCGGTCGGCGGCGATATCCGGGCGGTGCTGCTGCCGGAGCGCAATCCAGCCGGCGAGGAACAGCGCGTCGGCCCGCGCGGATTGGGGTTCGGCCACGGTGTCGTCGGCGAGCTGGAAGGCGTCCGCGGTGTCGCCGGCATTCAGCGTGGCCCGTGCCAGGAGCTCGCGCTCCGCCCAGAAGGCGGCCGACGGGTGCGCCGCTTCGGCCACGAAACCATGGGCGCGCCAGAAGGCGAGCGCCGCGTCATTGGTGCCGCCCTTGCGAAGGCTGCGCGCGACCGCGAGAACGAGCGCGGGATCGGTCTGTAGCGGCGCCGGCACGGTCGCGAACACGCCCAGAGGCTCGGCGCCGCCGGCGGCGAGCGTGGCGCGCGCCTCGGCCAGCGCGCGGCGCTGCGGATCGAGCCGTCCGGCGGCGCGCAGGCTGGCATCCGCCGCGTGCGCGCCGGCGGCACTCAGCGTGTCGAACCGCGCCCACTGGTCGTCCGGCGTGAGTGCGCCACCCCAGGTCGCGAGGAAGGAGGCCTCGCCGCTCTCGTCGTGCGGCGCGCCGGCGCGCCAGGCGGCGCGGGCGTCAGCGGTCGCCTGCGGGTCGCCCGCCGCCTGCTCCACGGCGGCGCAGCGCAGGAGCCCGTCGGCAGCGGCCGGCTTGTCGGCGGCGCAGAGGGCGCGCACGTCGGCATCGTCGGAGTCGTTGGCGAGCGCCGCGCCGTAGCGCGCGCGCAGCACCGCGCGGTTGGGGAATTCCGGACTGCGGCGGAGCACCGCCTCGATGTCGCCGGGCGCAGCACCGGGAGCCAGGGCGTGAAGATAGGCGACCAGACGGGGCTCGAGCGGATCGCCGCTCGCCTGCGCTGTGGCCGCCGCGCGCGGCCAGTCATTCGCCTTGATCGGGGACGCGGCGGCGGTGGCCGGATGCAGGCCGGGCGTGGCCCCATCGCTGCAGGCCGCCAGGACCAGGAACACCACCACAGGCGGAAAAATCCGGGTCATCCGGAGCCGAGGATCGGGGATCGACGGCGGCCTGACAAGGGCGGCGTGCCTTACCCGGCTTGCAGGGGCCGGACGTGAACTCTACTTCTCGGTGCCTCAGCCGGGGACCGAACATGTTCAAGGGCTCGATCGTTGCCCTCATCACGCCCATGGACGCCAGCGGCGCCGTGGACGAGCGCGCGCTCGGCGACCTCGTGCAGTGGCACGTCGCCTGCGGCACCAGCGCGATCGTGCCGGTCGGCACCACCGGCGAGAGCCCGACGCTGACACATGACGAGCACAACCGCGTGGTGGAGCGGGTTGTCGAGGCGGCCGCCGGGCGGGTGCCGGTGATCGCGGGCGCGGGCTCCAACAGCACCGAGGAAGCGGTGGCGCTGGCGCAGCACGCGCGCCGGGCCGGGGCGGCGGCCTGCCTGGTGGTCGTGCCCTACTACAACAAGCCCACCCAGGAGGGGCTGTTCCTGCATTTCGAGGCGGTGGCGACGCGCGGCGAGCTGCCGGTGATCATCTACAATATCCCGAGCCGGTCGGTGGTCGACATGAGTGTGGCGACCATGGCGCGGCTGGCGAAGCTGGCGAACATCGTGGGCGTGAAGGACAGCACCCAGAACCTGGCCCGCCCGTTGCAGACAAGGCGGGCCTGCGGGCCCGATTTCGTGCAGCTCTCGGGCGAGGACGGGACGGCGGTGTCGTTCCTGGCGGCGGGCGGGGTCGGCTGCATCTCGGTCACCGCGAACGTGGCCCCCGGGCTTTGCGCCGCCATGCACGCGGCCTGGGCGGAGGGCCGCGTCGCGGAGGCGATGGCGATCCAGGATCGGCTTACGCCGCTGCACGACGCGTTGTTCTGCGAGACCAACCCGGCGCCTGTGAAGTATGCGGCCTCGCTGCTCGGGCGCAGCGGCGCCAACTGCCGCCTGCCGATCGCACCGATGTCGGCCGACGGGCGCGCGACGGTCGAGGCGGCGCTCTCGGAGGTCGGCTTCGCCTCGGGCGCGGCCATCGGTCTCGCGGGCACGGGATGAAAACCACCACCAAGACCAAGGGCGGCCTGATCAGCCACGGCATCGCCGCCCAGAACCGCAAGGCGCGCTTCAACTACACGATCAAGGAAACAGTCGAGGCGGGCATCATGCTGCAGGGGCCGGAGGTCAAGAGCCTGCGCCTCGGACGGGCGACCCTGAGCGAGGCCTGGGCCGGCGAGCGCGATGGGGCGATCTGGCTGTTCAACTGCTACATTCCCGAATACCAGGGCGGCGTGCTGTCGCGCTTCGAGCCGCGGCAACCCCGAAAACTGCTGCTGCACCACAAGCAGGTCGACAAGGCGATCGGCGCCGTCGGGCGGCAGGGGCAGACGCTGGTGCCGCTCGACATCCACTTCAACGAGCGCGGCATCGCCAAGGTGACGCTGGGCTTCGCCGAGGGGCGCACCAACGTCGACAAGCGCCACGCGATCGCCGACCGCGACTGGAAGCGCGACAAGGCGCGGCTGATGCGCGCGCGCGGGTAGATTTCCGGCAATTTTGCCGCTATATTTGCGGCAGCTTGCCGACTGCTGTCGGCGTTGCGGGAGATGGCATGAGCGCCACGGTGGTCGAACAGGTCGGACGCAAGCTCTGGGGCGAGGGGAAGGGTGTTCCAACCTCGGACGCCGCGCTCGCGCTGACCGTGCTCCATTGCTTGCCCTTGTCGGTGCTTAAGGGCGTGGCTCGAGCGGGGTTCAGCGACGGCGAGGTCGAGCGCTTCATCATCCCGCAACGGACGCGGCGTCACCGTGCCGAGCGGGGGCAGCCGCTCACAATGGACGAATCCGATCGCACGGTGCGGCTGTTGCGGGTGCAGACGATCGCCGAGGACGTGTTCGAGGATGTCGCGAAAGCCGCCACCTGGCTCCGCCGTCCGCTCAGCGAATTCGGTGGCGAGACCCCGCTGGTGATGTCGCAGACCGAGGCGGGTGCGCGGGTGGTGGAGGGGGTCCTCGCCAAGATCGCCTGGGGTGCCGCCGCCTGAGCCTTGCTGCTCTGGCGCCATGCTTCTCTGGAGATTGGCCGAGTGCCGCTGGGCCGAGCGGTTCGACGGCGGCTACGGGCTCCTGCATGACGGACGCTGGAACACCGCCGGCCATGCCGTCACCTACGCCGCGACCTCTCCCGCGCTCTGCGTGCTCGAAAAGCTGGTCCATCTCGAGGACCCCGCGCTGCTTCCCGCGTTTGCGATGGTCGTCTACGACGTGGCGGCGATGGCGCTGACGGACGTTCCGCTCGGGACGCTGTCGGTCGACTGGCGCCGGCGGGATCTCGAGACGCAGACGCGCGGGGATGCGTGGCATCGGGCGCGCGAGACGTGCCTGCTGCGCGTGCCGTCGGCGATCGTGCCGTGTCCGGGCTCGC
>CAXTVZ010000212.1:0-6030 GCA_964247685.1 uncultured Acetobacteraceae bacterium
CCGCCTTGTCGGGCGGCCAGCAGCAGCGGCTGTGCATCGCGCGCACCATCGCCACGCGACCGGAGGTGATCCTGCTCGACGAGCCCACCTCGGCGCTCGATCCGATCTCCACGCTGAAGGTCGAGGAGCTGATCGACGAGCTCAAGCGCGACTTCACCATCGCGATCGTCACCCACAACATGCAGCAGGCCGCCCGCTGCGCCGACCAGGTCGCGTTCTTCTATCTCGGCGAGCTCGTCGAGATCTCGCCGGCCGCAGGGATGTTCACCGCACCGCGCGAGAAGCGCACGCAGGACTACATCACCGGCCGGTTCGGCTGAGAGGCGGGCGCATCATGTCCCAGAACCACATCGTCACCAGCTACGAGCAGGAACTCCGGCAGCTGCGCGACCTGCTGACCGAGATGGGTGGCCAGGTCGAAAGCCAGGTGGCGCTCGCCGCCCGGGCGGTCGCCACCCGCGACGGCGAGGCGGCCAGCCGGGCGATCGAGCAGGACCACGCGATCGACGAGCTGCAACGGCGGACGGAAGCGTTCGTGATGCGCCTGCTCGCCCTTCGCCAGCCGATGGCGTCGGACCTGCGCGGCGTGGTCGCCAGCCTGCGCATCACCGCGGCTCTCGAGCGGATCGGCGACTACGCCCGCAACATCGCGAAGCGATCGCTGGTTCTCAACGAGAGCGGCTTCCACCAGCGGCTCGGCGGCATCGCCCAGATGTCGCGGCTGGTGCAGGACAATCTCCGCGTCGTGATGGATGCGGTGGGCGAGGGCGATCCCGTGCGTGCCGAGGAGGTCTGGCGCTCAGACGAGGCGGTGGACGACATCTACACCGCGATCTTCCGCGAGCTGATCACCTACATGATGGAAGATCCGCGCAACATCACGCCCTGCACGCATCTGCTGTTCATCGCCAAGAACCTCGAGCGGATCGGCGACCACGCCACCAACATCGCGGAGACCGTGTTCTACGCCGCCACCGGCGAGAACCTCCCGGACAGCCGACCGCGCGGCAGCAGTCCCGTCGCATCGGAGAACGTTCCATGAGCATGACCCGTGACGAGACGTCGGTCTCGCAGGCCGCGCGTCCGCTGGCGCTCGTCGTCGAGGACGAGGCGGCCCTGCTGACCATGCTGCGCTACAATCTCGAGAAGCAGGGCTTCCGCGTCGAGGAGGCGGGTGACGGGCAGGAGGCGCTGACGCGCCTGGCCGAGCTCACGCCCGACATCGTGCTGCTCGACTGGATGCTGCCATCGATGTCCGGGATCGAGGTGTGCCGGCAGATCCGCAGGCGGCCTGCCACGCGCGACCTGCCGGTGATCATGGTGACCGCGCGCACCGAGGACGGCGACGCGGTGCGCGGCCTCAACACGGGGGCGGACGACTACATCACCAAGCCGTTCAACGTCGAGGCACTGGTCGCACGCATGCGGGCGCTGCTGCGGCGCGCGCGCACGGTGCCGAGCAAGGGTGTGCTCGCGTTCGCCGACATCACGATGGACCTCACCGCGCATCGCGTGCACCGCCGCGGCCGGGCGATCCACCTGGGTCCGACCGAGTTCCGGCTGCTGGAGTTCTTCATGCAGCATCCGCGGCGGGTGTTTGCGCGCGAGGAGCTGCTCGATGCAGTTTGGGGGCTCGATATCCATGTCGAGCCACGGACCGTGGATGTGCATATCCGCAGGCTGCGCAAGTCGATCAATGCGGAGGGGGAGCTGGATGTAGTCCGGACGGTCCGCGCTGCAGGCTACGCGCTGGATACTGAGCCTGTGTGAAGGAAGGCCAGGGGCGCTGCCCCTGGACCCCGCTGGGGTCTTGACCCCAGACCCCTTTACATTAGGCAGGTCCCTCGACGGCCTTCCCTCCTGGCGGGGTCAAGGGGCAGAGCCCCTTGTCTTCTACACGGCTTCGGCCGCCGCCGCAGTCCCCAGCACCGCCTCGATCCGCTCCGACAGCGCCTGTCCCGTCACCGGCTTGCGCAACAGCGAAAACGCCCCGCTCCTGGCCCCTTCGATCGCCAGCTCGGCGTCGGCCGTGACGAACCCCGTGAGCAGGATCGCCCGCAGATCCGGCGATATCAGCTGCGCCTCGCCGATCAGCGCCAGCCCGGTCATCGCCGGCATGGCGTAGTCCGACAGCAGCAGGTCGAACCGCTGCTTGGACCGCAGCCGGGCCAGCGCCTCGCGGCCGCTCTCCACCGCCGACACCTCGTAGCCGCGCACCCGCAGCTGCGACTCCAGCGCCGCCCGCACCAGGTCGTCATCGTCCACCAGCAGCACATGCGCGCGGGCCGGCGGCGCGGCCGTCTCTGGACCGGGCATCAGTCTCGCAGTCCAGGACGGAGGGGCCGCGAGAGAGACAGGGAACCAGAGTGCCGCGCGCGTGCCCCGGCCAGGCGCGCTCTCGATGGTGAGGCCGCCGCGGCTCTGCTCGGCGAAGCCGCGCGCCATGGCCAGGCCCAGCCCCGTACCCTTGCCAGGTGACTTGGTGGTGAAGAACGGCTCCGACACCCGCGCCAGCACGTCCGGCGTCATCCCCGTGCCCTCGTCGATGACCACGAGACCGACATAGTCCCCCGCCCGGAACGACGAGCCCACCGCCTCCGGCGAAGCCGGGTTGCCGCCGTCGCTGCCCACCGTGCCGAAGCACATCGACAGACGCAGCGTGCCGTTCGGCCCGACCGCGTCGCGGGCGTTGGTCGCGAGGTTGACGAGCGCGGTCTCGAGCTGGCCGCGATCGGCCTGGATCGCGGGCGCACCGGGAACGGGCGTGCATTCCGTGGAGTCGAGCGCCAGTGCGACGCCCGTGCCGATCGTGTGGCGCAGCAACTCGCTCATGCCCGCCATGAACGCGGCGGGCTCGATCGTCTCGGTGCGCAGATCGCTGCGCTTGGCGAAGGCGAGCAGGCGACCGGTGATCGCCGCCCCCCGCTCGGCGGTCTCGGAGACGGTGGTGGCGAGCCGCCCGACCTTGGCGGCATCGTGACGCTGATGGCCGATCAGATCTGCCGCACTTCCAATGGACTGGAGAAGATTGTTGAAGTCATGCGCGATGCCGCCCGCGAGCTGCCCGAGGGCTGACAGCTTCTCCGCCGTGGCCAGCCGCGCCTGCGCGTCGTCGCGAGCGCGGATTTCCGAGCGCACCCGATCCTCGAGGCTTTCTGTCAGCGCCCGCAGGCGCCCCTCGCTGGCCGCCAGCTCCGCCTCCGCCCGACGATGTTCCGTGACGTCGGTGATCGCGTCGAGCACGGCGCCTTCGCCTTTGCCCTCGCCCAACCGGCGTGCCTTGTAGGCGGAGACGATGAGGAGCCGGCCGTCCTTGGTCGTGTGCTCGAGGTCGCCCTTCCAGAACCCCTCCGCCCGCAGCTGCCCCTCGATGGCAGGGAGCGGCACGGGAAAGCGGGTCCTGAGCAGCGCGTGCAGGTTCTGTCCAACCGCTTCGGCGGCGGTCCACCCGTAGAGCCGCTCGGCGCCGGCCGACCAGTGGCGGATCGTCCCGTCGAGGTCGCGCGCGATGAATACGCCGAGATCGAGCGTCGCCAGCAGGCGATTGCTGGACTCCTGGATCACGCGCCGATCGGTCACGTCGAGCTCGACCGCGACACCGCCCACCACGCGGCCGTCCTCGTCGCGGATCGGTGCGGCGCTGGAGAGATAGAAGCGATGCTCGTCGCGCCCGAACGGCTGGTACTCCACGAGCTCGCCGCTCACGACCTCGCCACGGATGGCGCGCGCGAGGCCCCAGTCATCGGCCGCGATCGGCTGGCCGGTCTCGTGATGCCAGCCGCGGAACATCTCGGCCGTGAGCGCCGCGCCGCCCGCGGGGTCCATCCCCCAAAGGACTCGGTGGGCCGCATTGTCCCGGGCCACCGCGCCGTCGCGGTCGACGATCACCACGCCGGCGGGCAGTGCTTCCAGCAGCGTCGCCAGCGCCGCGTCGCGCGCGACAACCGTTCGCCGCCCCCGCCGCAACGCAACCCCGAGCACGACGCAGAGCCCGATGACCAGGAGAAGGAAGAGGAGGGAGCCGTTTTCGAGGAAGAGCATCGCCAGCGTTTGCTTCGACGAGGCGTCGTTGTTCAACGCGGTCTCCGCGTTGCCGCCTGCCGATCCGTGATCGGTGCTCCGCCGACAGCGTCGCCCAGGCCTTCCGTCATGTCAGAACAACTCCGTGCTCGAGGAAATTGGGCTCGAAACGATTCGGACGAGAGCATGTCAAGCGGCAATTACGCGCCTCAAGCTCGCGTGAGGACGCTAATCAAGACGATGTCTCACTTACCGAGAGCGTGATCAGCGGCGTGTGTTCTCGCGCGCGACCGGGCGATGCCGTCTGGTTTGCCGCCCCGCCTGCGCTACATACGCCTGCGCTACATACAACTGTCCTCAACCCGGGTGGCGGAGATCGGCATGGGCCTGCGAGCGCGGTGTTTCTTCGGGCTCCGCCAACCCGCGATCGACGCCTGATCTGAGCACGACCGCCATCTTGCCTGCGGCGACGCGCCGGCCCGGCTGGGAGGCAGCGGCGGTGGTTCTGCTGCTCGCCGCGGCCAGCCTGCCGGCCGCCCTGATCGGCGGCGGTGCGGGGGCCGCGACGTTGTATGCGGCGTTCCTGACCGCACCCGCCTGGCTCCACACCACGCTGCTGATCCCCGATCGCATCGCCCGCGACATCAGCCTGGGATGTCTGGCGGTGCATGTGGCGCTGCAGGTGGCGGCGGCGTTCGCCACGCGCCGCCTGCTCGTCCGGATCGGCCTCGACCGCGCGGCGCTCGCGGGCGCTCTCTTCTTCGCTCTCGCACCACCCTTCGTGCCGGGGGCGGCGAGCGAGGCGGATGTCGGTGCGACCGTCGCCCTGCTGCTGCTCGCCACCGAGCGTTGCGCCGCGCCCCGCTTCGCCGGCGAGCGCGGCGTGCTCGCCCTCGCGGCGATGGTCTTCGCGCTCGGGACATGCGGCAATCCGCCGCTCGAGGAAGGCGGCGCCCTGGCGCTCCTCTGGTCGCTGGGCCGCCTGGCCACGTCGCCGCCGCGTGGACGCGCGCGCCCCGTTCTGCGGCTCCTCGCGGGCGCAGCACTCGGGCTGCTCGTGGCGGTCCCGTTCGCGGCGGTGGTGGAGACGACCGGCCGTGCCTTCGGCCTGACCGATGTCGAGGCGGACGCCCAGGGCCTGGGCATCTGGCTCGGCTGGCTCCACTCGCAACCCGCGTGGGATCTGCGCCCGCTGGCCGCCGCCGGCGCCCCCGTCTTGCCCCTGCTCGCGACCGCGATGCTGGGCTGCGCGCATCGCCGCGGCTGGCCGATCCGGGCGGCGCTCGGTGTCACCGCACTGCTCGCCATCGGGGTGATGACGCGGCATGCGCAGGTGGCCGGCGAGAACGCCGGACCTGTCATGTTCCTCGCGATCGCGGTGCTCGCCGCGATCGCGATCCGTGACGCGGAGCAAAGGCGGCCGGCCGCACGTCCGCTCCGGGTCGGCGTCGCCATGGTGATGTCCGCCGCTGCGGCCGCGATCGTGCTCCTGCTGCCCGGCCGCGAGATGAGGTTCCTGGCGCTCGGCGAGGGGGCTTGCGCGTTGCTGGCGCTCGCAGTTGCGGAGCGGCCGGCGATCGTCACGGCGGTCGTGCTGCTGGGGGTTGTCGTCGGTTACGAGGTGCCGCTGATCGCGTCGGTGTTTCCGTAGGCTCGGGGAAGAAGGCCAGGGCTCTGCCCTGGACCCGCCAAGGGACAGTCGTCCCTTGAAACCCTGTTTGTTTGGTAGAGGCGAAGCCTGGGATTGTTCAACGCGCCCCCGGTCCCCCGGCGCTTGTTCTCCAACCTCAAGTGTGGGGTTTTAAGGGCTCGCCCTTAACGGGGTCCAGGGGCAGCGCCCCTGGCCTTCTTCGTCCACTCAACGCCCCTCATATCTCGACCTGGTGACCCACCTCCACCAACCGGTCGCGCGGCAGCGCGAACCGGTCCGCCGCCCGCACCGCGTTGCGGTAGGCGAACCCGAACACCACGCGCCGGAACGTGGTCATCTGCGAGCCCTCGTGGTGCGGC
>CAXTVZ010000213.1:0-6026 GCA_964247685.1 uncultured Acetobacteraceae bacterium
TTGGGGCAGAGCCCCAATCTTCTTACGGCAGCAGCGGATCAAACGGCACGATCGTCTTGGCCGCCGGCAGCGACGCGGTCGTCCACCCGCCGCCCAGCGCCAGGATCAGGTTCACGCGCGCCTGGGCCGCCCGGATGTCGACGCCGAGCGTGCTGACGCCGGCGTCGAGTGCCGTGACCTCGGCCACCACCACGTCGAGGTAGTTGTCGAGGCCCTGCTGGTAGAGGACGAGGGCGAGGGACTGCGCCTTGTCGGCGGCCGCGCGCGCATCGGCGGATTGCTTCGACTCCGCGGCCAGCAGGCGAGTGAGCGCGATCTGGTTTTCTGCTTGCTGGATCGCGGCGAGCACGGTGGAGCGGTAATCGTCGCGGGTCTCGGCATAGGCGGATTTCGCGTAGCGGAGCTCGGCGGTGCGCAGGCCGCCCTCGAACAGGGGCTCGGCCAGCGTGGCACCCACCGACCAGAACGAGAGCGGCCCGCTGAACAGCGCGAAGCCGCCGGCTTCCCGGCCGTAATCGCCGTTCAGGGTGAGGTTGGGGAAGAATGCCGCGCGCGCCACGCCGATTTCAGCGTTGGCCGCCGCCATCAGGCGCTCGGCGCTCGAGACGTCCGGGCGGCGCTCGAGCAGGGCGGCGGGCACGCCCGTCGGGATCTCGACGTTCGCGAACGGCGTCTTGTCCTGCGGCGGCAGCGCGAAGGCCGAGGCCGGTGCGCCCACCAGCACCGCGATCGCGTTCTCGGCGAGTGCCCGCTGGGCCAGCGTGTCGGTGGTGAGCGCTTCCGCGCCGCTGAGCTCGTTCTGGGCGCGCTCGACGTCGATCAGGTTGCCGATCTTGTGCGACAGCCGCAGCGAGGTGATCGTGACACCGGTCTGGTAGAACTGGATGGTCTGGCCATAGAGCGCCAGCTCGGCGTCGAGGCCGCGCAGCGTGACGTAGCTGTCGGCGAGCTCCGCCTGCAGGCTGAGGCGGGCGTTGGCTTCGTCGGCAGCATAGGCCTGCGCTTCGCGCTTGCGGGCGCGGGCCATGTTGCGGATGCGACCCCAGAGATCGATCTGCCAGCTCGCGGTTGCCATTCCTTCGACGTTGTTCTCCTGCAGCGGCGCCGTGCTGGTCGGCGAGCGGAACAGGCTCTGGGGAGATTCACGGTTGGCGGATGGCGTGAATGAGCTGCCGATCTGCGGGTAGAGGCCGGATTCCGCCTCGGCGGCGAGGTCGCGGGCCTGCTCGTAGCGCTCGGCGGCGGCCTGGAGGTCGGGGTTCTGGTCGATCCTGGCCTCGAGCGCGTCGAGCGTCGGGTTGCCGAAGGCGGTCCACCAGTCGCCGCGGATGGCGGCGTCCGACGGGGTCGCGGGCTTCCACACGCCCTCGCCCTTCCAGCCGGGCGGCAGCACTGTCTTGGGCGAGCGGTAGGTGGGCGACAGGTCGCATCCGGCGAGGAGGGCGACCAGCAGCAGCGGGAGCGCTGCGCGGCGATCACGCGTCATCCGTTGGCGTCTTGTCCCGGGGGCTTGGCACCTTCGTTGTCGTCGTTCGCGTTCTGCGGGGGCACGTTGACGACGTGGACCTCCTGGCCTTCCAGCAGGCCGTCGGAGGGATTGCCGATCAGGCGGTCGCTTGCGTCGAGCCCGCTTACGACCTGGACCGTGTCGCCGAGATTGAGCCCGAGCTTGACGTTCTGCAGGTGCACGTGGCCGCTGCGCACCAGCGCAACCTGCAGGCCGGCCGAGCGGAACAGCAGCGACTGCTCGGGGATGACCAGGATCCCGGTCTGGCTGGGCACCGTGAAACGCACCTCGGCATAGGCGCCTGGCCAGACGCGGCGTTCGGGGTTGTCGACCAGGAGCTCGGTGAGAACGGTGCGGGACTGGGCGTTGAAGCTGTTCGCCGTGGTCGCGAACCTGGCCTGGAAGGTGTGGTTCGGAAATTGCGGCAGCTCCACCGTCGCGGTCAGGCCGGGCTGCAGCGAGCCCGAATAGTCCTGAGGCACGGACACGAAGATCCGCATCTTGTGCAGGTCGGCGACACTGAACAGCTCGGTGGCAGCGCCATGGCCGCTCGCGTTGCCGCCGGCGGCGGTGACGTAGTTGCCGACATCGGTCTGGCGCGAGGTCACGACGCCGTCGAACGGGGCGACGACGCGCTTGAAGGCTTCCTGCGCTTCGTAGCGGGCGACGTTGAAGCGCGCGGCGTCGACCTCTGAGGCGGCCTCCTTCGCACCGGCGACGTTGACGTCGACCTCCTGCTGGCTGACGGCCTGGGTGCCGGCGAGGCTTTTCCAACGCCTGGCCGTCACCTGGGCCAGGTCGTAGCGGGACTGGGCGACCTGGAGCTGGGCTTTGGCTTGCGATAGCTGCTGGTCGAGATCGGGCGTGTCGATGGTCGCCAGCAGGTCGCCCGTCTTCACCTGGGCGCCGAAGTCCTTGTACCACATGTGAACGTAGCCGCTGACCTGGGCGAAGATCGGCGCCTGGTACCAGGCGTTGACGTCGCCCGGCAGGGTGAGCGTGCGCGTCCTGGGGCCGCCTTTCGGTGCCACCAGGGTGACGTCTGGGATGGCGGCCTGCTCGGACGTGATGGCCAGCGCCGAGACGTTGTGCTGCCGCTCGACGATGCCGAAGGCGGCGATCGCGACCGCGGCGATGGCCGCCCCGAGTGCGAGCAGGCGGCGGCGGGTCCGATGGGCGGCCATCAATGCGCCTCCGCATGTGCGGCTGCGCGCGCGTGGCGGCGGCGGCCGTGGATGAAGGTGAAGACGGTCGGCACGAACAGCAGGGTCGAGATGGTGGCGACCAGCAGGCCGCCCATCACCGCGCGGCCGAGCGGGGCGTTCTGCGTGTTGCTCATCGACATCGGCAGCATGCCGATGATCATCGCCAGCGCCGTCATCAGCACGGGACGGAGCCGCGCGTAGCCCGCTTCGATCGCGGCGCGGGCGGCGTCACCGTGCTCGGCGAGGCGCTCACGGGCGAAGGAGACCACCAGGATCGAGTTCGCGGTCGCCGTGCCCATGCACATGATGGCACCCGTCAGCGCCGGCACCGACAGCGTCGTGCCGGTGATGAACAGCGCCCAGACGATGCCCGCGAGCGCACCGGGGAGGGCGGTGATGATGATGAATGGGTCGATCCAGGATTGGAAATTCACCACGATCACCAGGTAGATCAGCACCACCGCGAACAGCAGGCCGCCGAGCAACTGCGTGTAGGAGCTCGCCATGGTGACCGCCTGGCCGCGCACCGCGACCTGGCTGCGTTTCGGCACGCCCGATCTGTTGTCGGCGATGATCCTGTTGATGGCGTCGCTCACCGCGCCTAGGTCGCGCCCCTCGGCGCTGGCGTAGATGTCGATGGTCGGCGTGATGCTGTAATGCGACACGATGATCGGCATGCCGCTCTGCACGATCCGCGCGAGGCCGCCTAGGATCTGCATCTGTTGGCCGCCCGGATCGCCGTTGCCGCTGTCGACCGGCACCGTCTCGAGGTCGTTCATCGTGTCGATCTCGTTCTGCGGCGTCTGGACGTTGACGAGGTGGGACACCCCCGTCTTGGGGTCTAGCCAGTAGCTGACGCCCACCTGGCTGCTGCCGGAGAGGGTCGCCAGCGCGTCGTCGGCGACGTTCGCCTCCGTCAGGCTGGTGCGGGTTGCGAAGGCGCGTGACACGTCGAGGTCGAGCGTCGGCTCGCTCATGGTCTCGAACACGCTGCTGTCGGCGACGCCGGGGATGCGGCTGATCTTGGCGAGCAGGGTTTTCGCGTAGTCGAAGTTCTCCTGCTGGTCGCGGCCGATGATCTGCACGTTGATCGGCGCGGGCAATCCGAAGTTCAGGATCTTCGCGGTAATGTCGCCGGGCAGGAAGTTGAACTGCGTGCCGGGAAAGCGGCGCGTGAGAAGGTGGCGCAGGATGCGGCGGTCGCGCTCGACGGGGCTGTCCTCGCTGTCCAGCGTGATGGTGAGCTCGCAGTCGCTCGTGCCGATCACGCCGTTCGCGCTGTAGGCCTCGTTGATGCCGCTCGCGGGCAGGCCGCAATTGTTGACGATGTTGCGGACATGCGGGCGCAGCGCCTGCCGGATGGTCCCGTCGACCAGGACTGCAAGCTTGCCGGTGTCCTCGATCCGGGTGCCGATCTGCGCGCGCATGTGCAGGTCGAGATTGGCGGAGTTGATCTCCGGGAAGAAATCGCGGCCCAGGAACGGGATCAGGCCGAGCGACAGAAGCGTGATGGCGAGAAAGCCGAGGATGAAGCGGCCGCTCGTGGCCGTGATCTCTTCCAGCAAGTCGCGGTAGCCGTCGCGCAGCCGGCCGAAGCGGCGCTCGAAGCCGCTCTGGAAGCGCACAAAGGGGCCGCGCCTGCGGTGACCGGCGGCGCTCTTCTCGCCCTGCGCGTGGTGGACCTGGCCCGCGAGCAGCCAGGCCGCCATGGTGGGCACCAGCGTGCGCGACAGGATGAAGGAGGCGATCATCGCGAAGATGATCGCCATTGCGAGCGGCTGGAACAGGTAGCCGCCGATGCCCGACAGCGAGAACAGCGGCAGCCAGACGATGCAGATGCAGAGCGTGGAGACGAAGGTCGGCACCACGATCTGGTTGGCGGCTTCGACGATCGCCTCTTCGAGCGCCTGACCGGTCTCGAGATGGGCGGCAATGTTCTCGATCATCACGGTCGCGTCGTCGACCAGGATGCCGACCGCGAGTGCGAGGCCGCCCAGGGTCATGACGTTGATGGTCTGGCCGAGCCAGGAGAGCACCAGGATCGCCGTGAGGATGCAGAGCGGGATTGAGGTGGCGACGATCAGCGTCGACCGCCACGAGCCCAGGAACAGCAGCACCATCATGCCGGTCAGAAAGGCGGCGATGACCATCTCGCGCACAACGTCGATCACGGAACCGCGGACGAAGCCCGATTCGTCGTTGATCGGCGTGATGGTGACGCCCGCCGGCATCGTCCGCTCGATCTGCGGCAGCAGCGCCTTGATCCCGGCGGTGACGGCCAGCGTGGAAGCGTGGCCGCTCTTGAGGATCGCCATGAGGACCGACTGCTTGCCGTGCACCAGCACGATGTTGGTCTGCGGCACGCCGCCGCGATGGACAAAGGCCACGTCGCCGAGCGTGACGATCGCGTTGCCCACCTGCTTGATCGGCAGGTTGTTGAAGCTTGCGATGTCGGCCGGGGCGGCGTTGGTGCGCACCATGTAGTCGAGCTTGCCGATCTTCTGGTCGCCCGCCGGCAGCACAAGATACTGCCGGGCCAGCGCGGCGCTCACGTCCTGCGCCGACAGCCCGTGCTCGAGCAGGCCGCGCTGGTTGAGGTCGACCGCCACCACTTCGGACGTGCCGCCATAGGGGGTGGGGATCGCGACGCCGGGGACGGTGATGAGGGCGGGGCGGATGAAGTTCGAGGCGAGATTGTAGAGCGTGGTGACGGTCTGGGTGGTGCCGGAGACCTGCAGGTCCATCACCGGCACCGAGGAGGCGTCGTAGACCAGGATCGAAGGGGGCGTGATGCCGTTGGGCATCTGCTTGAGCACGGTCTGGGCGGAAGCGGCGATCTGGGCCTGGGCGGCGGCGACGTCGGTGCCGGGCTGGAAGAAGATCTTCACCACGCCGCGGCCGTAGAGCGACTGGCTCTCGATATGCTCGATGTTCGACACCGTGGTCGTCATCGTGCGCTCGAAATAGTAGACGACGCGGCCGGACATGTCGGCCGGCGACAGACCGGCATAGGTCCAGATCACCGCCACCACCGGGATGCCGATGCCGGGGAAGATGTCGGTGGGCGTGCGCAGGACCGCGAGGCCGCCGAAGATCAGGATCAGGATCGCCAGCACCACGAAGGTGAGCGGCCGCTTCAGCGCGACCAGGACGATGGCGTTCAACGGCGGAACTCCTTGCGCGGCGCGCGGGGGTGTTCTCATCGGCGGGCTGGCGGCTCAAGGAAATTCGTTGTTAAGGGAGGAAGGCCAGGGCTCTGCCCTGGACCCGCCAAGGGACGGTCGTCCCTTGGAACCCTGATTGTTCGGGCAATG
>CAXTVZ010000214.1:0-6007 GCA_964247685.1 uncultured Acetobacteraceae bacterium
AACGGCCTTCGAGCGAACGTATGCAGCTGGGCGGCTCCGCGACGTGCCGCCGGCATGATGCCGATAAACCAGTTCGGATATTCCAGAGCTGGGTTGCATCGGCTCAGCGACGCTGTTCCGAGTGACGACATTCGGTTCTGGCAGTTCTGGCATTCGATACGCCAGAGCTCGAATGAGGCACGGAGGACGACAGAGCGCCCGTGACTGGTATTGTGCTTCGAACGGCAGGTGGTGCAGATCTGGACCGGCGCCAAGTTTGCTCGCAGAGAACGTACCGATGGCCGAAGCGGATAGTAGATATGTCGCCGGATCTCGGCGTGGTCCATTCGCATCGCGTCTGCAAGGCGTTCGATGTCGTCCGGCAACAGTCCATGATCCATTTCGGACGGCCGGATTTTTGACAGGCCGATGTGTCGGACGAGTTGGTCGAGGCTGAGCCCGTATTCCAAGCCGGTGCGATGCAGCCATGAGGATAGCAGTTCGTCCGGGAACAGCTCCGCGATGTAGGGCAATGGCATGCACCTGTGTGGTGCGAGCGTCACGCGAAGGCTGGAGTCGGTTGGGTCATGGGGCGCCATGTGCGGAGCTATCGTCGGTGATGCATTCGGCGCCCGCTGGCGATTGCGTCGGCTGCGAGATCGTTGAACAGCCTGAACACCCGCGCGGTGACGCCGTCGGTGGCTTGCAGCACCTGGCGAAGAGCCCGCGCCGAGATCTGGCTGGCGTCTTTGAGTGGAAGGTGGCGTTAGGACCGCCAACGATGAGTTCGTGGAACTCCTCGTCTCCCTGCCATCGCCGTCCCGGATGTCGTCCCGCATCTGCGAAGCCAAGCGCTCGTGCGTCTGGTTCCCGAGTGGCCCGCTGACGCGGGCGCCATCAGTCTGTACTATGCCAGCCGCACGCATCGCCCGGCGAAGATCGCTGCGTTCGTCGATCACGTGCTGGACCAGTTCAAGAGGGACCGGATCTCGAAAAGCCGGCCTGATGTTGAGCGATAGCGAGATGAGCGATCGGCCCGAACGTCGTTGGCCGCGCTCCCTTCAACAGGGAACCGCGGTCGCGTTGTTTCTGACTCTCCTCAATGCGGACGCGCGGCACGAAGGGCGGGGACTCAGGAACCACCGTTTGATCGTTGACGACCACAAACGTAGTCGATAAGGCTACGAGTGTGGCTGTCGGGGTGGTGGACGGATGAAGGAAAAGATCGGCGAAGCCGAGCAGGCCGTCATGGAAGCTCTCTGGTCCTCCGCCGAGGCGCTGACCGCGACCGAAGTCGCGCAGCGTGCCGGGCCCGAGCGGAACTGGAGCGAAAGCACCGTCAAGACCATGCTGTCACGCCTCGCCGCGAAAGGTGTCGTGACGCATGTCGCCCGCGGCCGGGCCTTCTTCTATCGACCCGCCGTCCGGCGCGAAGCCTGGGCCGCGGGAGAGTCGCGCCGCTTCCTTGACCGGCTGTTCGCCGGACGGGTGGCGCCGCTCGTGGCGCAGCTTGCCAACTCCGACGAGCTCTCGCCCGAAGATATCGCGGAGCTCGAAGCCCTGTTGGCGAAGCTTCGGCAATGACCGCGCTGGCATTGACGATGCTCGCCGCCAACATCCTGTCGATCGCGGCCGTGCAGCTTTGCACGCCCTGGCTTCGACGACGGGCCGGTGCACGGATCGCCTATGCGTGCTGGCTCCTGCCGTGGCTCGGCGTGATCGTGTCCATGCTGCCGGCCAGAGCGGCATCCGCGATCGCTCCGCCGGGTGCCCTGACTGGCTTCCTCCCCGCCCCGGTGGTCGCCGTGGCCGGCCGCCTCCTGAGGGCGCCCGGCTGCGAACTTGCGGTCCTCGCCTGGGGCGCCATCGCGGTCCTCTTCTTCGCAGCCCACCTGGGCGCCTACCATGCGTTCGTCCGCAATGCCTCCCGCCAGGCCGTCGAGCTCGGTCGAGCCGGGGCGGCGCGGATCTTCGTTGGAGCGAACATCCCGACCCCCGTCGCCGCCGGCGTCTTCCGCCCGCGCATTTTCCTGCCCGCCGACTTCGACCGCGCGTTCTCGCCCGATGAGCAGCGCATGATCCTGCGCCACGAGCAGGCGCATCACGATCGGCACGACCTAGCCGCCAATTTCGCGGGCCTGCTGATGATGTCGCTGCACTGGTGGAATCCACTCGCCTACCGGGCCCACCGCCGCTTCCGCGCCGACCAGGAGCTCGCCTGCGACGCGACCGCCATCGCCGGTCTCGGTCGTGCCGAACGACACGCCTACGCAACCGCGATCCTGAAATGTGCCGGCCGTCCTCATGCCGGCCTCGCCGCTGCCATGAGCGGCCGGACCGAGGCGGCGGCCAGACTGTCGGCGATCGCGGCGGACGCCCCGCTCACGTCAGGCCCGACGTTGCCGGGCATCCTCGCCATCGCTTGCCTCGGGGGCCTCATCCTGGTCGAAGCCGTGGCCACGCGGGCGCTTTCCTCGTCGCGGCCCTTGCTCGTGGCGGCAGCTCGATCGTCCCCGTCGCCCGCCTCGACGCCGAGCGACACGTTCAGTGTCGACCCCTGCGAGGATGCCTGGCGTCCGAGGCCCGATACCTCGTTGCTCGCGCGTTATCCTGCGAGCGAGCCGCCGCAAACACGGCTGATCCTGGCTGGCCTCGAGGCAAGCACGACCGAACGCGGACCCCCGCCGACAGGCTGATCGCGGGCGCCGTCGCTCACCGCGGCATTCTTCTTCGAATGAACGTCTTCAAGCCGGAGCTTACGGATGCGACGACTCTTGCATGTCTGCCGGGAGATCGTGGGCCTCATCCGACCGTACCTCGCGTCGGAGGACCGGCTGGCGGCCTGGTGTCTGCTGCTGGCGATCCTCGCGCTTACGATAGCCAATGTCGGTCTCGGCCTGCTGATCTCGTTCTCGCAACGCCTGTTCTACACCGCGCTTCAGGAGAAGCACGCCGGCGCCTTCATCCGCGCGCTCTTCTGGTTCACGGTCCGGCCCGGGCGCCTGCCGGTGCCGCCGTTCATCCTTTTCGTCACCGTCAACATCGCCGTAGCCTGCCTGTCCCTCTATCTTCAGGCCTTACTGCAGCTCCGCTGGCAGCGCTGGCTGACCGCGCGGACGGTCAACCAGTGGCTGTCGAACCACGCCTATTACCGCCTGCCGCAGCTCGCCCGATCGGGCAACCTCGGCACTGACAACCCAGACCAGCGCATCCAGGAAGACATCGAGGACGCCACGCGCAACGTCATCGCGTTCGCGACCGGCCTGCTGTCGAGCATCGCGTCGATCATCAGCTTCGGCGGACTCCTCTACGCGCTTTCCGGGCCCGTCACACTGCTCGGCCTCCGCGTGGAGGGCTACCTGCTCTGGACCGCGTTGCTCTACGCCACTGTCTGCACCCTGGTCGCCCATCTCGCGGGTCGCTCGATCGCACACATCAACTTTGCGCGGCAGCGCTTCCGTGGCGACTTTCGTGTCTCACTTGTAAGCGTTCGTGAAAACGCCGAAGAGATCGCGTTCCTGCGCGGCGAGAGCGCCGAATCCGACGCTATCGCCTCGAGCTTCGCGAGCTACTACCGGACGGCGCTCCGTCTCGTCCTGCGCACGTCTGGCCTCACCTTCCTGTCGAACATGTCGGATGAGCTCGCGATTGTGTTCCCGACCGTCATCGCCGCACCGCGCTTTTTCGCGGGCCAGATCTCATTTGGTACGCTCAACCAGATCCGGCTCGGCTTCCTCCAGCTTGCCGAAGCGGCGCTGTGGTTCGTCTCCACCTACGCACAGCTAGCCGAGTTCGTCTCTCAACTCGAGCGTCTGTGGACCTTGCAGTCGTCCTTCGCGCGCCTCGCAACCGACCGCGGGACGCTCGAACGCCAGAGCGGCGAGCACGTTCTGCTCGAAACTAAACACATTCTGAGTCCCGCGGGCGACGTTCTTCTTGCCCATGCGGCGTTCGAGATCCCGCAAGGTCGCAGCGTCGCTCTCACCGGCCCGTCGGGCGCCGGCAAGACGACGCTCCTCCGCCTTCTTTCAGGCCTATGGACTTCTGCGAACGGCCGCGTAGTCGTGCCGGATGAGGGCGTGGTTTTCGTGCCCCAGCGCGCCTATCTGCCGGCAGGCTCGCTGCGCCGGGCGCTCTGCTACCCGGGCGACCCGGCCCTTGTTCCGGAGGCCGACCTCGGCCGCGTTCTCACGCTGGTCGGTCTCCCCGATCTGGCAACGTCGCTGGACATCACCGACCATTGGTCGCGACGCCTGTCTCCCGGGCAGCAACAACGCTTGGCTCTCGGTCGCGCGATCCTGCAGCGGCCACGATGGCTGTTTCTCGACGAGCCCACCGCGTCGCTGCACCCGCAAGCGCGCGTGGAACTCCATGACGCGCTGGCGGCGGCACTCCCGTCGACCACGCTGATTACCGTCACGCACGATCCCGCCGTCGTCGCCCTGCACGATCGTCGGATCGACATCGCGCCACCGATCGCCGCCTGAGGTTCCATGCGCCATACCGCTTTGAGCGTGCTCGCAGCCGCAACGCTGATGCCCGTGAGCCCTGGCATCGCCCAGACGATCGCCACAACCCATTCCACCATCACGACGCGTGCCGGCACCCGGATCGCCTACCAGGCCGAGGCCGGTACGATCGCCGTTACGTCGCAACACGCAACCGCCGACATGTCCTACGTCTCCTACGTCGCGACAAATGGACCGCACGACCGCCCCATCGTGTTCCTTTTCAACGGCGGCCCGGGCGCATCGAGCGTCTGGCTGCACATGGGCGCATTTGGTCCGAAACGCGTCGACACGCCCGATCCGGCGTCGACGATCCGGCCACCTTACCGCCTGGTTGCCAACCCGGACTGCCTCCTCGATGCGGCGGACCTCGTCTTCGTCGACGCTCCAGGCACCGGCTTCGGGCGTCTGGAAGGTCCGCAGGCCGAACACGCTTTCTTCGGCGTCGACGAGGACGTCGGCGCCTTCGCCGATTTCATCGATCGTTTTCTCCACAAGACCGACCGTCGCAACTCGCCGCTGTTCCTTTTCGGCGAAAGCTACGGCACCCCGAGAGCAGTTATCCTCGCCGACACGCTCGAGGAAAAGCGAAGGATCGACGTGAGCGGCGTGATCCTGATGTCGCAGGCGCTAAACTTCGACCTGGTCGTCGACCACGCCAGCGGCAATCCCGGCTCCGACATGCCCTACGTCCTTGGCCTGCCGAGCTACACCGCCACCGCCTGGTACCACCACAAGCTCCCCGCCGGCGACATTGTCCCTCTCGAGCGCCTGCTTGCCGAGGTGCGGTCCTGGTCGATCGACACCTACCTGCCCGCCCTGGCTGCCGGCGCCGACCTCGAACCTGGCCGCCGAGCGCAGATTATCTCGAAGCTGCACGACTACACCGGGCTGCCCGCTGCCTACATCAACCGGGCTAACCTCCGGATCGAGGCCGGCCAGTTCCTGCACGAGCTCGGCGGCGACACTGGTCAAGTCTATGGCCGCCTCGACACCCGCTACGCCGGACCGACCATGGACCCGCTCGAGGAGGAAGCCTCCTACGACCCGCAAACCGCGGCCATTGCCGCGTCCTACCAGTCTTCCTGGGAGGGCTACGCCACTCACGACCTGCATCTCGCCTCCTCGACCGATTTCATCCTGCAAGTCGACGGCGCCTGGAGCCGCTGGAACTGGCAGCACGTCCAGCCCAACGTCAACGAACCCGTTCCCGGCGCACTGAACGCCATGGGTGATCTCGCCGCGGCGATGGAGTTCAACCCTGGTCTGAAGGTCATGCTCAACAGCGGCTACTTCGACGTTGCCACGCCCTTCGCCCAAGGCCTCTACGAGCTCG
Source organism: uncultured Acetobacteraceae bacterium (assembly GCA_964247685.1). Lineage (GTDB taxonomy): Bacteria > Pseudomonadota > Alphaproteobacteria > Acetobacterales > Acetobacteraceae > CAXTPV01. The sequence continues at coordinate 5,824 of CAXTVZ010000214.1, forward strand.
GCCACCTCCCCATGCCGATGACGCTGCAAAGAAACATCACTGCCGTGCAGTATCGCTCCGGGCACAAAGTGTTCGTCGATCACGCATCGCTCGACGCGTTGCACGACAACATCGCCCGCTTCATCAAGGCGGCAGCGGTGGGGGGGTGATGCAGGCAGACAGCGGCGACCTGGTAGAACCGGCC
>CAXTVZ010000215.1:0-5986 GCA_964247685.1 uncultured Acetobacteraceae bacterium
GGGTTCTAAGGGCTCGCCCTTAGCGGGGTCTGGGGCAGCGCCCCGGCCTTTGCTACGCTCCCACCATGGAACCCCTCGACACCCTCCTCACCCGCGCCTCCAGCTCAAAGCTGGGCCTCCCCATCCCCGACGCCGACGCGGTGCAGAACATCCTCGCCACCGCCGTCCGCGCCCCCGATCACGGTCGCCTCGTTCCCTGGCGTTTCCTGGTGGTGCAGGGCGAGGGGCTCGCTCGCCTGGCCGAGGCCGGCGCCGCCTCGCTGCGCCGCCGCGAGCCCGACGCCGGCGAGCCCGAACTCGCCCGTGCCCGCGAGAAGCTCACCCGTGCCCCGCTCGTGATCGTGCTCGGCGGCCACATCCGCCACGACCACAAGATCTCCGCCTTCGAGCAGCAGCTCGCGGTCGCGGCCGGTGCGATGAACGTGCTCAACGCACTGCACGCGCTCGGCTTCGGGGCGAAATGGGTGACCGGTGCGAACGTCGACGACCCGGACTTCGCCCGCGATCTCGGCTTCGGCGACGGCGAGCAGCTGTTCGGTATGATCATGGCCGGGACGCCCGACCGGATCGAGGCGCCCGCGCGTCCCGATGCCGCGTCGCTCACCCGCTTCTGGCAGTGAACGCGCCGCGAGCGCTTCTCTTCCTGCTCGCCGCCGCGGGACTGGCCGGGTGCGAGGCGGCGAGCCGCCCGATCACCATCGCCCAGGCGCTCGACCAGCTGCAGAAGCAGCTGCGCAACGCCGGCGCGATCAATCCCAACGTCGCCGACACCGACCAACTGGCCGCCGCCGCGCGCGCCGAGCAATGCGCGGCGCTGAGCGCCGATCCCGAAGTGCCGCTGCTGTCGAAGGACATCACCGTGACACTCAGCGGATCGTTCACCGCGACCGGCGGCTTCACGGTCGGCAACGCAGCACTCGGCAGCGGGCTGACCACGAGTGCCACGCGCGGCCAGACGCAGGAGCTCACATTGCCGCTGACCTTCGTCGCTCTCACCAATCTCGCCGACACGATCGAGGCGGATCAGCTCGCGACGCTCTCCGCCTCGATGCCGGCCGCCCAACGCCGCACGGCGGCGGCAAACGCGCGCCGATCGCGCAACGAGCTCGCGGCACGCATCGAGACCCTGGTGCAAAGCTGGACGCCGGCGCTCTGCCATCCCGCTCGGTGACCCGGGCCCCCCGGGGCTCGTCCACATCGTCGTTCCGCAGCGCCGCCGGGTCATGGATCGCCCCGATACGCCGCGGCGCTCACATCACCGTTCCGGCGGCGCGGACGAGGCTCGCCTACGCGGGCCCGGGCAGCACGACGGACCCGTCGTCTCGCCGCGCCAGCGGTGCGGCCGCAAACACCGCCTCGATCGGCAGCGTCCCGTGGATATGCGGAAACAGTGCCCCGCCCCGGGACGGCTCCCATCGGACCGCCGCGCCGAGCATCGCGAGATCGACCGCTGCCACGACCAGTCCCGACCGTCCCGCGAAATGCCGGTCGAGCGTCCCCGCGAGCTGGGCTTCCGTCGAGAGATGGATGAAGCCGTCCGCCCGGTCGATCGCACTGCCGCCGAACACGCGATCGGCTTCGAGCTCGGCGTGCTCCGCCGCCGTCAGCACCTTGTAGGCGATCCGATCCCCCGCCGCGCTCATGCCGCCCCCGAAGAACTCGCCCAGGAGCTCCGCCACCAACGCGGGCTGCTCCTCGGCGAGGAAATGCCCGGCCTCGATCGCACGCCCGCTCACCGGTCCCGCCACGTACTCGCTCCAGAGCGACACCGGATCGTACCACCCGCCGATGCTCCCGGCCGCACCCCAGAGCACGAGCGTGGGGCAGGCGACGCGTCGCTCGCCCGCGTGGTCCATCCGGTCGAGCATCGTGTCGAGCTCGGCGGCGCGCCGATACGCCGCGTCCAGCGCGGCCATGGCTTCCGTGTCGGCGACCGTCGCCACGTAGTCCTCGACCGCCTGGGCGTGGAACACCGATCGCTGCTCGTCGCCGGGCAGCGTGCCGGCGAACCAGTCGCCGGGCACGGAGGGGAACAGCGCCTCCGGCTTCGGGTGGGTCTGCGCGAACCAGAACATCCGGTAGGTCGCGAGTGCTGCGGCCATGTCGGCGCGCTCCACCGGTGCGGGCACCGGCACGATGTCGAGCACCGCGAGCGCGCGCACCCGCTCGGGCGCCTGCAATGCCACGCGGTGCGCCACGCGGCCGCCGCGGTCGTGGCCGGCCAGCCCGAAGCGCTCGATCCCGAGCGCGGTCATCGCTTCGAGCAGCCTGGCCGTCATTGCGCGTCCGGTGCCCGCCTCCGCATCGCTGGCCTGGTGGCGCAGCGAGCCGCCATAGCCTGGCAGGTCGGCGCAGATCACGGTGAAGCGGTTGGCCAGGCGAGGGGCGACCGCATGCCACATCGCGTGGGTCTGCGGATGGCCGTGCAGCAGCAGCAGCGCAGGGCCGGTGCCGGCGCGGCGCACGCGCAGCTCGCCGCCGGTCACGGGTATTGTTTCAGGGGGTCCGAAACCCTCGAAGAACATCCTCGTCTCCGCCTGCCAAGCTCGTGCAGGAAGCACGTTCGGGGTGGAGGAAGGCAAGGGCTCTGCCCTTGACCCGCTGGGGTCTTAACCCCAGACCCCTTTACATGTGGCAGGTCCAGGAGGGCCTTCCCTCCTGGCGGGGTCCAGGGGCAGAGCCCCTGGATCTTTCTTCTTTGCTGACTGGACTTCCATGCCCCACACGCGCCGGACCTGACCAGTGGCGGACGGTCTCGACCCCGACGACTGGTCGGCGCTCGCCGCCCTCGGCCATCGCATGCTGGACGACATGATCGACCACCTGCGGTCCTTGCGCGACCAGCCCGTCTGGCGCCGCATGCCCGACGAGGTGCGCGCCGCCCTCGCCGCCGGGCACCTTCCGCGCGAGGGCCGCGATCCCGCCGAGCTCTACGCCGAGCTCCAGCGACTGGTGCTCCCCTACGGCACCGGCAACACCCATCCGCGCTTCATGGGCTGGGTGCATGGCGGCGGCACCGCGGTGGGTATGCTCGGCGAGATGCTGGCGGCCGGCCTCAACAGCAATCTCGGCGGCCGCGACCACGCGCCGGTCGAGCTCGAGCGCCAGGTGATCGCCACTGCGGCCGCGATGGTCGGCATGCCGGCCACGAGCTCGGGCCTGCTGGTCACCGGATCCTCGATCGCGAACTTCATCGCGGTGCTGGTCGCCAGCCGGAACGCGGCGGGACGCGACGTTCGCCGCGACGGCGTCGCCGGACGCGGCCTCGTCGGCTACGCCTCGGTTGCAGCACATGGCTGCGTTCCGCGCGCCTTCGACATGGCAGGCCTCGGCACCGCCGCACTCCGTACGATCCCGGTCGACGCCGCGCATCGCATCGACCTTGCCGCCCTCGAGGCCGCGATCGCACGCGATCGCGCGGCCGGGCTCACGCCGTTCATGCTGGTGGGCAGCGCTGGCACCGTCGATTGCGGCGCGATCGACGATCTCGAATCCCTCGCCGCCGTCGCGCGCCGCGAAAGGATTTGGTTCCACGTGGACGGCGCGTTCGGCGCGATGGCCGCCTTATCGGAGCGCTACCGGCCGCTGCTGCGCGGCATCGAGCAGGCCGACAGCCTCGCCTTCGACTTCCACAAATGGGCGCAGGTCCCGTACGACGCCGGCTGCGTGCTGATCCGCGACGCCGAGGCCCAGGCCGCGACCTTCGCGCAGACGCTGGCCTATCTCCACCGCGAGGAGCGGGGCCTGGCCGGCAATGCGCCCTGGCCGTGCGACCTTGGCCCCGACCTGTCGCGCGGCTTCCGCGCGCTCAAGGTGTGGATGACGCTGCAATCCTTCGGCGCGGACGGTCTGGCCGGCGTGGTCGACCGGTGCTGCGCGGTAGCGCGCCATCTCGCCGACCGCATCGAGCGCGAGCCGGCGCTCGAGCTCCTCGCCCCGGTGACGCTCAACATCGTCTGCTTCCGCGTGCGCGGCGGCGATGACCGTCTCAACACCGACCTGGTCGCTGAACTGCAGGAGGCGGGCATCGCGGCCCCCTCGATGACCACGATCAACGGTGTGCGCGCGATCCGCGCGGCGGTCGTGAACCACCGCACCGTGGCGGCGGACGCCGACATCCTGGTCGATGCCATCCTCAAGCGATTGGATGCTGCGACGACTAAGCTTTAAGGCGCCTGGGGCATGTTCGAGCCTCCCGTCGCCTGCGTGACACGCGACATCGCCAGGAGGAAGCAGGACGAGCTGCGCCACGAGGCGCTGACGCATGTGGCAGCCACTGACGGGCTCACGGCTTGCGAACCGCCACGTCTACGACCGTAGCTGTCTGGAGCATGGCAGTGCGTGCCGCTCGTACGGCTCGCCGTCCCCAGCCACCTCTGCGGCCATGCTGAGCGAGCGGCAGAGGGTCCAGGCGTCGCTCAGGACCGCGACGACTGACTCGTCGAGCCAAGCAGGGCGGTCGCGCCGTATCTCGCTCGTGCGCTCACCTTGGGGCTCGCACCTGAGACCTCATCGGAAGGGTGGTTCGGGGACGAACCGAATGCCGTGAAGCCGCGTCGCTTACGTGCCGTCGGCACCGTTATACCAGGGGCGCAGTCGCCCGATGACGTCGCCATCGCGTGGGAATGCGGCGACCGCTGACGCGGTCGCCGCATGCAGCGTCAGGCCGCGGCCTTGCCCTTGTGCGCCTTGGGGCTCGCCGGTTCGGCGCCCTCGGTCGCCGCGGCCGGCAGCTTGCCGGCCACCTGGTTGAGCAGCTCGTCCGCGGTCTTTTCCTCTTCGAGCGTCTCGTTCAGGAGGGTGACCGCCTCGTCGTGGCCGAGCTTCGCGGCCCATGTCTTGAGCAGGCCGTAGCGGGCGATCTCGTAATGCTCCATCGCCTGCGCACAGCCGATCAGCACGTCGTCGCCCGCCTCGGTGCCGCCGAAGTCCTCGAGATCCTCTTCCATCTCGGAGATGAGGCCCTGCATGGCCTCGCAGGTCTTGGCACGCGCAGGCTTGCCGATGAGCTCGAACACCTGGGTCAGCCGCTCCACCTGGTGCGCGCTCTCGTCGGCGTGCTTGGAGAGAACCTCCTTGAGTTCCGGATGCTGTGCCGCGCGAACCGCCTTCTTGAGCGATTTCACCGACTGCTTCTCGGCGTAATAGATGTCTTTCAGGGTCTCGTAGAAGGCGTCCTTGAGGGTCTTCTCGGCCATGGTCATTGTCTCCTTCGCGCCGTTGCGGCAGCGTCGGACAAACAACCGCCCGCGCCCGCGAGTTCGTCAAATCGGTGCGGTCACCAATTGTTGCGACGATCGGCGCGGGTCGATCCGCCGCCAGATCGGCGCCGCGTTTCCAGGCCGTCCAGCCGCCCGCGCCGCGGACGCGGGAACGGATTGAACCTGCGCCGGGACATGATCCCGCGACTCCGAATGCGGTCGAGGCCGTAGCGCTGCTGCCAGCCGATGGCGCCAAATGCTCAGGCCGCGAAGCCGAGTCCCGCACGCCCGGGGCGGTTCTCCTCGAACAGCTCGGCCAGCTTCTGCATCATCGTGCCGCCGAGTTCCTCGGCGTCCACGATGGTGACGGCGCGCCGGTAGTAGCGCGTCACGTCATGGCCGATGCCGACCGCGATCAGCTCGATCAGGCCGCGGCCTTCGATCTCGCGGATCACCTCGCGCAGGTGCCGCTCGAGATAGTTGCCGGCGTTGATCGAGAGCGTGCTGTCGTCGACCGGCGCGCCGTCGCTGATCACCATCAGGATGCGGCGGCTCTCGGGACGTCCGCGCAGCCGCTTGCTCGCCCACAGCAGCGCCTCGCCGTCGATGTTCTCCTTGAGCAGGCCCTCGCGCAGCATCAGCCCGAGATTGCGCCGCGCACGGCGCCACGGCGCGTCCGCCGACTTGTAGATGATATGACGCAGATCGTTCAGCCGCCCCGGGTCGCGCGGCTTGCCGTCGGCGGCCCAACGCTCGCGCGAATGACCGCCCTTCCAGGCACGCGT
>CAXTVZ010000216.1:0-5983 GCA_964247685.1 uncultured Acetobacteraceae bacterium
CGGGCGCACCGCTCGACGCGCTGGCGGCAGGGCTGCGCTCGGCCGGAGCGCTGCGGGCGCGGCTGACGGCGACGCTCGCCCCCTCGCTGCCGCTGCGGCTCGACGACGGCGGCACGATCGCCGACGGGATCGACGCCGGGCTCGACGCCGCGCGCCACCTCGCGCGCGACAGCCGCCAGGTGGTCGCCAACCTGCAGGGCGAGCTCGCGGCGCGGTATGGCGTGCCACAGCTGAAAATCCGCCACCACGCGCAGCTCGGCTACGTGATCGAGGTGCCGCAGGCCGCGGTCGAGGCCCTGCGCCGCCGCCCCGAGCTGACCCTGCGCCAGGGCATGGCGAACGGCGCGCGCTTCAGCTCCATCCCTCTCGCCGAGCTCGACGAGCGGATCGTGCGCGCCGCCGGCGACGCGCTCGCGCGCGAACGCCGCATCTTCGCGGGCCTGCTCGAGGCGATGCTGGCGCATCGGGAGCTGCCCGCGATCGCGGACGGGCTGGCGCGCCTCGACGTGGCCCAGAGCGCCGCCTCGCTCGCCGGCGAGCGCGGCTGGTGCCGCCCCGTGCTCACCGAAGATGCCGCATTCTGTCTCACCGCCTGCCGCCACCCGGTGGTCGAGGCCGCACTTCCCCCGGGGGCCCGCTTCACCCCCAACGACGCCGACCTCTCGCCCGACTGCCGCCTGATGCTGCTGACCGGGCCGAACATGGCGGGCAAGTCGACCTATCTCCGCCAGACCGCACTCGCCGTGGTGCTGGCCCAGAGCGGGCTGCCGGTGCCGGCCACCGAGGCGCGGATCGGGCTCGTCGACCGCCTGTTCAGTCGCGTGGGCGCCGCCGACGACCTGGCCGCCGGCCGCTCCACCTTCATGGTCGAGATGATCGAGACCGCCTCGATCCTGCATGCCGCGAGCGACCGCTCGCTGGTGGTGGTCGACGAGATCGGGCGCGGCACCTCCACGCTGGACGGGCTGGCGATCGCCACCGCCGTGCTCGAGCAGCTCCACACTCAGGTGCGATGCCGCGGCATCTACGCCACCCATTTCCACGAGCTCGCCGAGCATGCCGTGTCGCTGCCGCGCGTGACGCTGCGGACCATGCGCGTGCGCGAGTGGCGCGGCGAGATTGTGTTCCAGCACGAGGTGGTGGCAGGCGCCGCGGGCCGCAGCTGGGGCGTGCACGTGGCCAGGCTCGCGGGCGTGCCGGCCCCGGTGGTGGCGCGTGCGAAAGCGGTGCTGGCCGAACTCGAGCGGGTCGGCCGCGGCCGGCCTGAGACCCTGCCGCTGTTCGCCGCCGCCGATCGCGACGCCCGGCCCGTCGCCGACCCGCTCCGCGACGCGCTGCTGGCGTTCGATCTTGATGCAATAACGCCACGAGAAGCCCACGAAGCGCTCTACCGTCTCCGTTCTCTCATTGTTGCGCCGCAAGATGACCTGTCGGACGAGGCCATGACACGTTAGATTCACATTGATGGCAGATGCAGAATCCTTGTCCGGCAGGCCTGAGGAGGCAACCACGCTTCTGCTCGACCAGCTGGGGCTCGCCGGTCCGGATGACGTGTCCCGCGCCGTGCTGGCGCGCGACCAGGCGATCGGCGTGTTCCGCCGCCATCTGGCACTGGTTCAGCAGGATGTCCGCGCCGAGTTCGAGGATTACCGCCTGTCCGGCGCGCGCGCGGCCGAGCGGCTCTCCACGCTGGTCGACGGTCTGGTGGCGACGCTGTGGCGCTACACCGGCGCTGCCCACCCTGCCCCCGACGCGCTGCCGCCGATCGCGATCGCGGCCACCGGCGGCTACGGGCGCGGGCTGCTGGCCCCGTTCAGCGACATCGACCTGCTGTTCCTCACCACCGACGAGCCCTCGCCCACCACGCTCCGGGCGGTCGAGTTCATGCTCTATTTCCTCTGGGATCTCGGGCTGAAGGTCGGGCATGCCACGCGCTCGATCGTGCAGTGCATCGCCGAGGCGAGGCGCGACGTCACCGTGCGCACCTCGCTGATCGACGCGCGGCTGCTGGCGGGCGACGGCCGCCTGTTCGAACAGTTCCGCGCCCGCTTCATCTCCGCCTCGGCGGAGGAAGGCACCGTCGCCTTCCTCGAGGCCAAGCAGCGCGAGCGCGCCCAGCGCCACGCGCGCTACGGCGAGAGCGCCTTCCTGGTCGAGCCCAACATCAAGGAAGGGCATGGCGGTCTGCGCGACATCCAGACGCTCTACTGGATGTCGCGCACCGTGTTCGGCAACACGCGCATGCGTGAGCTGGTGGGCACGGGCGCTCCCGGCGGCGGTCTGCTCACGGCGATCGAGGCCCGGCATGCGAACCGGTCGTGGGATTTCCTGTGGTCGGTGCGCTTCCATCTCCACTACGTCGCCGGCCGCGCCGAGGAGCGTCTGACCTTCGACATGCAGCCGGTGGTGGGCGCGCGGATGGGCTACACGCATCACGGCCGCCAGGTCGGCGTCGAGCGCTTCATGCGCCATTACTTCCTGACCGCGCGCGAGGTGATGCGTCTCACCCACGTGCTCGAGCCGCAGATCCTGCGCGCCGCAAGGGGCACGCCGGCGGTCGCGGCCACGGCCGACGCGGCGCTGGCCCGCGCGGGCTTCACCGTGATGGACGGCGAGATCCTGCCGATCGACCCGCTGCTGTTCCACGACCGGCCGCTGGCGATGATGGAGCTGCTGCGCTTCGCCCGCGACCGCGCGCTGCCATTGCACCCGCTGGCGATGCACCAGCTGATCCGCTGGGAGCGGGGTGCCGCGAAACTGCGCGACAACCCGGCCGCCAACGCCATCCTGCTTGACCTGCTCGCGGGCGGGCTCGACCATCCCCGCCAGGACGGCGCCGACCAGCTCGGCGTGCTGAACGAGACCGGACTGCTGGGGCGGATCGTGCCCGACTGGTCCCGCGTGGTGGGCCAGATGCAGTTCGACACCTACCATGTGTACACGGTCGACGAGCACACGATCGAGGCGGTCCGCGTGCTCAACGACCTCGAGGGCGGGCGCCTGGCCGACATCACTCCCGTCCCGTCCGAACTCGCCGCCGACCTCTCGCTCGATCCCCGCTCGCGACGCGCGCTCTACGTCGCCCTGCTGATGCACGACATCGCCAAGGGCCGCGGCGGCGACCATTCCGAGCTCGGCGCCGAGGTGGCGCAGACGATCGGGCCCCGGCTGGGGCTCTCGGCCGAGGAGACCGAAACCGTCTCCTGGCTGGTGCTGCACCACCTCCTGCTGAGCCAGACCGCGTTCAAGCGCGACATCGACGACCCGAAGACCATCCTGGACCTCGCCGATACCATCCAGTCGCCCACACGGCTGCGCCTGCTGCTGATGCTGACGGTGGCCGACATGCGCGCGGTCTCGCCGCGGGTGTGGAACGCGTGGAAGGCGACGCTGCTGACCGAGCTCTACACGCGCGTCGCCGAGGTGCTGGAAGGGGGGCTGGCCACCACCGAGCGCGACGTGCGGGTCGCCCGCGCCAGGGCGGCGGTCGACGAGATCCTCGCCGCCGAGGGCTGGTCGGACGCGGACCGACAGATGTTCGCGGGGCTCGGCTATGGCGGCTACTGGCTGGCCTTCGACACCGAGACCCATCTGCGCCATGCCGCCCTGATCCGGGGCGCCGAGCAGGCCGGCCTGCCGCTGCTGGTCGACTGCCAGCCGCTGCCGGCGCGCGCGGTGACCGAGGTCACGGTCTACACCACCGACCATGCGGGCCTGTTCAGCCATATCGCCGGCGCGCTGGCGGTGGCCGGCGCCTCGATCGTGGACGCGCGGATCCATACGCTCACCAATGGCCGCGCACTCGACACGTTCTGGATCCAGGACGCGTCCGGCGAGGCCTTCGACGCGCCGAACCGGCTGGCCCGGCTGCCGCATCTGATCGAGCAGGCGCTGTCCGGCCAGCTCGGGCTCGCGGGCGCGATGGTGGATCGGGGCGCCGGCGCGCTGCTGGGCCGGCGCATGCGGGCGATCCACGTGCCGCCGCGCGTGGTGGTCGACAACCGGGCGTCCAACACCCACACGGTGATCGAGGTGAACGGCCGCGACCGGCCCGGCCTGCTGCACGAGGTGACCGACGCGATCAGCCGCCAGGGGCTGCAGATCGCGTCTGCCCACGTCACCACCTACGGGGTGCGCGCGGTGGACGTGTTCTACGTGCGCGACGTGTTCGGGCTGAAGATCAGCAGCGAGCGCAAGCTCGACCAGTTGCGCGAGGCGTTGCTGGCGGTGCTGGCCGGTCCCGACGAGTCCCAGCCGGGCACGCCGCCCTCGAGGCGCAGCATCGCGGCCGCCTGAGCGACGAGCGCCGCGGTGCGGGCGATCACCGGCGGCCAGGCCTCGTCCGGAGGCAGCGACGCCTGCTGGCGGAGGATGCGCACGCTCGGATACCAGGGCGTGTCGTCCCGCCCCCGCAGCCAGCGCCAGTCGCCGCCCGCGCGATCGAGCAGGAGCGTCGGCGCGCCGAGACTGCCCGCAAGATGCACGATCGCGGTGTCGACCGTGACCACGAGGTCCACCGAGGCGACGAGCGCCGCCGTGTCGGCCCAGTCGCGTAAGCGGAATGGCGGTGGTGCGACGCCCGGCGGGAGGTGTGCGGGCGCTTCCTGGAGGGAGACGAACTCGACGCCTTCGAGGGCCGTCAGCGGGGCAAGGGTCGCGGGGGCGATCGAGCGCCGGCGGTCCTGCTTGTAGAGCGGGTTGCCGGCCCAGGCGATGCCCACGCGGAGCGCGGCACCCGCGCGCGGAGGAACCGAGGCTGCGTCGAAGAACAAGGCGGTCGGCGGCGGCACGGCGGCGGGATTCGGGGAGAAGAACCGTGGCAGGCTGCCGAGCGAGGCCCGCGCCGCGGCGGAGGCGGGCGCGTCGGGTTCGACGAGGTCGGCCACGCCCGGCACCAGGCGCGCCGCGCGGTGCAGGCTCGCGGGCAGCGCCAGCACGACGGGGCCGCCGGCGCGCCCGGCCGCGAGCGGCACGTAGCGGAGGAACATGAGGCTGTCGCCGACGCCCTGCTCGGCCTCCAGCAGGAGGGTGCCGCCGACGAGGTGTTCGCCGTTCCAATCGGCGACGCCCGGACGAGGCGCCAGCGGATGGAGACGCAGCCGTGCCTCGTGGCCGGGCCAGCCGCGTGCCCAGTCGCCGCGCGCGAGCGCGATCGTGGCCGCGTTCAGCGCGGTCGCTGGGTCGTCGGGCGCGCGTTCGAGGAGGGGTGCGAGGATCCAAGCTGCCTCGTCGAGACGGTCGGCTTCGTAGAGGCCGGAGGCGAGGTTGCGGGCGGCGGGGATCGAGCCCGGCAGGAGGCTGGCGGCACGCGCGAGGTCGTCCAGCGCGGCCGCCACGTCGCCCAGGGCCAGGCGGTTGAGCCCGCGATTGCCGAGCGCCTCGCCGCGGGCCGGATCGAGCGCCACCGCGCGCTCGAGCACGGGTGCGGCCTCGTCGATGCGGCCGAGCTCGCGCAGTGCCGCGCCGAGATTGGACAGCACGAGCGGGTCGTCCGGCCGCGCCGCACGCGCGGCCAGAAAATCGTCGAGCGCTGCCGCCAGGCGACCGGTCGCCATGTGGTGGGCGCCACGCTCGAGCCGGATCACGCCGTCGAACGGTGCGAGCGATGCCGCGCGGTCGAACGCGGCGGTCGCGTCCTGCCGGCGTTCGATGGCGAGCAGGATCCGCGCGTGCACCAGATGGGCCGCGGCATTCTCGGGCGCGTGAAGTGTGGCGAGCGAGAGTGCGGCGCGCGCGGCCTCGCCATGGCCCTGCTGCAGGAGGGCCAGGCCGAGTGCCACGTGGAACGCCGCGTTGGTGCGGTCGCGCTCGAGTGCACGGCCGATCAGCCCGATTGCCGCGGCCGGCGCGCCACGTTCGAGATGGAGGCAGCCGAGCCCGTAGAGCGCCTCGGGGTGGCCGTCATCGGCGGCCAGCGCGGCGCGCCAGGCGGCTTCCGCCGTGACGCGATCGCCGGCGAGCTGGGCTGCGCGCGCCTGGCGGA